>JBHENS010000007.1:0-33117 GCA_046261955.1 Nitrososphaeraceae archaeon | reverse complement strand
AGGTAGTGAAGGCCTCGAGGAGTTGCAAGTGAAGGAAAAAAGCAAGGCTACGTATAGTTTGGACTACTTGTCAAAAATAACAAAAGCCATAAGCGCTTCTGGAGGCTCATTGGTGCTGGAATATTCTACAAAAATGCCATTGAGATTAGAATTTAGAGTAGCCAACGTAGGAAGAATTCATTTCTATTTGGCTCCCAGGGTACAGGACTAGTATTGTCAAAAATACAAATGTCCAAATTCATAAGGATATTCTTTCAAAGGAGCTAAAATTCACAGTTTAGCAACTTAATTAATCCCCATCGATTGGAATTCTTAATAACAATGAAGAGATTTTTCAAAGTATTATCATAACTGGACATAAATTTTACCATTTTTTTCAGATACTGTAAAGAGTAACAAATTATCAGCTCTTGTCCAATTCGGATTTTGATCGTTCCACTTATTCGGAATGTGTAACAATTTTCCATTAATTAGGTCATATTCAAAATCATGCATATAGCATATTATCCTTGTTCCTTTTATTTCACTCTTTGAAAGAGATGCTCCTCTATGAGGACAGGAATTATCGAGAGCAAATAATCGGTCATTGGATCTGCACACAAGAATATTAGAACCTTGAATAGTTATTACCTTCTTTGAATTATTTGGAAGTTCTTCACTATTGCATACTTCATATTCCATTGTTGAATACTAGATTCTCTTCATTCTATAAATTCATTTTTAATTTTTAATGAAAAGTTGGATTTTTTATTTTCTTAAACAAGGATGTACAATATCATTATAAAGATCGTTAGCGTCGTAAATACACAATTGAAATACCATAGGATTAGTGAAATCAAGAAAGGCGAATTTCTAGGTAAAGAAATCAGAGTTAGGGGATGGGTTTACAGAGTGCGTAAACAAAAGGATAAAGCATTCATCATAATTAGAGATGATCGTGGGGGAATAATTCAATGTGTTCTGCCTAGTACAAGCGTCCCAGAGATTACGATAGAATCCTCATTAGAAATTCAAGGGATCTTATTCAAAGATGAAAGAGCAAAGGAGGGTGGGTATGAGATTAGAGGCAATGATGTAAAAATATACAGTATAGCAAATAATGATTTTCCAATTGGTGAATATCAGAGTACGGAACTATTACTTGATTATAGACATCTGACTGTGCGTACAAGAAAGATGATTTCAATTGCTAAAATAAGAGCAACAATCCTTGAAAATGTACGTAATTGGTTTGTTGACAATGATTGGATCGAAGTCAACGTTCCTACTTTAGTCAAGAGTGCAGTGGAAGGTGGTTCAACCCTTTTTTCTGTAAAATACTTTAAGGAGGATGCATTCTTAGCACAAAGTGCGCAGCTATATTTGGAGGCCTTGATTTTTTCATTAGGTCCCGTTTGGACTCTAGGCCCCTCGTTTAGGGCTGAAAAATCAAGGACTCTCAGACATCTTGCAGAATATTTGCACCTGGAGGCAGAAGCTCCATGGATATCTCTCAATGATCTTTTTACGATACAAGAAAAATTACTTGTCAATTTGATAGGCCATGTGACAAAAGTGAGGAATGAAGAGCTAGAATTTTTGAAAAGAGATGTGTTATCTCTGAATCAAATCAAGGAACCATTTGACAAATTGAGCTACAACCAGGCAATCGAGATACTTTCTTCAATGGATATCCAAGTTCAAGATGGTGAAGAGACCAGAAAAATTGAGTGGGGGGATGATTTGAATATTGATTCTGAAAAAGCACTTACAATGGATCGTACTAATCCCGTTTTTGTGCATGGATATCCACTCCAGGTTAAACCATTCTACGTAAAGGAGGACCCAGAAACACCTGGAATTGCTCTTACCACGGATTTGCTTTTGCCGAATGGATTTGGTGAAGTTAGCAGTGGGGGTATGAGAGAAGATAATATCACCTCATTGAAATCTAGGATTGAAGAAGAAGGATTAAACATGAATTCGTATTCATGGTACTTGGACCTAAGAAAATATGGATCCGTACCTCATGGAGGCTTTGGTATAGGTATTGAAAGGTTGGTCAGATGGATAACTAATCTGGAGGACATTAAGGAGTGTGTACTCTTTCCAAGAACAATGGCCAGGCTCAATCCTTGATATGCTATTATTGGATCTATCCGTCACAATTCTTGTGAAAAAAGTTGCAAATTCTACAGTTCGTTAGTTTCACAATACATAATCATCGTCGCAGCACTGCATCATCTTTTTATATCTCATTCACATCCTTCTTGTTATGCCAAAGGCATTTGTTCTAATGAATGCTGAATTAGGTAGCGAAGATTCGATTGTAAGCGAGCTGAAGAGTATAGATGGTGTGAAGGAGATTTACCAAGTTTATGGAGTTTATGATATAGTTGCACAAGTTGAATCAGAAACTATGGAGAAAGTCAAAGAGACAATTACATGGAAGCTACGAAAATTGAATGGGGTAAAGTCTACCTTAACGATGATTGTAATGGAATGACAAACAATCCATTTTTTATTCAAATTTCTAATCTTATTAATTCTCATTTTCCGACTTCTCCAGCATTATTCACTTACTAGAATAATATCATAGAATTGTAAATTCATTTAGTATGCCACTAAGTCTTACTTTATCAAACTAGAACACATGGATTTGAAACATGTTACCTAAAATAGTACATCATGGTTGGAGCTATCATGGTTATGACACTCATGATGATATTATAAACTGGTATGAATAATGTTACCAAATAGTTAATTAAATAACATAAAACTCAACTAACTTAAAGAAGGAGATTGGTAAACTCACAAAACTCACAATTTATTAATATACTTTGTACAAAATAGTACAAATATTGACCAGTAATAGTATTCATAACAAGGTAGGAGAATTATTCAAGAAATCAAATGTAAGATTAGGTGATTCAGTGGTTATCGAAACCAAGAATGCGACGCATGTTGGTATCTTGATTCCAAGGTACGAATATGCCGATGTCAATCATCTAGTTTTGAAATTAAAGAATGGGTATAACATTGGTATCAATTTAGAAAAAATTAAAAGCATAAAAAAGATTCCTGAAAAATTGGATCCTACTTACATGTCTGATACTGACCATAAACACAAGGATAATTTATCTAACAGGGAAAATGTTCAAGATTCTCCAGACTCTGCAGATCCCCAACTCCCACATCTATCGTTGTTAAGTACGGGGGGTACCATTTCAAGTAAAATTGATTATAGGACAGGAGGAGTAATGTCAGCACTCACAGCAAATGAACTTAATGATTCCATTCCCGAGCTTAAGAAGATAGCGAATATTGATCCAGAAGTTGTTTTGAGTGAATATAGCGAAAATATCAAACCTGAACATTGGACACTCATAGCAAGAAAGGTTGCTGAAAATATATTATCAGGTAAATATGATGGGATTATCATATCACATGGTACAGATACCATGCACTACACTTCTGCAGCACTAAGTTTTGCCCTTCAAAATCTGCCCGTTCCGATAGTATTAGTTGGAGCCCAGAGATCATCAGACAGACCTTCATCTGATGCATCATTAAATTTGATAGGTGCATGCACCTTTGCTGCAAGATCTAGATTCTCGGGAGTCTTTGTTGCCATGCATCATTCAATCTCAGATGATGTCATAGCATGTCATATAGGTACCAGGGTTAGAAAAAATCACACAAGTAGACGAGATGCATTTCATTCAATAGACGTATCTCCTTTTTCACTAATCAAGAAAGATCAAATAGAGATATCTAAACAGTATGCGGACTTAAAATTTCGAGAAAGGGACAGTAATCTTGAAAACATAATTGTAAGACCAAGTTTCGCGGATAAAGTTTCCTTATTAAAATACTATCCGGGTTTTGATTGTAAAATGATAGATTATTGTGTGGAGAGGGGGTATAAGGCAATAATCTTAGAGGGTACTGGTTTAGGTCACATAAATAGAGAATGCTTTTCTCAAATAAAGAATGCAGTTAGTAAAGGAATCTTTGTATTCATGACCTCCCAATGCATCTGGGGTAGAACTTCGCTCACAGTATATGATACCGGAAGAGATCTTTTGAATATAGGCGTGATCCCTCTTTCTAACACAACTTCAGAAACTGCATTGGTCAAGGCAATGTGGTGTTTGGGAAACTTTGAAGAAGATGACATTATTAAAATAATGACAACTAATATTGCAAATGAGTTCACTAATCGAATCATTGCAGATTGATTACAGACTTGCTCGTACGTTCTACTCATCAAGCAACACGTCCGAAAACTAACACAGGTAGGAGGCGGTGTTTCTTGTTCATGTGCGAGAGATCCACTCCTACCAGACCAATGAAATTCTTCTAGAAAGGCGATGACCAACGTAGATTAAATATGCTACAAAAGTGCCAGTTTCATTCGTAGGCACAGCTAAATTTTGGAAAATGAGTAGAAAAAAGTCTGCATAATATTTGGATTAACTAGTCAGCTTTAATAACATCTGTTATGAACAAACCAGATATTCAAATTTGTTGTGTGGCTTCCGTAGGTCCAAGTTCATAGATCCTATGTCCACTATATCCACCTATTGGTCTTAAAATACCCTTAGATTCAAGTGAACGTAGAAATGAATTTGCAACTGAAATCTTTACGCCCATTGACCTCGCCAGTCCTTGGGACGTAATTGGTTTCATACTTTTAATGGTCTTTAAACCTTGAGGTTCCTCTATGACTATTAATGATTTTTGTTTTTGTTTAATTGGGCCCTTCTTTTCTCCCTTCTTCGTCTTATCATCTGCAGCTGGAGTATCCTTTGATGTTTTTTCTTGACTCCCCATTGATTTTTTCTTAGCTCCGCCCATAGTAACATCAATGTTAACCCATTTTATAATCCTATGGAAAATGTATAGTCAAGTTATGTAAGGGTCCATATTTTTCCTTCAAACAGATCTGATTCTTTTCCAAATTTAGTTTGAAATATTTTAAAACACCCTCCCGTAACAAATAATGTTGGATTTTTCCATTATTGTCAATATATTAGAGCAAATGGAACGAACAACAAGCAGACTGGAACTTACAAATTATTTGGTTACTCTTTTCAAATATGCTTCCTCTGATCTCATTGATAAAATAATCTATCTTATTCAGGGAAAAATTAGACCGGATTACGAAGGAATTGAAATGGGAATCGCTGAAAAAACAATAATTCGTATTATATCACAGATTTCAAATATTTCAAGTGATGAGGTTTATCATAAATATCGTGAAATAGGCGACCTCGGAAGCGTAGCAGAATCAATTTTGAAGAATAAAGTACAGACCACACTTTTTAATGAAAAGGTTACTATTGAAAGGATTTATTTAATCTTTGACAAAATATCCAAAACTGCTGGGAAGGGATCACAGGAAATAAAATTAAGATTGTTAGCAAGTCTTTTTAATGATTCGTCTCCTCAAGAGTGTAAATATATTATCAGATTTGCACTCGGAACTCTAAGACTTGGAATCGCTGATAGTACAATAATGGATGCTTTAGCTTTAGCATACACCTCTGATAAAAAAAATAGAAAAGTATTAGAAAGCGCTTATAATGTCTCGAGCGACTTGGGAAGGGTTTCCAAGATATTGGCAAAAGATGGAATAAAAGCTGTTTCTGAAATTAAGATTGAAATCTTTATTCCAATAAGACCAATGCTCGCAGAAAGAGTTCAAACAAGTAAAGAGGCACTTGAAAAGGTGTCTGGTGAGGGAGCAGTTGAATTTAAGCTCGATGGGGAGAGGGTCCAAATACATAGAAAAGACAAGAAAGTAGAGATATTTTCAAGGAGCCTAGAAAATATTACACATTATTATCCGGATGTTGCTGAAGTTTCAAGGACCATTATTCTGAGAAACTTCATAATAGAGGCTGAAGTAGTTGCAATCAATAAGTTTACAGAAGAATTTCTTCCATTTCAAGAACTAATGCACAGACGTAGGAAATATGACATTGCGCAGAATGTAGAAAATTATCCTGTTTCTGTAAATGTTTTTGATGTCCTCTGGGCTTCAGGTAGAGATAAAACAAAACTTCCTTATGTAGAGCGGAGGGAGTTATTGAAAGATGTTATTACTAATTCAGTAGATCGAAAACTAACGCTCATACATCAGAAGATTGTAACTAGTGTGGAGGAACTCGATAACTTCATGGCTAGATCAATAGAATATGGCTGTGAGGGTTTGGTCGTTAAACAAATCGATAGTCCATATAGAGCAGGGGCCAGAGGATTCGCCTGGACAAAGATCAAAAGAGAATATAGAAGTGAATTAGTCGATAGTTTGGATCTAGTAGTAATAGGGGGTTCTCATGGCAGAGGAAGAAGAGTAGGCAGATATGGTGCTCTGTTACTTGCCATCTTTGATAAAAATGAAAATGCTTTCAAAAGCGTATGTAAGGTTGGAAGTGGATTTACAGATGAAGTCCTTGAAGAATTGTTTAAAGAATTAGGAAAATACAAAATACCAAAGAAACATCCACGTGTTTACTCAAAACTAGATATGGATACTTGGTTCGTACCTACAATAGTAATTGAAATCATAGCATCAGAGATAACATTAAGTCCTGAATATGATGCGGGTATGGATTCCATCAGAAAAGGTTTTGGATTGTCATTAAGATTTCCGAAATTTACTAAAAAAATACGGATCGATAAAAATCCCCAAGACATAACAGATGAATCTGAACTTATTCAAATGTACAAAAAACAAAGAAACGTAAAATTGTAATCTAGACTTATACTTTTGTGTGCGATTCTTCTCCTATACTAGTTGATTGGTTTTGCATTTACAACTAGCTTGAAATTATTCAATATGTCTTTGCATCTATTTCTGATAGTCACTTCAGTAACACCAGCAAAATTGGAAACATCTATCTGAAGAAGATTTACTCCTAGTAATACTGATGCAAGGTAAATATATGCAGCTGCTAGTCCATTGGGTGCTTTGCCGTCTGAAAAGAAATTATTATTAGTTTTTTGGGCAATTTCGAGCGCTAATCTTTCGATTTTTGTATCTATTTCTGCAATATTAGCAAGTTTTGAAATATAGTTATCAATTGCAAATATTGAAGGGGCAACAGAGGTATGAGAATAGGATGTTGACTTGGAATATGATTTTGGAGCTGTGAATAAAATCTGAGGTTCTGACTCATCTGCTATTGAAGGCGTATCCGTACTAATTTTTGATTCGTCTATTTTGTTGAACTCCATTACCATCGATCTGTAATATCTGGAAGCTAGTTTTACGCTTGACTTGTCAAATTCTGATATACCTGCCGCTTGAACAATTTCTTCTATTGATCTAACAACACCACATCTTTTGCAAGCCAAATAAATTGTGGCGGAAGCAATACATGTAATAGACTTTCCCTTTGCCTTACTATTAGTTTCAAAATTACGGTAAATCATTGATGCAGTTTCAGTTATGGTTTTTCTCAGGCAGAGAACAGAACATACCTCGTTAATCTTTGAAAGCACATTTGACAGTCTTCTTTCTTTTGAAGAATTAACTCTTAATCTGCTATGCCATCTACGAGACCTATTCATGAGTTCAACGTTTTGATAATCTATAATTCGTCCGCTATAATCTCTCAAACTATTTCCTATCTCAGTCCTTAATCCAAAATCATGTAGTGACAAACTAGTCGAGCCACTTGCTCTTGTATTCTTGTTTCTTTCTTCAAAATCAGTTGAATTGTTTTCGGGTCCGTAATAGTCGACTTGTTCCATAACTACGCATCCACATTTGTGACATACATATTCACCCTTACCATAGTCTAGGATAATTTTTGATTGACATTCCGGACATTGAGAGCAATATTCAACAGATGTCATTTCATTTTCCTCCTCCTTGATTTGTTCCTTTTTTTTGACGAGTTATATTGATGATTGACATTATGTGATTTGTACACTTTTCCGCCAACATTGTACTTTGAATTTAGAGTTGGAATTACGGATGCGTATGGAGATTTGACCGAGCCTATTAATTCAATAATTTTTCCAACATTGGTGCCTTTATCATCAATCAGTGCCTGACCTATCAAATTGTGGTTCGTGTTCTCCTGAATTTTGACTATTAACCTCCCACTCTTGGCCAAGTGGATGATTTCACCTATTTTTTCCATTATTTGTATTAACACTTATTACGCACTCATTATCATTTTAATCTGTCAATAAAAGTTAGTTTCAAGATAAATAAAGTCTATTATCTAGATTTGAACTAGGTTCGTTTGAACCCAGTTTCAGCACGGCATAGTAACATTCTAGTGCTTTTGCTGTCTTGCCTCAATCATCTTTTTTGCAATTTGATTAACAACAGATGACTTTTTGTCGCTTTTTGAGATCATGATATACCCTGACTTTACGAAGGCCCGTCTCGGATAACGCGCCTGATTATTAAGATCTTCTTCCGAAAAATCCAATTCTAGAGTTTTTGATGCGCCTATCAGCTCTTGCATTGTAGGATCATAAACGGAAATATCTTTACTTACTTTTCGCCCTTTTTTTCGAGATAGGTTTTTGTTAAAATAATCTAACCATATTATCTGATGATCGTAATCCTTCATTACCGTCATTATGTTTTTTCGCATAATTAATTATTTTGACTCAGTTATGAGACAGTATCTGCAATATAGAGGCGAGAATGGATCATTCTTTCAAAATTCCTTCAAAATATAATTTTTAGATTCCCATATTCAATTATTTTATATAGCCAGAATTCATTACCAAAAATGTCCCGCGGTAGCTCAGCCTGGTAGAGCTTTCGGCTGTAGTAGTCGGCAAAAATTGCTAACCTCGTGAAACAGCCTATCGGGCTAACATTTGCAGCGACCGAAGAGTCGCAGGCTCAAACAGATTTGATTTCAAGCTCTTCTGGAGTAAATCCTGCCCGCGGGATACACTTCATATGGATATAAGAATGAAGGCTCAAAATCTAAATTGATGGAATATTTTATACCGTTGAAAGCCATATTCTCTGTTATTGTTAAATTACCCAATATGCGAAATACCTGTATTGAACAGCTCAAGACATATTGAACCGCATATCAAAGAATCCAATCATATTAGAGATTTTGTATTTGGATTTGGTGATGGAATAAATACATCCTTGGGAATTGTTGCTGGCGTCGGTAGGGCAAACAGCTCGGCCGACTTTATTATATTGGCTGCACTTGTGGGAATGTTCACTGGTGCAAAGGCAATGGCAGTACAAAACTATTTGGCAGTAAAGTCCCAAAGAGAGATTCTAGAATCTATAATAAAAAGAGAGGAATATGAAATGGAAACATATCCTGAAAAAGAACGATTGGAAATTGAAGAAATTTATCGAGCTAAAGATTTTGATGAAGATTTAGTAAAGCGTGTTACAGACAAGATTACATCGAATAAAAGAGTGTGGCTCAAAACTATGTTAACCGAAGAATTGGGATTGAACTTGGACATTCTCGGCAACCCTATCAAAGGAGCTCTTATTATGTTTGCCTCTTTTATCATTGGTGGGATTTTGCCAATATTACCATACCGGCTATCTAAAACAGGTTTTGTACCTCTTCAATTTTCATTATGGATAGCGATTGCAATTAGTATCACTTCTTCATTTTTAATCGGTGCCAAAAAAGCAAAGCTAGCGAAGAAAAATTGGGTGAAAGGAAGAATAGAGATGTCTGGTTTAGGAACTGGAATTGCCTTATTAGGATATAGTATTGGAGCGGAATTGGATAACGCAAATTTGCTAAATTATTGACCCAAAAAACCTGATCATATTGTTTACAAATAAATTCAAAGTTTGTGTATCTCTGGCGACAGATTCGGCTGATAAGTTACCAAAGTTGATTACTAGGGCCCTACAGAAACGAGCTGATTATGTGGAAATTAGATTTGACCATACGATTTACAAGGAAATAGATTACGCCTTAGATATATCTAGTAGGATAAAAAATAGAGCAATTTTTACATTGAGATCGAAGGATGAAGGTGGAGCTTTTGATGGAGATCAAAGCGAACATGTTTCATTATTAAAGAAAATGGCTAGAGCAGGCCCAATGTTACTCGATGTAGAGATCTCTATCATAAAAAAAGATAAAGAGATGAGGCAATTCCTAAAGGAAAATAAAATCTCAATACTAGTATCTTCTCATGACTTTAAAAAAACACCAAATTTGTCATCTCTTTTAAAAAAATTTGAAGATATGTCTAATTACGGCAATTATGTCAAATTGGTCACCACAGCAAGAACTTTTGAAGATAATTTCAAATTGCTTTCACTCTACGACAACAACCCCAATACGAAATTGATTGCATTTGCAATGGGAGAACATGGCATATTATCAAGGTTATTATGCATCTTGTACGGAGGCTCACCGTTTACTTATGCTTCATTGGATAATCCGTTGGCTCCAGGCCAACTTGACATTGTACTAATGAAAAAAATATACGATAGAATTGGAAATAATCTGAAAAGTAATGAACGCTGACTTTAAGACTTATTGCATAATTGGTGATCCTATAGACCATTCGTTATCTCCCGCAATGCACAATGCTGCTTTCAATACTCTAGGGCTTAATTGCAGCTATATTGCGTTCAGAGTTCAAGAAGGTCAATTGAAAAATTCTATCGATTCTTTGCGGTCCATTAGCATCGGTGGGTTTAATGTAACAATGCCACACAAGGTTAAGGTCTTGAATTATGTTGACCGCTGTGATGAGACAGTTCAGTTGGTTGGAGCAGCAAATACCGTCAATAATGAAGAGGGAAAATTTTATGCGTACAATACGGATGTCGCAGGTTTCATAAGACCATTACGTGAGCGAAAGATTGGGTTTAATGGCATTGAAGTGCTGATTTTGGGAGCCGGAGGTGCCGCTAGAGCAGTGGTTGTTGCACTCTCGGGAGAAAAAGGAATTGCAAATATCAATATTTTTAATAGGAATACTGACCGATCAACAAACCTAGCAAATCTCGCCAAAAAATTAGGATTAAAGACAAGTATCATCTCCAAATATGACATTCAGAAAATTGCTTCCAAGTCTGATCTCATCGTAAACACTACTCCGCTTGGCATGAGTAATGAGGAGAGTTTGATAAAGTCTGCCAGTATAAGCAAGGATTCGATCGTGTACGATATTGTTTATAAGCCGATAAATACTAAATTAATAGAAAATGCTAAAACTGCTGGTGCTCGAGTGGTTTACGGCTATGAAATGTTACTAGAACAGGCAACTGCGTCATTTAAAATATGGCTTAAGATGGACCCCCCAATAGATTCTATGAAAAAGGTGTTATTTGGAATGTTTGGTGAACCTAATTGACTATAAAGGTAACATCAATAGTTCATGGTGCCATATCTATTGTGAACGCTGTTGCAACGGGATTTGGATCTGCAATGGGAATTTCTCTAAACGTCCAAGTAGAAATAATATCAAAGAAGGGTTCAGGATTAATTTTTCAGAAAGGTGGAGGAAGTCTTATGATAAAAAAAATAATCTATGACGTGCTTCAATCAAAGTATATCAACAATAATCAATTACTAATTAATATACACTCAGAGATACCCTCAGGGATGGGATTGAAAAGTTCAAGTGCAGTATCAAATGCAGTAGCGCTTGCATGTAGTTCATTATCTAATAAAGAGATCAGTGATGAATCTGTACTAAATAGTGCCATAGACGCATCATTATATTCAAAGACGACTATTACCGGTGCATATGACGATTCAACTGCGTGTTATTATGGAGGGTTTGTTACCACAGATAATTATAAGAGAAAAATATTGAAAAGAGAAAATTCACCTACGGACATAAGCGCCGTGATATTTTTGCCAAATAACAAAAAAAGGGGAGATGTTACTAGGCTTAAATTGCTCTCAGATATTTATCTGGAAGCTTTTCAACTAGCCTATTCGGGGCAATATTGGAAAGCCATGACATTAAATGGGGTTTTAACATCCTCATTACTTTCAAATACTTACACTATCACTAGGATGTGTCTAGAAAATGGGGCACTTGCAGCCAGTATATCTGGGAATGGTCCTGCCGTCGCTGCTGTAGTACGTGAAAGTGAGGTGCAAAGAATTAAGTCAGTATTATCTAATTTAGACGGAAGGGTCATAATTTCGAGAACAAACAATCAAAAAGCGTCGACAGTGAGAGAAGTTGGGTAAAATAGTTGTAACAAGGTCTTTGTTGAATGGTAACGTCACGTGTCCGCCTAGTAAGAGCTATACACACAGAGCCATTTTCATTTCTTCCTTGGCAAACGGAAATTCTCGTATAATTAATCCTCTAATATCAAGAGATACGATTGCAACAATTGATGCATGTAGAGAATTAGGAGTAGGAATAAAGAGAACCGATAATGGATTAATTGTTTCTGGAAAAGATACTTTAAAAGTTCCGGATACTGTTATTAATGTAGAGAACTCTGGAACAACTATGCGTTTTGTTACTGCTATTTCCTCCTTACTAAATGACGGATACGTTGTAATCACTGGAGATGATAGTATTAGGAAAAGGCCTATGCGACCACTATTATCAGCTTTGAAACAACTCGGAGTTAATAGTTTTTCTACCAGAGAAAATGATAAGGCACCTATTATTGTGCAGGGAGGAGGAATTAATAGAGATAACATTACTATTGATGGTTCTATATCAAGCCAATTTATTTCAGGAATTCTAATTGCAGGAGTCTGCGCAAAATCGAGAATTTCTTTAAGCGTTACGGGAAAACAGGTCTCAAAATCCTATATAGAATCTACACTTAATGTTATGTCCAAATTTGGTGCAAGAGTAAAGCATTCTAGAGATTATAGAAAGTATGATATCTTTAATAATCAATATGTGCCAGCCACTTTTACTGTTCCAGGAGATTTTTCCACGGCATCATTGTTGCTATCTGCAGGTACACTACTAGGTGGTGAGATTACAGTTAGTAATTTGGACTTTTCGTTACCACAAGGCGATTCAAAAATTCTTGAAATCTTAAAGAAAATTGGTGCAGTGATTAGCATGGACAAGAGAAATGGTACTGTGAAGACTAAGGGAACCCAAGAACTTGATGGAGGAGAATTTGATCTATCTGATACACCAGATTTGCTTCCTGTTGTGGCTATCTTATCTCTGAAATCAAGAAATCCAGTGAGGATATATGGAGTTTCTCACACACGTTACAAAGAAACAGATAGATTAAAAATAATTGCATCTGAATTTAGAAAATTTGGAGTTAATACAAAGATATTACCCGATGAAATCACCATTGTTTCGCCAAAAAAACTAAAGAGTGCTCTCATTAATTCATATAATGATCATAGACTTTTCATGAGCTTTGCAATAGCGGCTATGATGACAGAAAAATCTATTGTGGATGGTGTGGAATCAGTTGATGTTTCTTACCCATCTTTTATACAAGACATGAAAAAGATCGGTGCTAAATTTAGTCAGTCTTGATTCATCATATTAGATTCGTAAAGTTTTTTGCTAAATATGGTAAATTAACATAAAGGCAATATATATGACATACAAATGGTATCAATAACTATAAAATGACTGGTAATACCTTGGGTGAGCAATTCGCTTTAACTAGTTTCGGTGAAAGTCATGGAAGATGCATCGGAATGGTATTGGATGGATGTCCTTCTGGACTCCCTCTATCTGAATCAGATCTACAGTTTGAATTAGACAAGCGAAAACCGGGACAATCAATAATTACAACCCAGAGAAAAGAAGAAGATAAAGTAGAAATTTTGTCAGGAGTTTTTAATGGATATACTACTTCAGCTCCCATATGTGCGATAATATGGAACAAAGATTCAGATTCAAAGCCGTATGATGTGATAAAGAATAGTCCACGACCAGGTCATGCAGATTATCCATCTTTCGTAAAATACGGAGGATATGCCGATTATAGAGGAAGCGGTAGATTTTCTGGCAGATTAACAGCGACCATGGTCATGGGTGGTGCAATAGCACAAAAGCTCTTGAATTATACATTGGGAATAGAAACCATTGCTTATACTACTCAGATAGGTCAAATTAGTTACAAATCTTTATCCTATCAAGAATCAAAGCAAAATAGATATGCAAACGATGTTCGCTGTCCTAATCCCGAAATTGCTGAGAAAATGAAATCTGCTATCATCGATGCAAGGAAAAGTGGAGATTCTCTTGGAGGAATTGTCGAGTCTATATCTGTGGGATTACCAGTAGGATTGGGAGAACCAATATTCTCCTCAATGGAATCTGATCTCAGTAAAGCGTTATTTAGCATTCCATCTGTAAAGGCTATAGAATTTGGATCTGGTTTTTCAGGAACAATGCTAAAAGGTTCTGAAAATAATGACGAGTATGTACTTTCTGAGGACAACAAGATAATAACAAAGACGAACAATTCTGGAGGAATATTAGGAGGTTTGACTAATGGAATGCCCTTAGTAATAAGAATTGGATTCAAGCCAGCATCATCCATAGCAAAAAAACAAAAAACAGTAGATTTGGTTTCCAATACTGAATGTGACATTGTTGTTCCTGGAAGACATGACCCCTGCGTTGTTCCTCGAGCAATACCAGTAGTAGAGTCGTTAGTTTCATTTATTCTGGCTGACCACGCAATTAGATGGAATCTAATATCACCTGTTCTAAGTGAAGGAAAAAAATGAGCAAAGAGAATGAACTCAAATTAGAAAAACTGCGCGATGATATGCGACTTGTAACAGCAGACATAATAAAACTTGTACATAAGAGAATGAATATAGCAAGCCAAATCGGAAATGTCAAGAATAATCTGATGATGAAAATAGAGGATATTTCAGTTGAACAAGATATAGCAAGGTATGTTCATGATATGGGAACGCAAGTAGGATTGAATAACGAGTTTATAGGCAGGCTATTGAATTTATTATTTTTAGAATCAATAAGAATTCAAAAGGAAAAAACATCTAACAAAGAAACAAAACTAGATCACATGGCCATGTTTTTGAAAGCAAAACAATTAGAATCTGATGGTAAGAAGATAATTCATCTGGAAGTTGGTGAGCCCGATTATATGCCCCCCGTTAGTGTCAAACATGAATTATTGAAAACTTTTGAGAAAAGGCATGTTCACTATACTCAAACGACTGGTATTCCTCTACTAAGAAAGTCAATTGCAAAAGAGAGATCAGTAAGGGAGGATAATGTCATAGTTAGCCCCGGAGCAAGATTTGCAGTATTTAGCGCAATGGTTTCTACATTATCAATTGGCGATGAAATGGTCATTTTCGAACCCGCGTGGCCTGCTTACAGAGATTGTGCAAATTTTATTGGTGTAAAAATTAAGGCAATCAAGACCTCCGTGGAACAAAAATGGGATCTAGATTTGGAAGAATTAGAGATGATGATAACACCTAATACCAAAATGATAGTTTTAAACTCTCCGAATAATCCAACAGGAAAAATAATCAAGCAAAGAGAAATTGAGTACATCCTTGAGTTGGCTACGAAAAATAATATATTTGTTCTAAGTGATGAGGTATACTCAATGTATTCCTATATTCCATATAGGAGCATCCTTGAATTTGAATACGATAAGAGCATAATGGTTTCCTCATTTTCAAAGAGTCACGCCATGACAGGCTTTAGAGTGGGATATGCAATAGCTTCAAAAGATATCATAGATAAAATTTCCAAGATTCAAGCAATAGCAATAACGAGTGTAGCCGAGCCAATGCAATATGCTGCTGTTGCTGCAATGAAAAGTAATGTTACTCACAACGCGACTTTAATGAAGAAGCGGTTGGATTTCATAAGAAGGGAACTAGAGGACATTCCTTGCGATTTCATCAACCCAGATGGTGGTATGTATTACTTCCTCAGATTCAAAAATAACATCGATGTCAATAAGATAATTTTTGAGCTCTTAAATGAGGGAGTTGCGGTAGCTCCGGGAACAGGTTTTGGAGAATCATACTTTGATTTCATTAGAATTTCAGCGTGTCAACCAATCAAATTACTAAGTGATGGATTAAAAATACTAAGAAAAGTTATGAATGTGTGATATAATGGTTAAATCAGTCGCAATTATAGGTGCTGGAAAAATGGGCCTGTGGTTCTGTAACTATTTTTCAAAAAAAAATAATCATGAGGTATTATTGTATGATAAGAGAAAGATCAAATTAGATCCAAAAAAATTCGCTGGCAACATCACTGTTTGCAAATCACTGCAACCTTGTGTTAGGAAAGCTGACATCGTTATTGTGTGTGTACCAATTAGGATAACAATTCCTGTAATCAACAAATGCGTATCAATGATGAAAAAAGGTGCCTGCATAGTTGAGATATCTTCACTTAAAATGGACATCTTTGATTCTTTGCTAGATATTCCAGATTATTTAATTCCTCTCTCGATTCATCCAATGTTCGGTCCAGGAGCCAAGAAGTTGAGTGACACTAAGCTGTTGGTAATACCAATTAGGAACGAAAAGAGAGAACAAAAGTTGGCAAGATCATTATTCAAGGATGCAAGAATAATAATAATCAAAGACCCAAAATCTCACGATTCAATTATGGCAATAATATTAGGAATGATCTACTACGTAAATTTATTACTGGCTAGCACATTAAGCAATGAAAATATCACATTACTAAAAAGAGTTTCCGGAACTACCTTTTATCTCCAAAAACTACTCTTTGAAAGTATACTAACAGACAATTCATCACTTATATCGTCACTGCTTGCGGATAACAAGCAATTAATAAGATATCTAAAAAAATATAATGAAGAATCAGCTAAATTATTCGATATAATAATCAAAAATAAGAATATTCTCGGAAAAAGAATCAATAGAATCAAGCAAAGCTATACTAACAAGAGAAACATTATTTCATCGTATGAAAAAATGTATTCAATAATATCGAAAATGAACGACGAATAAACAAGATGTTAAATTAATTATTTAGATGTAAAGTAATGATATATGATGAAAAAAATTGCCTCTGATTTATGTTGTGTAAATAATTCATGTAAAAAGATGGGCCTAAGACTAGAATCATTTCTAGATGTAAAAGATGAATGCATAGAAGGATTTCTTTCATGTAAAATTTGTAACTCAAAATACCCCATTATTGAGGGTGTTCCCATACTATTGGAAAATTTTCATGAATATGCTCGTCAAAGAATTATAACATATGGTAAGTGGATAATAAATTCTAAATCTTCTAAACTCAAGTCTTTTCTTAGATCAGAAGGTACAAAGATTCGTAGTCCAACATACAACGATCGCTATGAAGAGAACAGTATTTGGTATAAATCTTACTTGAATACTCATCAGGGTTACCCTTCAGATGATAGATTATTATCTTTGTTGAAAAAGCAAATAAAACCAGATCACATTTACAAAATGCTGTCTAACAAGAACTTGAACTTAAATGGGGTGGGATTGGACATTGGATGTTCTTTCGGATCAAGCACCTTTGAATTGTCAAAAAAATTAACTTATGTTTTTGGAGTAGATCTTTCATTCTCGTTCATACTAGAAGCTAGAAAAATAATGCATAATAAAAAAAGTAGAAATGTAGAATTTATTGTAGCAGATGCGATAAATCTTCCCTTTGAATCAAAATTCTTTCAGAGTATAATTGCATTGAATGTTGTTGATAGAATCGATCTGTACAAGCTAATTTCTTCTGTGAATAGTTGCATCAAAAAGAATGGAAAACTTATTTTAATTGATCCTTACCATTTTGTGGACATTAATGGTAAGGATCAATTTGATTCAATCCAAATCAGAAAAATTATAGAAGAATTTGGATATAGAATAAATAATAAAGAATATTATATCCCATGGATAGTAAAAATGAATGAAAGATCTTATCTTTTCTACTTTGTAGATTTCATAATTGCCAACAGAATTGTTTAAAAATTATTTTGAGGTATCTAAATAAGATTTCAAGTTAAACTAGGCTAAAGGACTAATTAAATTTCAATTCAAATAGACTTACCTTTTTTATTCTTGTTTCTTAATGGATTTGAAATTGAGTCTAGCGCATTTCCAATGAGGAAGAACGCCAATCCTGTTAATGTAATCATAAATCCAGGGGGAATAATCCACCACCATAAACCTCGTGACGCTGCATCTGCAGTATTTGCATCACGGAGCAGCTGTCCCCAAGTTGTTAGTGTTGGATCTCCTAAACCTATAAAACTTAACCCGGCTTCCGCAAGAATAGCTCCTGGCACGGAGATTGCGATGCTTGCAAATGTGAGTGGAAGCAGTTGTGGGATAATGTGTTTGAAAATTACCTTTAGGTCTGATTGTCCCATTAATTTAGCTGCTTCAACATACTGGAAATTACGCATTTGTAACGCGATACTTCTAATCACTTTCGCAGTTCCCATCCACCCAAAAATCATTAAGATTACAATTATCAAAAGGATGCTTTGGCCAAAAGTGATTGATAGTAGAACAAGGAGCATTAAGGTCGGGAATGCATAAAAAACATCATTTATCCGCATCATTCCTTCATCAGTTTTCTTTCCTCTATAACCCGCTACTACGCCATAGATAAGTCCGATGGAGATTGAAAATACTGATACAGTTAGACCAATTAACAGTGCTGTTGGAATGCCCCATGTGATTCCAACAAAGAGGTCTCTTCTCAAGTCGTCAGTTCCCATTATACCATATACTTTACCTCCAAGAATTACCCCGACATCTTCTATGATACTAGAGTTGTCAAATAAAAAAAACCTCTGTGATATCTCATAGAGTCCGTTAAAAACTTCGGGGTTATTGTTGTCGGAGAACAGTATGACCTGTGGTTCAAAGCCTGATATTGGAAAGTTAAAGAAGCTTTGGTACTGGCTTAGTGACTCTTTGATATTATTATTTGTAGAAAAGATTCTATTAGTAAAAGTGTTATTTATGTTATTTGTGGTGGGTAACGAGGAATAATACACAGTAAATGTATTGTTATCAGGTCTGGTAATGTCAATTTGCAATACTGGGGGTATATCACTGTATTTGACTGTGTGGAGAAACATAAAGTCATCAGGAAAAGTAGCCGCCTGAATATTTACTTCAAATCTATAGTTAACAACCCTTATCCCTTCTATTGACTCCGAAGTGGTTTTTGCATCTTTCTTATCTAATGAGGTATGTTCAAATTCATGGGATCCGAAAAAATTAGTCCAAAAAGGAGCCGAGGTCTTCGGGTTATTTATCCAATAGTCAGGATTATTCCACATTAAATAAGATTCAATTGGAATGATTAATGGTGCAAGCGCACTCAATAGCAACAGGAACATGATAATTGATACTCCAATCATTCCCTGACGAGATCTCAATAAAGCTGTGAATAATTTTTTTTGCAATAGTTTAGCTACCTTTCACTCTAGGGTCCAACAGACTATAAGCTATATCAGTTAGAAATATTGTTACCAAAAAGATAACTGTAGAGATATATGTAGCTCCGATTATAATTGGAATATCCAAGAATATTATTGCATCATAGAGCAGTTTTCCCATTCCAGGCCAATCAAATACAGCTTCTGTTATAAATGATCCTCCAAACGAGCTCGATAAACTTAAGCCCACAGCAGTTGCGATAGGTGGTCCGGCATTTCTAAGTGCATGAGAGTACAAGATTTTTCGTCCTGAAATTCCCATTGTTTTTTTTGCATAAATAAAGTCTTCATTTAAGATGTTAATCAAGAAATATCTGACAGCATAAGCCCACGAACCAAATGATGCAATGATGAGCGTAATTAGAGGAAGAGTCATATGATACAGTAGATCAAAAATATAATTAGGATCGGAAGGAGACGACAGAGGTGTAGCCCGTGATGGAAATAACTGTAAGGTAAATGCAAAGACTAGGATCATTATCATTGCTACCCACCATGAGGGAAAGCTGTTACCAATTATGGCGTTCATTGAGTTGAGTTTATCCCACCAGGATCCTTGTCTTCCCGCGACATATGTACCAAGGAAAATACCAATAACAAGAACGCTTACAGTTGCTGTTGTGAATAATAATATAGTTTTTGGAGTTTTTTCAAATATTATATCCCGTACGTTACTTGACCCATGATCAGTTGTAAAGAAGTGAGATTTCCCCAAGTCCAGAGTCATTACGCTAACAACTCGATGAACTAATTTTGATGGATTGAAGGAATCTTGATCCAAACCAAGCGCTTTGGATCTAAATTCGATTTGGCTGTTTATGTAAGATGTTCTTTCACCTGCGTTTGGGAATCTAAGCGTTCCTAGATTTACTTCGTCTATCACTTGATTACGAACTGCATCTATTAGTAGTTTATCAAGAGTTGGTCCAAGTAAAATAACAGTGATGAAAATGGTCGCAAACAGAACCAAAAACATGTTGATTGAACGATACAGTAAGGTTCTTGCTAGGCCCAAACGTTCTTACTACATTATGTTATCAATATAACTTAATATGCGTCTGATCATCTCCGACTGGCCATGAACGACAAATGTGGTATGCCAAATCTAAAATAGATTTCCGTTTGAGTTTAATTGCTAATTTTTGGCATGGTATTTGGGACAGTGATTAAAATGCCATTGTAGATATCAGGTCTAAGGGCATGATTGCTTTTGACAAATAATTCAAATTCGTTTGGACCAATAGACATACCTTTGGTAGCACTCCCATTAATTGTGATCATGAAATTGCCTTTGTTGTCGACCCATTCTCCTTTCCCTTGGGTTATTACACGACTATTTTTGTCAGAGATAAAATACGTTAATGAAGCATTACTATCGTAGTTACCTCCAATGGTGATATTACCTGAAATTATTACAGGTAAACCGCTAGTAACTACTTTTGGGTGATGAATCATTTCAAATTTCGCAAGTTTTGCTGTTTCATAAGTAGCCCAATATCCTTTAACATATGGATAGGTGCTATCTCTAAATGCCGTGAGGGATATTACTTTTCCTGTAGGATTATAGCTCTTTATTTCATACGGTCCGTTACTTATTATTGCGTGATTGTGCTCTGCAATCCACTTTATACTTGCGTCATATCTCTTAATCGCATCTTCAACAGTAACAGTATCTTTTAATGCAGGAGGAATAAAATTTTCTGATTTCATTTTTTCCAATTCTTGCCTTATGGCCTGTGCATGACTGGGTATTATCAATGATAACCAATCAATGTTCTTGACCGTTGCTTCTGATCTTGAATATGCAAAGATTCCGTTTTTCACTAATCTCTCTATTGCTGTATTAACTTCCCAAGGAGAGGTAGCCCAAACTGAAGCAAATTCTGCTATTTCCTTGCTATCAAAGTGCCAATAATCAACAAATGATATAACATTACTATCATTTAGAAACTTTGTACCTTGCAGATATTGTAAAGTAATTTTGGCGTGTTCAGCATACTCTGGATCATATGTAAGATCCGCTGAATTGATTTTAGATGACCACTCGTATGGAAAGTAAAGCGAATAGAGTAGGTCGGCCTTACTCATAGGTTGACCATTCTGCCAGTTTGAGTATATTATTTGATAAGTAACTTTACTCTTGGAAATATTTTCTCCAACCTTATCCCATACTTGGTTAGCTGGATTCCATTTTAAAGCATCACTTTCTATAGCGAGTCTTTTTTCCGGCCCCATAGTAGTAATATTAGTCCATTCATTTCTTAAGGGAAGCACTTCACCAGTATAGGGATTTCTAGATGTAGATGGATCAGATACCAATGAAAGGATATTCGTACAATAGATATCATTACAACCGGCAACTCCATTCCATGCCCCTTGATAGATTTGTTTTACACCGACGTTTATAGTGCTCGCATTTTTCTCTGATCTTGCGTTAATGAGAGATTTGCTTGTTGAGATACCCGCCCCAAAGTCATTAATTAGTCCTTTAATGGATGAGGATGCTACGTATGGATCGATATTTTGAGCTACAAAAATTCTTACAGATTCTTGAATTCCTGAGTTTACAGCTTGTCTTAATAATTCATTACGCTCTTCTTCCGACTTAAAGTTAGAAAACTCTATACTTTGTGTTATGTTATCGATTGAAGAGTTCTGATAGTTCCAAAATGACGGATTAGCCCAACCGGGCATTTTACCAAAATAAGGTGAGTACATTTGAGCTGCTGTAACTGGATTGTATCTAACAAAAGCTGAGGTCCCGCCGAAAGCTTCCGTATAAATGTGCCAAGTTAATTCTTGCGGGTCTGTGCCATAGACAATAAGGTTTGCTTTATTTAAATCCCCATAGTTTCGTTGTACGGTAAAGCCAATATTTTCAAGCTGATTTGCAAGTATTTCACCCATTGATTTTCTGGGTAAATCATCACTCCTTATCATAAAATTGATTGAGATAGGAGTCCCTTTGTATATCCATTTACCGTCTAACTTTATTGCACCATTTTCACTCAACACTTTTTCAATTGTTTCTTTAGCAATATTCGGATTGTACTTGAAATCATAAGATTCTAGAACTGGAATAATGGTCTCGTACTCAGGTGAGGAGATTCCAAAAGGATCTGTTTGTACACTTCCATAGCCACTCAGAATTTCATCTACTACAAATTCACGATTTATCAGGTAATTTGTTGCAAAACGAATCTCTTGAAATTGGAATGGATTTAGAATGTTTGAATTCTTGGATGGGGCGGGATTTAATAAGAAGGCGAATGTACCTGCATTTTTTTCGTAAATTTTTAAATTCGTATCATTTGAAATAGATGATACTTTCTCAAGAGGTATCCTAAAGTAGTATGTATCAAGATTCCCAGTCTTAATTTCTTGTAAAGCTGTATTTCCGTCCAGATATTGAATGAATCTGATGTTGTCCGTATATGCGCCCTTTTCATTTGAATCAAGTGCGTTAACAGTAGTAAAGGATGGAACAAACACTATCAAAATTAATAGTAGCACTATTAGTACTTTAGATATTTCTGCCAATTGATTAGTGTAAAGGTAAGAGATTTATGAATTTTCTTAATTATGTTAGATGGTTCTAAAATAACATAATATACCCCAGAGCTAATTAGCCATATGGGATCCGGAGCTTTTAGATATCAAGACCAACTATCAGAATTACTCGAAAAGGGAGTAATCTCTGAAGAAATCTATAAGCATTTCATTAAAAGGGGTTTGAGGATTATTTCACCTCAAAATGATTACGGACTTTATTATTTGGGTGAAATTTTACCAGAAATAGTTATCGGTGCTTCTTATGACTATGTCAGCAACATAAAAGTACCATACCAGGCTACTAGTTATGTTGCAGCAAGGACAGCGAAAAGTGGGAAAGGCACTTACATTTACAAGATTGCCGATAGGCCCGGTGGTGGTGTTCTTTCTCTGACTGGGGGCATTAGAAAATTGGGAGATAGTATCTTTGCGTCGGCTCATAGAATCTTGTTGGGTACAAAAGCTATGATGATTTCTGCAGATAATCTTGTTGTCAACAAAGAACAAATTTGGAATTGGCAATTTTTTGGAAATGCTATAAAAGAATCAAATCCAAATATCTACGAGGACCTCATTAAGTTAAGAGATAAAATAGGTCCAGAATCAATGTTCCATCAAATTGTTGTGGCCAGATCTGACAAAACATTTAGTAGATTAAAATTTGCCAATCCCTGTCAGAAAAATCAGATAAGAATTCTTGATCCTAAAAATGGAATCAAAGTGGTCTTCTTGACAAATGAATCAGGATATGAGTACGTCTCAAGGTTCCTTCCCGAATCAGATCTAATTCATTATATCATAACAGGTAAAAAATTTGACATATATTTAGCCATGATTCAAATCAGGCGGTCATATGGTATTGACATGATTCTGAATGATGGAGGACGTATTATGTCGAATTCTATTCGTGATCTAGGGTTGCTAGGAGAGGAGAGAGTTACGCTTGAACCATATCCAGGAGATCAATTCATCCCTCAACGTGATAAAATCGATTCAAAAAATGTACTTGGAATAGAAGGAACAGGAATTGATGGAGGAGAGATTAAAAACGCAATAAAGGTCCACTCAACAAGA
The DNA here is from genome assembly GCA_046261955.1 of Nitrososphaeraceae archaeon. Taxonomy (GTDB): domain Archaea; phylum Thermoproteota; class Nitrososphaeria; order Nitrososphaerales; family Nitrososphaeraceae; genus TA-21. The sequence goes on along the minus strand of JBHENS010000007.1, from coordinate 9,104 downwards.
ATTAGAGATGAGTTGGCCAATGTTTATCTATATCCGTTGAATGAAAAATTGTGTACTTAATTCAAGATACTGTAGTTATACTTACTAAAGGCTTGATTTACCATCGTTGCTTCATATACAAAGAAATTAAAGATTTCTTTTATTTTTGTGGGCAACCCGTTTTTTCAGAGCGTGATTCATTTCATCAAAAAGCTTTGCCAAATCCCAACCGACGTTGGTATAAGAAATGTTACCATGAGTAGATCTAACATGTACATCAATTTCATATCTCTTTCTTGATCCCAAGACCTTTCTTAATTTAATATGGCAAAGAGCTTGTTCTATATCAGGATGAATTTTTCTCATGAATTTGGTAATATTTGCAAATTTAGACTTTGCGAGCTCTGCATCAAGTGGTTCATCAGGCAAACCAACAATAAACATTGGAATATCTTCCTCTATCTTTTCGCCCAATAATGCAACTATGTCTCTATAAGTAATAATCCCTTGGATTTCATCCCAAACTTTAATTATACAATAGCTGGAACCTGCACTTATCATTCTATCACAAACACCCTGGAGACTTTCGTCTACGCTTGCAGTTATTACATCGTCGTTCGCCAAACCAGAGACTTGAATGGAAAGTCTATCCTCAGCGTTGTTTATACCAATTGACTTTTTGCCTATCCGCTCAGTAGGTGACATTACCTTCATGATGTCAGATGACGTTATGATACCAACTAAGATACCGTTATCAACTACAGGTAAATGATCAATTCTTCTTCTTTTCATTATGGACATGGCGGCGGATACAGTTTTGTGAGAATCGATAACCAGGGGATCGCCTGTCATAATGTTGGATGCATTGATTTTTACTTTATCTCCTGCCAGTTGTCTATTTATCAAATTAACAATTTGCTTAGCTGAAACTTGGCCTTCGACCCGACCATTTTGAACTACGGGTAGGGTTCTCATCCTGTAGTGACTCATAATTCTTGCCGCTTCGCCAACCACACTTTTTCTATTCAGTTCTGGAATTATTTTTCCAACTAAAGATGGTCTTGTTGTTTTGATATCTTTGGCTCCTATAATATCCCTAATATTCAAGGCCGCTACTTTTCCTGATAACTCTATGAAAACGTCGTAAGAATCAGTTTCAATCAAAGTACTGATAATTTTTGATAAGGGTTCATCCTTTGATATTATAATCGAGGGCTCCATCAACCCCTCAACAGGCATATTGCGAGCCGTGTTGAGATGATCATAAATTCTATTGATTGTCAACCTCAATGACTATAGTTCCTTGTAGATTAAAGGTTTTATTCAGCTATCATGCAGCCTGATGTTATATACCTTATCACAACAAATTAGAATGTTATCACACTGGATATTAGGTTTGAATTCAAGATTGCTAACTCCATGTTAAATTACTAAATGACATTGGAGATAAAAATAATTCTGTTAAAAGATGTACATACTTTCTGGACTACTACTAACTCCTATTCAATTATCAATCCATTTCTATCATTGTTTATCGATTTTACTTGGCGCTAACTTAATGATCTTTATCTGCAAAGTTTTTTAGAAAGCAATAATGGTACATCATAGTAAGTTAATCATGCCAAGGTCTAAAGCGCAAGTTTCTAGCAAAGGCACGAAGGACGGCCAGTCAGGAGAGGATGGATCCCTACCAAAATGGGCTGAAGACGAAATCAAGTCAGTGCAATTCGTGGATCCAGAAATACTAACAAGATCGGGATACATATTGGCTGTCTACGAAGATGCATATAAAATTGATTTACAGATTTATGAAGCCCTCTCTGATGGACGTACCATAATAGAAGGCTTGGATGTCCCTAACATTTTGAAAATTGCTGACTTTCTAAAAGGATCTATTTATGAATTTAAAATAAAAATGTTTAAGGGCGAATTAAGTTCCAAGTTAGTCGAATTCTTAAAATCAAAGTACAATCTTGAAATGAACGCGATATACAGATTTGAATTAGAAGATCTTCAGCTTATGGATGTAGAATCAGACATCCAGACTTCAGTCAGCACTGCTGAAGATGAGGAGGAATAAGCGATCTATTTCAACTGTCCATTATTTTTCTAAATGAGGCTCCTACAATAGGATTTACTAAATAAGGTATCGTATGCTTCAACCATATTCCACCTCTCATGTAGAACGGTACAACTATTTCCAATCTGCTTGAGGTAGAAGCTCTTATGATTGCTTTGGATACAGTATGAGGATCTAGATAAAATCGCTCCTTATTTTTGAACTTATTGCCAAATGATGGATGATAAAAAAAGTTTGTCTTTACACCTATAGGACTCACTACGGTAACTCGGATTCCAGTCCCGAACAATTCGTTTTGGAGTGATTCGGAAAATCCAAGCATGGCAAATTTTGAACCACAGTATGCAGCCAGACCAGGAATTCCAAAGCTAGCTGCCAGTGATGCAACATTTACTATATGTCCATTTTTTTTTCTTAACATTGAGTCTAGAAACGCCTTGGTACAATAAATCATTCCCAGATAGTTTGTTTTGGTGACTAGTTCTATTTCCTCAATTGATTGATCCGCTACTTTTCCCAGGATTCCAATTCCCGCATTATTTACCAGGATGTCAATGTGATCATAAACTGAAAGGACTTCATTGGCCATCTGCAATACTTCGGCTTTATTAGATACATCACAGGAAAAGGAGGTAGATTCACATTTATCACTAATTTGTGATGAAATCTGTGACAAACGTTCCTTGTTTCTAGAAACAAGTATAATTGCTTTGACTTGTTGTTTTGCAAAATCTAAAACTGTTGATCTCCCTATACCTGATGATGCGCCAGTTACTAAAACTGTTTTCCCTTTCAATTTATTCATTGCAAGTCCTCGTTGGTATTGATCGTGCCTTCCTTCACTAAAATTGTTTAGCTGTTATCCAAATTCTTAGATTTAATCTGATTTGCAATAGAGTCCTTACCAATTGTAATTCTCATTAGGGCAATCCACATTATGACAAGGGGAACATGGTATGTAGCAATCCTCCAAGCTATGATTACAGACAATTGAGAAGAGTTCAGTACATCAGTCAAATTCGGAATAGTGCTTATATTTGTAATATATGCCCAAACGCCCAATTCTGCCAATCCGGATCCTCCTATCGTAATTGGCAATGTGGATAGAGCCGTAGATGCTGAAGTGGCCATAAATGATTGGAAAAATCCAACGTGATGACCAACTGATTCTGCGAGCACTAGAAATGAAATACCCTGAAAAGCAAAAGCCACAAAAGTTATTGCCATTCCTACAGAAAGGACCTTTACTGAATTGAACGAAGTAAAATTTTCTCTGCTCATTTTGCACAGATCTGCCAACGCAATATTTGTTGAATCTATTATACGATCTGATCTTTCTTTTGATAAGAATCTTTTAATCAAGTTTAGCACAAATTTTGGCAGCTGCATGTTTCTGTTTGTAGACAGTACAACTACAAGAAACCAAAAACCAAATGTTGGGATGGCAACGAGAATGACTAAAATACCAATGAAGGAACCGCCACCGAATATAGCCACAGCTCCTGCAATGAATGCCAAAATGCTCCCTGCAAAAACATCTGCTATTATTTCTGCAGTAGCCACCCAAGCAGCCTTTCCTGCCGGAACTCCGTTTTTAATTAGCCAGGCAATTCTAACTATTTCACCGCCTATGAATGAAGGTGTGGTTTGTGTAACGAATTCTCCAGCAATCCTAGCGTTCATAGTTTTGAAAGTTGTGCTATAATTCGGTCCAATGAAGTGTTTAATAAAATACCTAAACCTATACGCCTGTAACAAGATTCTGACCATAACAGCAGACACAGAAAGCAGAAATGGCAATGGCCCGACAGAGAAAACATCTGCTGGAGAAACAGGTGTAAATGTAAACAGTAATAAAAATGGAATAAGGCTTACAGCAACTGCAATTATTCTCCATTTCAAACCTGCTCATTGCAAAATAATAGACAGTCATATAATAATCAATAGAATTAATATATTCACCACTATCTTTCAAGTATATTTGGAAACTATTTTCGTTACTGGAACAGCCGGAGCTGGAAAATCGCTTCTTACATCCAAACTTATGGAATCGTACAAAGACAATAACTTCTTTCCTATCTCATTGAATCTTGATCCAGGTGTTATTTCACTACCGTATGAGCCGGATGTTGATGTAAGAAATTATATTGACATAGGCAAGATAATGTCTGAACAAAATTTAGGACCAAATGGTGCACTGATTATGGCTGCAGATTTGATAGCTACGAAATTAGATGAAATCCAAGAGGAAGTTTATAATTTGAATCCGGATTTTGTGGTAGCCGATACTCCGGGTCAAATCGAGCTATTCATATTCAGAGCAAGTGGACCGTATTTTGTTTCAAATTTTCAATCCGATAACAAGATAAACATATTTGCCTTCGATGGAATTCTCGCCTCCTCTTCTCCAATCAATTACATTTCAATTGCATTAATGGCGACATCCGTAAGGCTTCGATTGAACATATCGCAGATAGATGTAATGACAAAAAGAGATCTGGTAATTGACAAACTAGGAGAAATTATCAGATGGTCCTCTAAATCATCTCTGGAAGATTCACTCCTAAATGAAAAGAATATTGAATATTCGATTCTTAGTAAGGATCTATTACAGGCATTATTCAAAAACAAACTAATGCAAAACCCAATTCTTGTTTCAAGTTTAACAATGAGCGGGATGATGAATCTTACTGCGGCACTTTCGAGGGTGCTAAATTTAGGTGAGGATAAAGGAGATTAGAATTAAGAATGAAAGAAACACTGAACTTTTGTGAAGCAAGGGCGCCATCATCAACCGCTAATCTAGGACCAGGGTTTGATGTCTTCGGGTTAGGACTCGATCTTTTCTATGATACCGTATCTATCAGTAAATTAGCAACAAAGAATGGAAAGATAGAAATCACATTAGAAAATAATGATAAAATACCTTCCGTAGCTGAGGAAAATTCTGCAAGTCTATCAGTATTGAAAATTGCTCAAAAATATAAAATCAAAAATGACCTTGATATTCGGATAACCAAAGGAGTACCGATAGGACTGGGATTAGGAAGTAGTGCCGCATCCAGTGCAGCTGCCGTTACTGCATTCAACGAACTTTTTCAATGTAAATTGACAGAAAATGAATTATTGGATTTTGCTGCAGAGGGAGAAGTTAGTAGTGCCGGGGTAAAACATTACGATAATGTTGTAGCTTCATTGTTCGGAGGATTTGTAATTGTAAGAACATTTCCCACACTTCAATTTATTAGAATAAATACGCCTAAAGATTTGATACTCGTGGTTTGTGTTCCTCAAATGATAACGCCAGCTAAGAAAACAAAATTAGCAAGAAACGTGATACCCAAAACTATAGCTCTTGAAGATCATACAAAAAATTTAGCTAATGCATGTATGATGGTAAGCGGTTTTCTATATCAGGATACCAAGCTTCTAGCAAGTGGCATAAATGATATTATAGTAGAACCTACTAGGAAGAGCCTTATTCCGGGATACGACAAACTAAAATTAAATGCAATTCGTTCTGGTGCATTGGCAGTAACGATAAGCGGCGCTGGACCATCAATGATTGCCTTCACAAATTCGGCCAATAAGGCCCATAAAATTGGGAAGTCAATGGAACAGGTATTCGCTGATTCTAAAATTCAGAGTAACGCTTACGTTTGTCGTGCCGGTGCTGGGGCGAAAGTTATTTCGAAATATTGATTTCAAATAAATTGGGAAAAAAGAGTAGTAGACGATTTGCTACTTTTTGCTTTTATTGAGAAAATCGGACATCATCTTTTGCCTATCCTCATGCGCAAAGCACAAAGACCAGCCATAAATTTCCAATCTGAGTCCCGTGTCCAGATCTGCATCCATACCTCTGTTTATCAACATCTTACTTACTTTTACAGCGTTAAAACTATTCTTTGAAATCTGTTTGGCCAATGAAACACACTCGTTCATCAGCTTATTGTTAAGTAGTTTTGCTATCTGATTATTCCGTTCCTTTTGCTTCTCCTTATCATCTTTGGCAACTTCTGGGGGTAAATTATCATCTGAAGTCAAGCTAATCACGTTGTTTACCAAACCCAATTGAAAAGCTTCCTCAGCAGAGACCATTCTACCCGTAAAAACTAGTTCCTTTGCTTTTGCGGGTCCTACTAACCTCATCAATCTTTGTGTACCTCCCCATCCTGGAGGAATTCCTATAGTTACTTCAGGTTGTCCAAGTTTTGCATTACTGGATGCAATTCTAATATCGCAAACCATCGCTAATTCGCAACCACCTCCAAGTGCATACCCGTTAACAGCTCCTATCACTGGTTTTTCCAGACGTTCAATTTTGTTCAAAATAGATTGTGCTGATGATGCATATTTTTCCGCAGTTATTGGATCTATGTTGACCATGTATGAAATATCCGCACCGGCGCAAAATGATTTTTCGCCAGCTCCTGTTATTATTACAACTTTGATACTATCGTCTGCGCCCACAATATCCATTGTTCGAGAAAGCTCTGATATAACATCGATATTCATTGCATTCAGAGCTTCAGGTCTGTTGATTCGAAGTAGAGCGATTTCCCCTTGGGGTTCAAGTTGAATATATTTCATATTAGACATTGTAGCATATCTAAATATTCTTTAATATTTAGTTGTCTTATATTCGCGATGAACAGTGAACAACAATGGAAGCCTTACAGCATGAAAAAAAGCCAGATGAAGATGAAGTTTATTTCAATTTCATTAATTCGTTAAAGTCAGAGATAACCAAGGAAACATACAAACTGAATATCAAACTGTTCATGGATTATTGTAATGTGATTAAGTACTCGGATCTTCTGATAATAACTGAACCACAGAAACAAATTATAAAATATTTGATATGGTTAAGGGAAAAGGGATTATCTTCTAATTCTATTTCGACAAGACTTAATGCAATTTACCATTTTTACGAAATGAACGACGTAACACTAAACAGGAAAAAGATAAACATGTTCAAGGGTCAATTTGCTAGAAGGGTTATAGACAGAGCGTACACTCATTATGAAATATCGAAAGTTCTAACTATTTCCGATTTAAGGATGAAAATATTGTTCAGTATTGGGATGAAATTATAAAACATATTAATCAAATAGCAGAAAATGAAAAATTAAACACACGATTTACCAATCTTTTTGAACTACGCAGAATTTCTATGGAATCAGGGGAAAGTCTGAGCAAACTAAGAGAACAATATTTGCATGAGAAGGTGGTTGACTAAAGATGAAAATGGCAAAAATCAGATTCGATGATCCAAAACATCTAGGACAACCAAGTAGTATATTTATTGACACTATGATGAGGTTTGAATTACTTGATTATGCCCGGAGGTATTTTGAAAGAATAGGCGATAAGTCTTCAATGGAGAGGGCCAAAGAGATAAAAAAATTATACAAGCAAACAGTACTAGATTCAGTCTATATAGTTAGAGCGCTTATACCTAAAGAGGTTTTCCACGGTCACTATGATGCGCGTGAGGACTATTCGAAAGCAAGATAAATCTCATGTAGTTAGAAAATAAAAAGAAAGTATCCAGGGATTCTTACTCTTAAGCGTCCATATCTGCTTGGTCCCATCTTGTAAATCGGTTCATGTTCGTTAATAGATATCAAACTATACTACCGCAGTCGTTTCGTCGGTTTATCTGGTTTTTCATATTCATCGTCGGTTTATCTGGTTTTTCATATTCATCTGTGTAAGAATCTCTAGTGCTCCATCGTGCTATTATAATCCTTAATAATTATCGAGCGCATAATTATATAACTGAAACTTTTGGATAAAACAAACTCCGAGGATATACCCGTGAAACCACTTGATACAAAAACCCCTGATTACAAAAGTTCCTATGCTGCTCTGGTAAAAGAAGGGTTCCGTGCCGGTCAAAGAATAGCAAAAATTTCGGTTATAACTCTTCTAGGTATAGGAATTGCAGAGTTGCTTATGGGATACTTCAGCGGGAGTGTGGTAGCTACTGCTGATGGAATTGATTCGATGTCAGATGCTATGATATCTTTTATAGTATTGTTAGGGCTAAGGTTTGCAACACGACCCGCTGACAGGAAGTTTCAATTCGGTTACCATAAAGTAGAGAGTTTTGCTGCAATGGTTGCATCGATTGGAATGATTGCTATAGGAGCCTTTATTGCATACCATTCCTATGAGGGATTTATCCATCCAAGAGAAATTGAGCATCCGTTACTTACCATGATAGTACTTGGTATCGCTGGTGGAATCTCCTTACACAGAGCATTCCAAATGCGACACATTGCAAATAAATACAATTTACTCTCACTAAAAACAGATGCTAAAAATTCCATAAAGGACGGATCAGCATCGGTATTAGGTTTCTTGAGTGTATTGATAGCAACGCAGTTTGGATTCCTACAGGCTGACGCTATAGGTGGAATGATAATTGCAGGATTCATATTCTCGGTAGCATATGTTTCGCTTAAACAATCATCTTTGATACTAGTTGATGCGTGGTATAATCCTGCCAGTGCCGGTTATATGAAAAAACTCGTGGAGCAAAAGTTCGAAGGGGACGCTATTGTAAGATCGGTCAAGTTACGCCAGACAGGTATCATTTCGCGTGCTGAAATTCATCTTGACATGGATGGCGATAAATCCCTAAATGAGGTGGAAATTATGTTACTCAACACTGAGAAGCTAATTAAATCCAAGATGCCCAGCATGGACGTAGTTTTGGTTATTCCTCATGCTAAACGAATAGTTACAAAAAATAAAAGGTAATTTTTTTAAAATACCATAGTCACTGGACTAGATATCCATCCAAAATCTGGAGTTCTTGAGCAACTTCAAGATAACAATTTGACATTTTCTCAAGCCAACATTACAGTGAATAATGGCAGCACTCCTACACTCGGACAACTAGATAGAGAGGCAAATCTGCAAGAAGATGTGGAAGAGGAAGAAGAACAAAATGATAGTGAAGAAAGCGCAGATTCTGGACAAGAAGAAGACGAGTAAAAAATTATTTAATTATTTCTCTCCCTCCCACTAACAC
>JBHENS010000006.1:0-34608 GCA_046261955.1 Nitrososphaeraceae archaeon | reverse complement strand
CAATAGAGAACGAATATCAAAACCCCATGACATTTCGGGCGTAGATGCGGACTTTTACATACGCATTGATGACTTTCTCGAAACCCTTAATGAAAAAGAAAGAGAAACTCTAATGGTATCACTAAATTCTTTTGTAATTTCCAGACTGGGAAAAATTGTGAAATTAGCCGCAGCTTCATCACTTTCTGCAGAAACTGAATCAAAATTATCTGCAGAGGAAAGACAGCTTTATAATTCTGTTCGCACTTCTTCATTAACCTTTAAAGGATCGGTGTTAAGCAAGTAATTGACTGAGCAAAAACAACAAACCACTTCTGCAATATCAGATGATTTAGAATCATTTCTACGAGCCTTCAAAGACAAGGATGGAAATTACAAGTATTTTGACAGAATTAACAATATGATGGCATCAAATTCCACATTTATTGTAGTTGATTATATCGATTTAGATAGAAATAAGCCAGAGCTAACAAAGTTAATCACTGAAACCCCTGATGATATGTTTGAAGCTTTTGACAAAGCTGTATACTCAATATTAAGAGAGATACATTATGATTATGCTCAAGAAATTAAGGAGAAGATAAAAGTAAGAATTGGAAACTACCAAGTTCAAAAGGGCCTTAGAGAAATAAGCGCAGATTTAATTAACAATTTGATAAGCGTTCCTGGCATGGTCGTCAGGACTTCCGAGATTAAACCACTTGCCAAAAAATTAGCTTATGCCTGTCTGAATTGTAATACACTAAATGAAGCTCAGCTTAAAGGTCTAACACTAAAGAAACCTACAAGGTGTAATCAGTGTTCTGAAAAAGAGCTTGAAATGGATCCAGAAAATAGTTTCTTTACCGATTTTCAGCTTGTTAGGATTCAAGAACTGCCAGAGGACTTGCCTGCGGGTCAACTTCCTCATTATGTAGAAGTTACTGTAATGGATGATCTTGTAGATCGGTGCAGACCTGGAGATAGGGTTTTATTGACCGGAATAGTCAGAATTGAGCAAGAACTGTCATTACAGGTAAGGACAAGTCTATTCAAACTGCGCATGGAAGGTAACAATATAGAGTATCTTGGCGGAATTTTTGGAAATAAAGATGAAAGAACTGGTGATAGTAAAGATGAAAGAATTCTTGATAGAATAGTTATAAACAGAGAAGATGCAAAACGGATCTTAGCTATTTCCGAGATGCCAGATGCTTATGACAAGCTAGTTGCATCATTTGCACCTCATATATATGGACATGAAATAATTAAGGAATCTATTCTTTTACTAATTGTAGGATCGGTAACAAAAAAATTAGCTGATGGTTCAAATCGTAGAGGAGATATCAATATCTTTCTCGTTGGAGATCCGGGAACTGCCAAATCAGAAATGCTCAAATTTGCTGCGAAAATAGCACCAAGAGGTCTATATACATCTGGAAGAGGTACTACTGCTGCAGGGTTAACAGCAGCAGTAATTCGCGATAAATCCGGAATCATGATGCTTGAGGCGGGGGCTGTAGTTTTGGGCGATCAGGGGCTTGTCTGTATAGATGAGTTTGATAAAATTAAATCTGAAGACAGATCTGCACTCCATGAAGTTATGGAGCAACAAACTTGTTCAGTAGCAAAGGGAGGAATAGTAGCAACACTTAATGCTAGAACTTCAATCCTTTCTGCAGCTAATCCTAAATATGGTAAATACGATCCGTTTAGAAATATTACAGAGAACGTAGAACCACTTCCTATACCGTTACTAACTAGGTTTGATATCATTCACGTCATCAGAGATAATGCTGATTCTGAAAGAGATAATCGAATCGCAAGTCACATACTTGAAATTCATAGAGACATAGAGCATGCAGCCCAGTCTGTTATAGAAATAGATCTATTTCGTAAATATCTAGCCTATGCCAAACAAATTGAACCAAAACTCACAACGGAGGCAATTGATATTCTAAGAGACTATTACCTGAAGATGAGAAACGTTGATTCCGAAGGGATGATAACAGCAACTCCTCGTCAGCTGGAGGGTCTTGTACGCCTCGCTACTGCAAGAGCTAGATTGTTATTGAAAGATAATGTAGATTCTGAAGACGCTAACAGAGCAATATACCTTGTTTCACAAATGCTAGAAACTGTCGGTATAGATGTTAATACTGGAAAAGTAGATCTGGGAGTTCTTCACGGAAAACCTCTTAGCGAAACTTCAAAATTAAAGACATTCACAGATGTCTTTAACGGTTTGTCAGGAGAGGACAAGAATGATGTTGAAGAAAAGAATTTCGTTAACGAACTCGTGAAAACAGGAAAGTTTACAGAAGATGAAGCCAAAGAATTCATAAGAAAAGCTATGCAGAATGGACAAATATATGAGAGAAGAGCTGGATTTTATGCAAAGGCATAAGAAATTGAATTATCTGATTTTAACAACATCCTGAGAGTTTCCAATCAGAAACTTTTCAACTCATATTATTAATATATTAGTTAGATAGAATAATTTCAATTTAATCATATGAAGGAATATTTACAGGAGCTTTTACGATTATTAAATTACGATTCATTATATCCCCCACAAGAACTTGCATTATCAAAGGGGGTGATGAATGGTAACAATATCCTTGTTACAACTCCCACATCAAGTGGGAAAACACTAATCGGATTAATGGGAATGATAAATATTCTTACTAAGGGAAAAAAAGTAGTTTACCTTACTCCATTAAAAGCGCTGGCCACAGAAAAATTTAATGAGTTTAAGGTAATTAATAATTTGAGTTGTTTTAAGAATAGGAAAATAAATATTGCAATCTCCACAGGCGATTATGACTCTTATGGATCCGAATTGATTGACAAAGATATTATTATATTAACAAATGAAAAAATGGATTCAATATTGAGACATGACGCAAACTGGATTTTCAATGTTGGTCTCTTCATTATTGACGAAATACACTTGCTTACAGAACGTGAACGAGGTCCAACTCTGGAAATCATATTGACAAAGATCAAATTAATGCCGCAAAAACCTCAAATAATTGGAATAAGCGCAACGGTATCAAATTCAGATGAAGTCGCTGATTGGTTACGATGCGAGCAAATTCAAAGTAAGTGGCGCCCTACTGAATTAATAGAAGGTGTTTATAATTATGGTAAAGTCACTATGAACAATGGTACAGCTTTTGAAATTGATAATATTGGAGTTGTAGATAACTCAACCAGTGGAATAATTAGCCTTGCAATGGATTCTATTATAAATGATGGAGGACAATCACTTGTTTTTGCAGAAACACGTAAACGTACTGTTTCACTAGCAAAAAAAACATCGGAAGTTGTGTTAAAACTTCTTGATAAATCTTCAAAACTCTCAGCCCACAAAATAGGTGTAGAAATTTTAAAACAAGGAGATGATACAGAGCTTAACAGAACACTTTCAAGCACTGTTACAAAAGGTGTGGGATTTCATCACGCAGGTTTAGGAATAAAAAGTAGACAAATTGTAGAAAATGCCTTTAGAAATGGCATAATAAAGATTCTATTTTCCACCCCGACTCTCGCCGCAGGCGTTAATCTGCCTGCTCGACGTGTCGTAATCGCCAGTATTTTTAGATACGATTATGAATATGGCGGTAATATTCCATTGACTATATTACAATACAAACAATTGTGCGGACGTGCAGGAAGACCTGCTTATGATAAATATGGAGAAGCCATCATAATCGCAGATTCGAGAACCAATCCAGAAGATCTTTACAATCACTTTGTATTAGGAGAGCCAGAACCAATCGTCTCTCAGTTAATGAACGAAAGGGCACTAAGAGTGCATGTTCTAGGAGTGATAGCTTCAAGACCTAAAATATTAAAGTCTGAATTGCTTTACTTTTTTGAAGAAACATTCCTCTCTAAATTCCCCAGGAATGAAACTATCAGCTTTGAAATTGACTCACTCTCGCAGTATCTGAGCGACGAGGGATTGATAATCATGAGGAATGAGTTACTAATGGCTACAAAATTTGGTAAACGCATTTCCTTGTTATATATCGATCCAAAAACAGGTATTCACTTCAAGAAAAATTTGGATTACTATAATAGTAACAAAATTAATGATGGAACAAATTTTTTACACTGGATTTGTGACTCTTATGATTTTTATCCAAAGTTAACATTGAGGCAAAATGAAATAGAATACTTTGAAAGAATGTTTGAAAAACATAAACTGAGTTCATATGGACTCTTAAATTATGACTACTCTTTAAAAAATTTGATAATTCTCCTAGAATGGATCGATGAATCAAGCGAAGCCAATTTAAATGAAAAAATTGGAGTTGAACCTGGTGATCTATATAGGATGGTTGAAACGACATACTGGTTGTCATACTGTCTTTATGAAATTGCAAAATTGATAGGAAGAAAAGATCTTCTACCAGAAATAAATATACTACGGTTGAGAATTAAACATGGCATAAAATCAGAATTGATTCCACTTATACAACTTGAGGGAATTGGAAGAATTAGGGCAAGGTCTCTATATAAGGCAGGAATCACCAATGTTACTCAAATTGACAAGATTTCTGAATCAAAATTAGGTTCCATACCAAAAATAGGAGTTAAACTTGCGAGAAAACTAAAGAATCAAATCAAGAATTAAAAATGAGTGCAAGAGGATATTTTCATTATAGTTACAAAAGGTGATTGAAAATTTGGTTTATCTATTAAATACTGTCATATATGGAATTATTGTATCTGCAATCTCATTCTTAATTATATTCTTTATTACACCTGTTTTTATTAAATATCTAAACAAGAAAGGGAGAGTGGTAGTAGACTATCACAAACCTGGAAAACCGTTCATTCCAAGACCCGCTGGTCCTGTTCTCCTCATAGGAATAGTAATTGCTGAAATAATATTATATTTGTTAATACTGGACATAATAATAATCTCTATTTTATTAACAACTATTATTGCATTTTTCATTGGATATATTGATGACAGGAAAACTATGCCAGGTTGGTTTAAACCTGTAGCTTTGATACTAGCAGCTGTTCCTATAATAGTATTAGGAAGCCATGGAAATTATCTTGGCTTAATATTTGATAATGCATTCATACCACTCCTATACATTCCACTTATTCTTTCTATAATACCTATAATTGGTAATACTATAAACTCAATTGATGTGTTCAATGGCGTAGCAACCGGCTTTATCATAATAACCATGATACCATTATTAGTAAGTGTTATATTATTTGGTAATACGAATGTCTTTCTCATGGGTCTCCCATTACTCTTTGGCTGTATTGCAATATATCATTATCATAAATTTCCAAGCAAAATATTTCTCGGAGATTCCGGCACATTGCTATTAGGATCAATGTATGCTGGCATATTAATTGCAGGAAATTCAGAGATTATTGGTGTCATTGCACTTCTACCCGCAGTAATGAATTCCTTCCTATTCCTCTCGAGTGTAAAAAAAATCGTAGAGCACAGGCAGGTCAAAACCAGACCAGTAACAATATGTGATGATTTTCGATTAATGGCGTCTAAAGATAGTAGCGCACCAGCAACATTGGTAAGACTTATTCTTGCTAGAGGTCCATTGTCTGAACAGGAAATAATAAAGAGAATCCTCATATTAGGAACGTTTTCATCAATGCTGGCCTTCATTTCAATAGTTGTACAATACTCATTTATGAAGGGGATAATATAATTATGAGATTGTTTGGACTATTCATTCTCATTTTTATAATGTGGATTATGATCATGGTAGTTTCATACTTTCTAATATTCATAATAGGTCCATTACATATCAATATGTTCAATAATTCTACTGATAAACTAATCTCATCTATAATCAAAGCTTCACTGGCTATCGGACTGGTAGTTGTATTGATTTTGTTACTAGGCATTCTCAAAACAAAATATTTACGAACGACGTTACTAAAAAGTTAAGACTAAAGTAAATGACAGTAGTACTCATTCCTTTTCTAATTAGATGATATTACCGGTGTTAGTAATGAAATGAAACCTATATCCGTGATACTTTCATCAAATCTTTGAATTTCACTTCCATTCCGTACCTCTTTTCTTCATGCTTCATGTGGTTGTAAATCTTGAGTAACTCGACAGCATTTTTAAAAAGATTAAATTTACCATTAATTTTCATCTGAATGAACTTGAAAACAAGAGCATAAATCTGAAACTTCTTTAAGACTTCCCTTCTATATGCATTAAAATCAGTAATGTGCTTGATAAATAATTGTGCACACCATGTTGAAGGAATGATGCCTTCACCAAGCAGAGGATATACAGTCCCTATGGATTCTCCAACGCCTACAGTTTTCCGGCCATCAGTAAAAGGTTGGGAATTTTTGGGTGGACTTATTCTGACCGGACGACCAACTTTCTTTATTACTTCACATTTATGTTTTTTCAAAAATTCATCAACAAACACATTGTTATTTTTTCGTTCATAATCTCCGGCTCCGATATGTGCATAACCGTTTTCTAATGGGAAATACCAAAAATAACCCTTCATCGAGGGAAAAGCTTTCAAGTAAAAATCGTCGAAAGGAGCATTGTCCTGATATTTCACTTTATATTGAATACATGGTATCCACATTTCCTTTTGGGGACGTGGTAAATAATTACGATGAAAGCCTGTAGAATCAATTATAAGATCAAACTCTGACTCAAGAGTCTCTTTTCTTGGAATAACACCAAATTGGATTTCAGTACCCCTTGTCATGTCCTTGATTAATTTTATTTTGTCATAAGTAACCATTCCTTTCAATCCAACATTAATACTGTTTTCCTCGTTGCTACTTTGACTCATATCCACCTTCATAGTTTTTCCCTCATGTAAAACATAATCATCAAACTTAAGACCACATTGCTTCACCAAATCTTCCATTATATTTTTACAGGTTGCCCAGGCACATACTGCATCATGTTCTTCAATAGGCATTCTTTCAAATCCTTTAACGTAGTTATCATGATCATTGCTGAGGCCATTCATAAGATAAGCTCCTGCGACTCCCATTCCAACGACTGCTATCTTCATTTGGTAACGACAATTAATATATCGGTAAATAAAAATGTGATGTTTTTATGACTCTTTTATTTTGTTTTGGATATTTCTTGCATGATAAGTTATATTAGTTATCAAAATTAGAATTCATGTAAGAAGAAAAATGTCTAGGGGTATTCCAAAATATGTTAGACTCGGGATGCTGCTGCTTGTTATGGGAGCTATAATTGTAGGAATCGGTACTTATTTGAGCAAAGGCTCTTTGTCCCTTTATGGATTGATAATGGCGATATGCGGATTTACCATTTATTTTGCATCTTCAATTGCATCCAGAAGGAAAAATTTGCAATCGTGAGGAAATTCAGCGTACAGATGTCGTGGTCTATCTATTCCATCGTGGATGCGTCTATCTTTTTACGATAAAATGGTTTTTAATTAAACTTATAAATTGTAACAAGCTATCATATCCTGAAGATAATTGGAAGGTAGTACTATAGAGAAAGAAGACAATTTTGATGATCTGGACAATGTTTTTACTAAAAACTCAGATGTCAAGACTGAAACTATCTCCGAAAGAACTGATAGGGTAGATGGAGAAAACTCATTGGAATCTGGTACTTCCGAATTAGGTACAACCAAAGATAAATCATCTGACAGTAAAGCTAGCACTGAAAACTCTCAAATAGAACCAGGCAGCCAAGAATCAGATTCAAAATTTTTTGCGATAAGAACAACCGGCGGCCAGGAACATATTGTCGTAAATTTGGCACAAAATAGGATAAATTCAAAGAAAATTGCTGTACGTTCTATATTGTTACTTGATAGTTTTAAAGGGTACATAATAATCGAAGCTCCTAACTCCAATATTGCCTACGATGCTCTTATTGGGGTAAGACATGTCAAAGGGCAGATCCGTGGAGAATTGCCTTACAAAGACATTGAGAGTTATTTGGTAAAAAGACCTGTAGTAACAGAATTAAATATAGATGATACAGTCGAAGTTATTGCTGGACCATTCAAATCTATGAAGGCAAAGATAACTAGGGTTGACTATGAAAAGCAAGAGGCAACTGTGTTATTGTTAGATTCTCCATACCAAATACCCGTTACAGTGGATGCGAATTATTTAAAAAAGGCTTCATAGAAACAGTGCAAAAACCATTAAATTAAAGAATATAAATCTAAAAGTGGTCTGACATGGAACAAAAAAAATCTATTTCTGCTCTTGTAAGTGGTGGTGAAGCTAGTGCCGGACCTCCCCTTGGACCTGCATTAGGACCCATGGGTATTAACGTATTACAGGTAGTTAATACGATTAATGAGAAAACCAAAGAATTTCATGGGATGAAAGTCCCTGTAAAAGTAGAGATTGATCCAGATACAAAAAAATTTAACGTTGAAGTTGGCGTACCTCCTACTACTGCTTTAGTAGCAAAGGAAGCTAATGTATCCAAAGGATCCGGTACAGCAGGAAAAGACTATGCTGGAAATATTTCCATGGAAGGAATAGTAAAAATAGCTAAAATGAAAATTGATGTTTCATATGCAACTAGCATAAAATCAAGTGTGAAGGAAATTATAGGCTCTTGTGTAAGTAGCGGCATTAAAGTAGAAAACAAACCAGCAAAAGAGATTTACGCTGATTTGAGGGCAGGAAAATTCGATAAAATGTTTGCCTAGATTTCAATATTATTTCTAGTTGTAGCAAGTTTAAAATATGCCAAAACTGGATTTTACATTAAGTTTTAGGAGATATGATCTAATAAATGTCGATTCAACAAGGTTCAGCAGGCGGTATGCCTGTTTTGATATTGAAAGAAGGAGCAAGTCAGACGAAAGGACGCGACGCACAAAAAAATAACATCGCCGCTGCAAAATTAATTTCTGAAGTTGTAAGGAGCTCTCTAGGTCCACGAGGAATGGATAAGATGTTAGTAGATGGGCTAGGAGATGTAACAATAACTAACGATGGAGCAACTATATTAAAAGAAATAGACGTTCAACATCCGGCAGCAAAGATGATGGTAGAAATAAGCAAGGCTACTGATAATGAGGTTGGCGACGGAACTTCATCTGTAGTAGTTTTAGCAGGAGCATTGATCGAGAAAGCAGAGGAATTAATCACAAAAGATGTTCATCCAACTATAATTGTTGATGGATATAGAAAGAGTGCATTAAAGAGTATTGAAATATTTAATCAAATAGCACAAAAAATAGACGGCGGAAACAAATCTGAGTTAATCAGGATAGCAAAAACATCAATGCAGACCAAACTTGTGTCGAGAGAGTCTGACCAGTTATCTGAAGTGGTTGTTAATGCAGCTTTGCAGGTTTCTGAACGAAGTGAATCTGGTTATAATGTAGACATTGATGATGTCAAAGTTGAAAAGAAGGCAGGGGGTTCATTACGAGATACCAAACTAATTAAGGGAATCGTACTCGATAAGGAAGTTGTTCACGGCGGAATGCCAAAAAGAATTGAAAAGGCAAAAATTGCTCTTGTCAATTCTGCTTTAGAAATCGAGAAAACTGAATTTGATGCTAAAATCAACATTAATTCACCAGATCAGATGAAAATGTTCCTTGACGAAGAAAACAAGATGTTAAAAAGCATGGTAGACAAAATCATTTCATCAGGTGCAAATGTAGCTATTTGTCAAAAGGGTATTGATGATGTTGCTCAACATTACCTGGCCAAATCCAACGTTTTGGCCGTTCGAAGGGTCAAAGAAAGCGATATGACCAAATTGTCAAGAGCAACAGGTGCTCGAATTGTTAATAATCTTGAGGACTTGAGCTCCAACGATCTAGGTATAGCGGATCTCATAGAAGAAAGAAAGGTTGAAACTGACAAATGGGTTTTCATTGAGGGATGTAAGCATCCAAAGGCTGTTACTATTCTTATTAGAGGAGGTTCACAGAGAGTCGTTGATGAGGCAGAACGCTCATTACACGATGCCCTAATGGTAACCAAAGATGTCATGGAAAGGCCTTTGATAGTTGCAGGCGGTGGATCACCAGAATCTTTTGTTGCCGGAAAACTAAGAGAGTGGTCTTCCACATTGTCAGGAAGAGAACAATTAGCAGCAGACAAGTTTGCAGAAGCACTCGAAGTTATTCCACTTGCTTTAGCAGAGAATGCCGGAATGGATCCAATTGATACACTCACAGAACTACGTTCCAAACAAGCAAAAGGATCCAAATGGAGTGGTATTGATGCAAGAAGTGCAAAGATTGTAGATATGTCCAAACTAGATATTGTAGAACCCCTTAGTGTCAAGGAGCAAATTATAAAATCAGCGACAGAAGTTGCATCTATGATCCTTAGAATAGACGACGTAATAGCTTCAAGCAAATCTGGTGGTGCTCCTGGTGGCGGGATGCCTCCTGGCATGGGAGAAATGTAATCAAAAACAAACATTATCTCATTTTTTTATCATTTTTTTTAATATTCTCTAACTCTATTTCAATGACTTCTTTGACCCATTTACCGGTATGCTTTATTTTTTGCAATCTAGTAAGATAATCATACCAGGAAATTTCACCGTAACGATTTTTCCAAACTTCATAATGACCCCTTAGGGACCGCACTGCCTCATAATGATATTCACAATATTTTTCCTGAATCACCTTTCTTACACATAATACGCATTTTGACTCGATCTTTGCAGTCATTAGAGTTTATCAGATAATACCCACTTCATAGCGATTACGTCGTATGTATATGCCATGACTTGTCTGTTAGTTTCAAGGTTCTTAACTTGTGTATGAACAGAGTCTGCCATATGCGCTAATTTTTCAAGAGCATATTCAAATTGAGGACCAATATCACTAGTTAGCAAAAAAACCAGCCTTGAATTTGTGTCTGTTGATATTCCAGAAAATGATAAAATTATCTTGAAATCCTTTCTACCTCTCCTACGTTTCATTTCCTTAAAAATATACTTTATCTTCTGCCAATTATCAAAACCGAATGATTGAAAAAAATAATCATCATAAGGGACTGGAAACTCGATACTTAGCAGACTTAAATATTCGGAATCTTCTAATTTTTTTTCACTAACACCAGAAAATTTAGATAAAGTATTATAGATAGCTTCTACTTCATAGGGAGATACTCCATAGTATTCCAACTTGATCGTGTTATTCATTTGAGTAATTATGGTAGCGTTTCAGGGCATTAATCTTTTGATTTTATGCAATTTGATGCACATGGCCATTTTCGGTAGATTTTTAAGTGTACGCCAATAAAATTTCGTGGACGCTTTTGAACACGATTAAGATTCTTGAAAGAGACAATAATCATATAGTTATTGAATTTAATGATATTCCAAGGCAATATGTCAATGCATTAAGAAGATTATCTATCAGCCAAGTTCCTACTTTTGCAATTGATGATGTAGTAGTATTAGAAAACTCATCTGTTATGCATGATGAGGCTATCGCTCATAGATTAGGGCTTATTCCATTACGGACAGATCTTGAAAGATTTGTAATGCCACATGTTTGTGATTGTAAAAGCACTCTTGGTTGTTCAAAGTGTAGAGTACTTTTAGTTCTAGATTCCGAGTCGCAGGATAAGACCAAAGTAATTACTTCTGCAGATTTAGTATCTGAAGATGATGTTGTGAAACCTGTCAATAATGAAATACCAATAGTATCATTAGCTCCAGGTCAAAAATTAAAGTTCGAGGCATATGCAAGATTAGGGACTGGGAAAAACCATGCAAAGTGGCAACCAACCTCAGTAGCAGTTGTAAAAGATAGTAAGAAGGAAGAAGATTCTATACTTGTAATAGAATCCAATGGCTCCTTGACACCAGAAGAGATTGTGCTAGAGGCAGCAAAGATACTAGGCTCAAAAATAAAGGAATTTGATAATGTTGTTCAATCTCTATCAATATCAAAGAATATTTAGATATAGATTTATTTGGGGTCTAAGGATAGCGAATATATTTCATGTTTCCTGATACTTTGAACAATACGATTTGGACCCTGAGGAATGCATCAAAGCAAAATAAAGTGCCGATATGGAAAACTGTAATTAAAGAGCTCTCCAGGTCGAGATCTAATAGAAGGCAAGTTAACATTGGTCAACTGGCCCATGTTACTAAGGATAAAGAAGTTGTAATAGTACCCGGTAAGATATTGGGTTCTGGCGAAATAGGTCACAAGCTAACAATATGGTGTTTTGGTATTTCAGAAGGAGCTACAAGAAAAGTACTTGATGCAGGTGGAAAAATACTTGCTCTTGAAAGCTTGATAAAGAAATACCCAGATGGTAAGGGGGTAAGAATAATTGGCTAAGCAACTTGCTGAACAAAAACAAAAACCTAATCAGATTATGACCATTGATGCAAAGGATTGCATTGCGGGAAGAATGTGTTCCCATATTTCAAAACTTTTACTCCAAGGTCGTCATGTCAGAGTTGTAAATGCAGAAAAAAGCATGATTTCCGGGAATAGATACAAAACTATAGAAGAGTATAAAGAATATCTAACAATTTCGTCTGCTACAAATCCTATACACGGTCCATTTCATCCAAGAATGCCTGATAGAATTCTTACAAGGATGGTCAGAGGTATGTTACCAAAAAGGAAATCAAGTGGCATAACAGCATTAAAGAGGTTGAGAATTTATATCGCAATACCACCTGAATTCAAGAATACAAAGCTTGAAACATTTGAAGATTCTAAAATTAGAAAACCAGCATCATATTTTATAACACTTGGCGAATTGGCAAAACAGATTGGTTGGAAGGGGTTGGATAGTTATGAATAAAATAGATCTTTATCCAGGACAAAGAAAATCAAGTAGAGCTGTGGCCACAATTTCAAAAGGGCGTGGAAAAGTTAGAATAAACAACATACCTGCTGAGTTATTAAATTCCGAAGTGGCAAGAGAGTTGGTTCTTGTTCCACTTAAATTGATAGGTGAATATAGAGACAAGGTAGATATTAGTGTCAAGGTGCACGGAGGCGGTTTTATGGGACAGGCGTTTGCAAGTACCGTTGCTATTTGTCGAGCGTTAACAGGTACCGGAAAGGGCGGAAGAGATCCAAAAGACCACCCCTTTGCAAGAAGCGTGCGTACGGAAATTCGTAAAAGGATTACCGAATTTGACAGACACTTGTTATCAGGAGATCCCAGACAAACAGAATCAAAGAAATTTGGTGGATCTGGAGCAAGGCGTAGAAAACAAAAGTCGTACCGTTAGATTTTCTATCCTTTTCATTTCATTTGTGATAAAGCCAAGCAAAACCAGTAATCTTAAATTTATCTACCGGAAAATTACAATCTATTTTTTTCTAGATATCATCTTTTCACAATATCCCTACGATCCGGAGAAATATAAAATTCAGTTAACTTTTTCTCATAGCATATACTACAAAGATATCCTGAAATGTTCCACTCTTCCATAGACTTGTACCTAAAAGTACACGTGTTACCACACAAGGCACATTTAAGATCATTTTTATCCATCAATATGAGTCCAATCTAGAGTAAATTAAAAGTTTTGAAATAGTCAACATGATAACCTGTCTAGCTAACTAAAACCGGCGAAATCACTTTCGAGATAACAAGCAATATTTTAAATTAGGATATTAAAGTCACCATAAACATCACAATGGACGCTAAAGAATCATATTATAAAGTGTTTGATCTTGTTGAAAAGCATCATGAATGGTTCAAGTCCTCTATTCCATTAATTGCAAGTGAAAATATTCCCAGTCCAGCTGTAAGAGAGGCCATAGTATCAGACTTTGGGAATAGGTACGCGGAAGGCTGGCCTGGCGAAAGAGTCTACGCAGGATGTATTTACATTGATGAAGTAGAACTGATATGCAACGAATTAGCTAAAAGGGTGTTCCAATCTGAATTTGCTGATTGTAGGGCCACTTCAGGTGTTGTTGCAAATCTTGCAATATACTCTGCTTTTTCTAATCCGGGAGACCATATGTTAGCTGCATCCATTCCTAGCGGAGGACACATTTCTCATGGTAAAAAAGAACATTCTGGAACTGCTGGTCTTGTGCACGGGCTCAATATAGAACATTATCCATTCTCAAAGGAAAATATGACAATCGATGTGGACGCTACCAAGAAAAAGATCACTGAAATGATCGCAAATGGCAAGAAACCTGCTATCGCAATGTTTGGAGGAAGTCTATTTCTTTTTCCTCACCCGGTAGAAGAATTGGCAACTTTTATGCATGATAATAATATTTACGTTAATTATGACGGGGCTCATGTGGCGGGATTGATAGCAGGAGGAGAATTTCAAGATCCAATTGGAGAGGGCTCAGATTCTATGACAATGAGCTCCCACAAGACTCTTTGGGGTCCACAAGGAGGAATTATTGTCTCACTAGATAAATATGCAGACAACATTAAGAAATCTATTTTTCCAGGCAATACAAGCAGTCATCATCTCCATCATGTAGCAGGTAAAGCTATAGCCTTAGCAGAGTCATTAGAATTTGGAAAGCAATATGCAAAGCAAGTAATAAGGAACGCAAAAACGCTTGCCGAATCACTTGCAAATTTTGGTTTTACAGTTTTGGGAGAAAAACGTGGGTATACTGAATCACATCAATTGGCTGTAGATGTTTCCAAATTTGGAGATGGTGGGACTATAGAAAAAGAATTGGAGAAAGCAAATATTATTCTTAACAGACAGCTCCTGCCAGGTGATATTAAATCTGGTAAACATTATATGCACCCAAGTGGAGTTAGAATAGGTGTACCTGAAGTAACTAGATTAGGGATGAAAGAAAGTGAAATGAAGGAAATTGCATCATTTATCAAACAAATAGTAATAGACAAGACAGATCCGAAGACGGTTGCTAGCTTGGTATCTAATTTTCGTGAACAATTTCAAAAAGTACAGTACGCATTTGAAAATTCAACCGATGCTTATAAGTACATAAAAATTAGAGCTTAATAGCAGCCATATAATTTGCTGACACAATCCTTGTCATAAACTATTGGATAATAACCTGAATAGACAATAGATATAAACCTGGTTTTATCAGGAATTTTACATCTTGTCCAATATGTTTACTTCTAGTATAACTTGACCCAAATTGATGAGAAAATATTTTAATGTAATTAGAATAGCTTAGATTTTTATTACAATAGGTATAATTTTCTATAGAAATAGATAACCAACTTTTAGAAGATTTTTCAATAAAGTAATAACGAAATTAAATAAATTATATCATAATAGTGCATATATATGATATTTATATTTCAAATAGGCCATTAATCAAATTATTATAATGTATTAATTTAATTATGATGTATGTACCCTTAGAACCAATGAGCAAGAAACAACCAATGAAAACCATGTTTTTATTGTCTTCATTGTTGACCTTTATGTTTGGAGCCTTAGTTATTGCAACAAGTGACCAAGTATATGCCGATATCTGGGATGATGATGACACTATGGAGGAACTTGTAAAAGATATTGACAATGGTAAGGATAACGACGATGATATGAATTGGAACGAATTCAAAGATTCGGAAATCTTCAAACAAGAAGATATTGAAACACAAGGGTGTATAGAAAATAGACAGGATCTTTCAAATAATCTTGCAGACTATGAAGTGCTTAGATGCTTTGAAGACTCAGATTACGCCTATTGATGATTAGGATCCACAAGTAGCCCAACTTTTTTAATTTCTTTCTTTATTTATATTGCCCAGACTTATGGTTCATTTACCAATCTATGGTATAGGAGGTCTAATTCTAAAATTGAAATTAGATTGACAATACATGTTACATATATTAGACACAAGTAAAATAATAACCCTTATTGTTTACAAATACACTAGTACCTGTTGATGGATCGGATAATTCCTACAGAGCCTTAGATGCAGCATTACTTCTTTCAGAAAAATTAGGTTCAAATATTACTGTAGTTCACGTAATGGAACAAGTTCCAATAACTCACATTGAATCAGAAAAACTGTTAAGTGAATTGCTAGAAGCCTACAAAAAAGAAAATCAAGATATACTTTCAAAGTGCTCAGAGATTGCTACTCAAAAAGGATTGACTATAAAGACTCTTCTTCTCCAGGGAAATCCTGCTTCCGTAATTTTGGATTATAGCAAAAAAGAGAAATTCGAGCTAATAATCTTGGGAAGTAGGGGTATGGGAAAGTTTAGGGAACTAATACTGGGCAGCGTCTCAAGCAAGATTGTACATCACTCCTCATGTGCAGTTTTGTTAATAAGGTAATGATGACTGTCATGATAATATTTTCATGTCATATCCAACATGGGATGCCTACTATTATAACGAAACATATAATCATAACAAAGATCTGACAAAAGAAAATGTCTACCGATCTTGATTCTTTTACAATGACTGAAAAAGAAGGTCTATACAAGGCAGTTTTTTCTAGAAGAGATGTCAGATCTCATTTTATTGATAAAAAAATTCCAGATGATATTCTTGTTAAGATTTTGAATGCAGCTCATCACGCTCCATCTGTTGGTTTCTCACAACCCTGGGATTTTATATTAATAAAGAATAAGACCACAAAATTAAAGGTCAAAGATTCCTTTACACAGGAACGAGAAAAATCTATTTCATTACTTGATAACGATTTAGATAGACAAGATAAATATGTCAGGCTAAAATTAGAGGGAATTCTAGAATCTGATATCAATATTTGTGTCACATATGATCCTGAAAGGTTCGGGCCATTTATTTTAGGAAGAACATCAATACCAGAAACAGGTGAATATAGTGTTTGTTGTGCTATACAGAACTTGTGGTTAGCAGCAAGGGTCGAAGGAATTGGAGTAGGTTGGGTAAGTATACTCTCAATTGAAGACTTACGCAAGATTTTAGCGATACCCAATCATGTTAAACCGATTGCATATCTTTGCTTGGGATATGTAAATAAATTTGAAGTTAGACCAGATTTGGAAAGAGTCGGTTGGTTGAAAAGAACGATACTCTCCAAAGTAATTCACTTTGAAGATTGGAAGAATACCGAATTAAATAATTGGAACAATACAGATATGCTGATACAAAAGCTGGGTGATAGTTCAAATAAGTAATATTATGTTATTAAATGATAATAACCATAATAAAATAGATCTTTAATTAGTGAATTCCTATTACCAATGATAGTCGTCATTCAACAAATGTGTGCTAGAATTGGTCTCGTGAATGGAAATGAAGCTATTGAACCTAATTTTTTGGACTTGTTTTAGAATCAACTTTGTTTTTAATATGTCTGCCAAGGACTTTCTTTATGGTTTTCGTAACGATGGGAAGTATTCTGGGATCATCGACTTTTGGAATTATGTAATCATTTCTTAGGTGAATGTCTTCAACTATACTCGCAATAGCATGCGCCACAGATACAAGCATAAACTCACTTAGATTATTAACTCGAAGATCCAGCAACGCTCTAAATACTGACGGAAATACTACTGCATTGTTAATTTGATTAGGAAAATCCGATCGACCTGTTGCAACAATTCTTGCACCATATTTTAATGCAGAACTAGGAATTATTTCCGGATCCGGATTACTTAATGCAAATACTATTGCATCTTTATTCATGGATTCTATCATTTGCTTATTTAAAATACCAGCTTTTCCAGATACCCCGATAAATACATCTGATTTACTGATTACTTTTGGTAAAGTTCCATTTAACTTTCTAAAATTTGTGTTAATTGATATGTCTTTTTTGTATGGATTCTGATCATCAATATCCACTCTTCCATCAAATATTGCACCTTTAGTATCAGTAACAATAATGTCTTTACATCCTGCCGTTTGTAAAATCTTGAATATTCCATATCCTGCTGAGCCAGAACCTGATATAACAACACGTACTTTGCCAAGTTCTTTTTTTACTAACTTGAGAGCATTTATCAGTGCTGCAAGAGTAATTATTGCAGTACCATGTTGATCATCATGAAAAATAGGTATTGATACTTCCTTACTCAGTCTTTCAACAATTTCTAGCACTTTCGGTGATTCGATATCCTCTATATTGATAGCGCCAAAATTCGGTTGTATTAATTTAACAAATCCGATTATTTCTTCTTTGTCTTGAGTGTTAATGCATAATGGAATTGCATTAATGTCTGCTAGCGCTTTAAATATGACAGACTTTCCCTCCATTATGGGTAGAGCACCTTCTGGACCAATATTCCCCAATCCTAGAACTCTCGTTCCATCACATACTATTGCTACATTATTCCATTTTGACGTGTAATCGTATGCTAATTGTTTGTGATTACTTATCTCTAAGGCAACATATGCTACTCCAGGAGTATAAATTAGTCCTAATGTCCCCCTTTCTTCAGATGCATTGTCTAATGAAACCCTACTTCGAATTTCGATTTTTCCTTTCAACATTCTATGAAGATTAATCGCGTCATCTTTAAGTGTCAAATGTATCCAATTATGGACTCAATTATATTTTATTTTGCCTCATTGAAATCGAATAATCCAGATTAATCATGACTATAGCATCTTGGTACGGAAAGGAAATTCGTCCTCATCCTCCCCCTCTCTATCAAGTTATACACATCTTATAAATCATAATTTTGAACTTTCACAAGTGTCTTCACACAAAGTATCAATGAGAAATAAGCGAATGAATAAAGCAGAATTGGAATCACAATCACAATATATTATAGGAATCGGAAATCGACATGAAGAGGAAAGAACAGTTAGCGACACTATCGAACATGAAATAGGATGTCCAAGATGCTATAATGTCATGACTTTATGCTCGGACTTTGACAGACTCTATTATCTTTGTGAAGAATGTGATTTCTCTTTGTATACATTAAAGTAATCTCTGATTCAAGAATCAAAAACAAAAAAATGTATTGATCACAATACTATTGTAAATTCAATCTGGCATGAACGATGGGTTGAAGAAAAACCACTATTTCAAATACAGACCATATTTCCAATCTAATGATTCCATTTCCTTTATGAATGAAATTAAGATATCCTCTAGCGTCCGCATTATTTCATTGCCCTTTTTGATACTCGCCTTTTGAGGAGCGCCGGAGGCTCCAGTAGTAGTTAATTCGTCAAATTTCCAAAATATTCTAATATTCTCAGGTAATCTTGGAATGACATCCTTTGGAGCAGAGGCCAAGTTTACTAAATCTGGACGAACTGCAAGAACTGCAGAAGTCTCTGCTTCACCCCCATGACCAAGTCCATTCCAAACTTCAAACAGATCTTTCTTTAACTGGCCTACCAAAACCCACCAAGATTCCAAACATGCAATTGTCATCTCAGGATGTTTGTTTTTGATAGATCTGGCACCAATTTCTATCGGACCAATATTTCCATCATGGCCATTTATTATGAGAACGCGGCTTATTTGATTCTGATTAAGACTTGAAAGAAGATCAGAAATTATTCCTATCATGGTTTCAGGATTAATACTCATAGTCATTTGAAATTTATCGTGATGCAAGCTGACTCCGTACGGAATCGCAGGAAGAACAATAACATTACTAACGTTAGTAGCAACCCTTTTTGCAATTTCGGCAGGGAAGATAAAATCTGATCCGAATGGCATATGATCTCCATGGTTTTCACAAGCTCCAAACACTAGAATCGCCACGGTTTTTTCATTTATTATTTTCCGAACTTCTACCGCATTCATTTCTTCAATTAATCTTTTGTGCTTTTCTTCCAAAGTTCCGTTTGTCATAGTTTAGTAGATATCTACAATCCAATCTTTTATAAAATATCTCAATTAATTCTGGATAAAATATTTAATAATTATCAATTACGGTCTTAATTCTACTATTGAGGTAATGTACAAACATCATTACTGTTCCTGCCTAATTTTGATTTATAAAGAAATAAGTTTAGAAGCAGAATCTCAACCGGATAGGATAATTTAGTCCATATCACTAGTGATATACGTTACAGGTGTTGTATTTATTTAAACCCTATAATATTATACTATATCCATGGTTCATGCATATGTATTGATCTGTTGCGATCTTGCTGCGTCAGAAAAAGTAGTTGAAGAGCTGGAAAAAATTGATGGTGTTCAGGAAGTTTCACCGGTATCTGGTGTATATGATATTGTTGTCAGAATATCCGCATCAACCGAGGAGGAATTAAAATCTATTTACATGGATATTAGAAAAATGAAAAAAGTGCTAACAACAATAACATTGATAGTTTCCAAAACATTATAAGAATACCCGTTTATTAATTTATTTTAAAATCATATTTTTGTACAAATTTATGAAACAGAAATTCAACAGGGGATCAAAATATTGACCTGTGGATTGAATAGTGAATTAAAAAATAGAATACAGGATTTACTTAGATATAGTAAAGAAAAGAAATATACCTGATCGATCGACTAATTTTAGTCGTTTAAAAATGAAATTAATTCATCTTTTACTCATAAATTATCAGAATTCTTAAAGTTAATACCTAAGTTTATTGTTACTATGAAGTACTAGTACAGCAGGTTTTTCTTATATATTGTCTTTCTAATGACTTTGGCAAGAATTCTGAGAGAAGAGCTAATTCGAGAAGCTGTCATTATATCAGAATTCATTTCATCAAAGAAGCATTATTTCATTCACGGAGTTGCCAATAGATTTCATATAATATGTGATCAATGCCTACATCTCTGCATCGCTATATTCTTCTTCAATTTTGGCTTATATGGTCAGAATTAAGCTAATCTCTAATGATAATTTTAGCCTTTTATTTAGTTAATGAAGGAAATACTAGTTGGATGGTAATATTGTTTAGATTATCTTGAAGAGATAATCAAAATAATAGAAAAACAAATACGATTCGTTAGTAATTATATAAGTATTTCAAAAGATTTAATTATGATAAATTCGAATTTGAAATAATGAATAACTTGGGGCCGATAACAAAAGTATCTCTTCTATTGGGAACGATTATATGTCTTGGAGCTTTTTTCCTTGTTGACAATAACATTCCAGTACAAGCATTGCATAAGGAAGAACAAATATTAGATGATTATGATGATTTGGCTGAATTTGCAAATGCAGTAAGAAATGGTGACGAAGATATAGAAGAAATACCTATAGAATCAATGGAAGCTGCAGACATTTATGACGATGCAGATGATAGTATGAAAGATTGTATAGACCTAGCAGGAAAAGTAGGAGATAGCCTTTCTGATCGAGAAGTAATACATTGTGTTGACGATGTCAACTATTTCAATAACAAGTACTCAAATAGTAGTGTTCCTACTAATGCGACTTTTGATACCTCTACCACACCTACTGACACAGACACGAGCACAGGAACCGATGCTACATCAACTTCTGAAACATCAACTTCCGAAGATGATACATCAACTTCTGAAACATCAACTTCTGACAATCTCACAGAAAACAATTTGATTAATGAACTTGTGAATACAGGAAAGTTCACTGAAGATGAAGCCAAAGAATTTGTGAGTAAAAATATGCTGAGTGGAATTAATGCTACAACAACTTCAGGTGATACACAAGCAACGACCGATGCAGATACCAGTACTGATGATACACAAGCAACGACCGATGCAGATACCAGTACTGATGATACACAAGCAACGACCGATGCAGATACCAGTACTAATGATACCTCGTCATCTGGCAATGAAAGTAATGATGTCGATTCTTCAAGCAGTAACACCAATAATCCTGAAGAATATGATAGTCTCAGCGAACTAGTAGACGATGTAAAAAATGGGGACATCGACACTGATGAGATTTCCTTGAATGATTTCCAAAATTCAGGAGCTTACCAAGGAGCCGATCAAGAAACACAAGATTGTATAGACCTAGCAGGAAAAATAGGAGATAATCTTATTGACTACGAAATAGTGCGCTGCTCTGAAGATCCAAACCATTTCCAGAACCAGATAGCTAATAATGACGAGAACAGTGATGAGAACAACCAGAACAGTGATGAGAACAACGAGAACAATAACAATGACGCTGATGGTGATACTGGAAACTAGTATCATCAATACTTTTTATTAATATTGACTAATAACAAATAATCCCATACTACCCGCAATCATAAGTATCCATACAATTTTATTCCAACTAAAAATTTTCTGACCATCAAGGTTTCCGAATGGTAATAAATTAAATAATGCAATCCATGAATTAAATATTGCTCCAGTATACAGGTAACCAACTGCTGGAAATTGATAAGTTAGCAGCAGAAATATAAAACCCATGACAAGATTTGTAAGGGGACCAACGAATGCAACTCTTCCAAATTTACTTCTATCGGATAAATCTACCATGACAGCTCCTGGAGCGATGAATTTGAATGGAATAAATGGGATGGCTGAAAAAGCAGTTACTATTAAGCCATATGAATTTGTACGAAACTCGGCCCAGCTCCCATAAAACTGAGCTAACAGCTTGTGGGCCAATTCATGTACAAGGAAGGCACTAACAAATATAACTAAAAATTCCAAAGCAATACGTCTATAATTGTTTAATGATAACCCAACGGCTGTTACTAAGATAGTCGCAATTAACAGATGAAGTATCTCTATTTTAGAAAATTTTATTTTTAGTATCGCACTTTTCAAGTTCGAATTCCTTGTATCATCGTACATTGTATTTTTTTTATCAACATATTCTTTCATTGAAACGCATGAGTGATTTATTGGAATTCTGTGTATATGACAGAGTATTTTGTTACAATAATTGCATTTAAAAGGTATACTTTCATCTGTATCACAAATTTCACATTTCATTAAATTAATACACTCACTGTGTGTTAATCCCAATTTAACTACTCTAATGTCACATTTAAAAGTGCGTTTTCATTGAGGCGAAACTACATACATATCCATTTGGAA
Source organism: Nitrososphaeraceae archaeon (assembly GCA_046261955.1). Classification (GTDB taxonomy): domain Archaea; phylum Thermoproteota; class Nitrososphaeria; order Nitrososphaerales; family Nitrososphaeraceae; genus TA-21. Next base: position 11,724 of record JBHENS010000006.1, on the reverse strand, counting down.
AAGGTTTACAATCTAATTGATTGTGGAGAGAATCGGATTTTGATATTCACCTCAAGCACAATTATGCAATGGTAATCTATATGAACATTATTTCACTAAGCATGAGATGGATGATAAACTCGTACATTCTTACTTTTTACTGAAGGTAATCCATGTGTTACCATATAGGAGCACTTTGCTTAATCGAATTTTTCATGACGATATCATTAATCAAGTTTTAATTCCTTAGGACGCCACAAGTTGAGCAATTCACCTTTCGATTGAGCACTTACTTTCTTCCATGATGAGATAGGAAGTCTTACACATGCAACTGTACAGGTCGGCATTACAATCATCTTTCCCGTTAATATCTCCAATAATTGCTCTGAATGTGGATTATGTCCTACTAACATTACTATATCATATTTATCATCTTGATTTATCAAGACATTAAGATACTCTGTATATCCTGATCCATACAGGGAGGAGTCAACCAATATCTCATCTTCATAGCCACATGCCTTGGCAACTTTCTCTGCCGTAGAGTAGGCCCTTACTGCCGAAGAGCTTATTATTACTTGCGGGATAAGTCCCTCTTTCAATAGCTTTCTACCAATTTGAGGTGCATCTCTTTTACCTCGGTTATTTAGAGGTCTATCGTGATCTGATAATTCTGCAGATTCCCAACTTGACTTCGCATGACGAAGTATTAATAATAACTTGATATTATTCTTCAAGGGTCCTTGATAATTAATCATCCTTTGGAAGTATAATTATTTTTACCCTATTTATTGATCAATATTCTAGCAGCTCTAGAATTAATTTCAAAATTAATGTTTCCCTTCGAATAACGTTTCTTTCATCTATACGTTTAATGTTTATTAGTAATCGTTCACAAGAGCTAATTTGTGTCATTATCATGTCTCCCGAGTTACTGTAAATGGGTTGATTTAAGTACTCAATACAATATGCCCACTGTTCTCCTCTGCTCTCCCATTCCCTGGGTATTGTTTTCATTACGCGTATTTTTTCCAGCTCGGAAACTTTCATTTTTTGATTTGCGTCTCAAGCAAAAGTGTCCTGAACAAGTCAGGTTCTATCTTTGTTCTCAATGAAATTCTGCAATAACTATGGCTATGAGTACAATCCTCCATTCTATCGCATTTACAACAAATCTATGAAACATATTCTTGGCAAATATTACAGGTAGCGAAGGGAGTTCAAACAAAAACCACCCCTGCAAGATTTCTTATTAAACATACTTTAGAAGACACAAATCTATTCTTTATTAGAATTGGCGAAGGTGAACGTGTAGACCCTAATAGTCTATATGAAAGTATTTCACATATGAAAGGCAAATTTAAATCGATATTTGACATTTCATTATTTGCATTATTTGATTTCTGTTTGCTGTACTATTACTATCGCCTCCAGATTAGAAATTACATGTCCTAAACTCCATGTATCATAATCCAATGTTAGGGTATTCCATGTTGATGTCATGTTTGGATGATGATTTAATTTTTGGGAAACGTCGGCTACTTGGTACATAAATTCAAATAAAGTTGAAAAGTCTACAAATGTAAAGGTCTTGTGCAACTTACCATCAAGTATAATCCAACCAGGTAGATCCATTAATGCCTCATTTATTTCATTTTCTGAGAGTTTGAGATATTGGGGATTGTATCATTATGAACCGAATCTAGAGCATCTTTAATGAATGAACCGTTAGTGGAGATAACCATTGTATTATTTTTAGATGGAGTTTCTTGAGCTTGTGTTATCACTAATGTATAACTTGATGTAACTATAATTAGTAACAATATATTCATCATCAATTTAACTCGCTTTTTCATGATAATTATCAATATTGTGTGATATTTATTATTTCATAATACCGTGCTAGTCGAACATGAGCTCTCCTTCCTGATATTTCATAATCAATTGATAAATATTTATGGTAATGTGATAGTTGATCAGTATAGTTGATCACTTATGATACTAAAGTCCTCCTCGCACTCTCAATTTCGATTCTTTTCTCAACTCTATTTGGTATCATATTCCCTTCTATAGGAGAGCTCTTTTCTCCATACATTTTGGTAATTCTTGGATTATTGTTATTTCTAAATCTGATCCAACTTGAATTCCAAGATCTCATATCGACCTTTAAGAGTCCTAAATTGCTATTGATGCTATCCATTATGAAAGTGATTATCATACCAGTAACAATGTATTTTATTACTAATCAGATTAGCCCAAAATATGCCCTGTCAGTACTATTATTATCCGGAATCTCTACAGGTCTTGGAGCCCCATTTGTTACCAATTATGTAGGAGGAAAACTTTCTATTATAGTGGGAATGGTAATAATCACTTCTCTTGTGGTTCCCTTCATATTGCCTACATTAGTCTATATTCTTTATAATACTGAATTTTCGATTCCAATATTTGATATGATTTTCTTACTTGTAATATCTCTAGTTTTTCCTCTCGCAGCGAGTGGATTTATAAAAAAATATTTACCCAAATTAGCAACAAGTATAAACAAGAGTTCTTTACCCCTGTCCATTATCCTAATGGATTTAATTAACTTTGCAATATTTTCAAAATTTTCAGGTTATTTTTATTTTGAATCATCTTTTGTCATTTTTACAACTGTAATTGCTATTTTATTATTTTCTATATTTGCGATTACTGGTTATCTCGTTTTGTATATCATTAATAAAGATTCATCATTAGAATACAAAATTTCAGGGCTTATTGCCATGAGTTATGTAAACAATATCTTAGTAACTGTTTTTGCACAACAATTCTTTGGTTCGCAAGTAGCTGCACTTGCTGCATTTTATAATATACCATATTACTTTGGAATTATTTTGTTAAAGATAATATTTTCAAAACAGATAAAGATAAGTAGTAATTAAGTAACGAAATTCTAAAATATAAATCCAATTCCATATCATATTAATAACCCAAACTAGAAAAATCAATTATTTTATGGATAAATTTCGCAGATATACGGTCTATATAACAAGAAAAATACCAGAACCAGGACCATCAATATTAAAAAAATATTTTGAAGTCAAAATGAATCTTGGAGTGGACGTACTTGACAGGAAAGATTTATTTGAAAATGTTAGAAATGTGGACGCTTTAATGTGCATGTTAGGTGATAAAATCGACTCAAATGTCATGCATGCAGCAGGGCCAAATCTTAGAGTGATAAGTTGCTATAGTGTAGGATATGATCATGTAGATATTAAGGAGGCAGAAAAAAGAAAAATAATAGTTACAAATACACCAAATGTTTTAGCTAATACCACAGCAGATCTCGCGTTTTCGTTAATTCTAAGTGCGGCCAGAAATATTGTCAGTGCAGACAGTTACGTGCGAAATGGAAATTGGAAATTTGGATGGACGCCTGATCATTTTCTTGGGTACGATGTACATGGAAGTACTTTAGGAATAATTGGTCTTGGAGAAATTGGCATACTTGTAGCTAAACGTGCAAAAGGTTTCGATATGGAAGTACTTTACTATAGTAATACCCGTAAACATGAAATGGAATCAGAGCTTGCTATTACTTATGTTCCATTAGACGAACTCCTACAACGCAGCGACCTTGTTTCTTTACATGTATCATTAAACAAAAAAAGTTTTCATATGATTGATGAATCAAAATTTAAGCTAATGAAAAAGACCGCCTTTCTTATAAATACCTCTAGAGGTAAAGTCATAAACGAGCAAGATTTGATCAATGCACTAAGAAATAATTTGATAGCAGGTGCTGGATTGGATGTGTATGAAAATGAACCAATTTCAACATCCAATCCCTTAACACAAATGCCGCAAGCAATATTGTTACCACATATTGGAAGTGCTACATTTCTGACACGATCCAAGATGGCAGAAGTTGCAGCCAATAATATTGTAAACTTTCTGATTGGAAAAGGAATAGTCCATAAAATAGGTTAGATTTTATGTAGTCTCATTAAAGTGATTTTTATTCATTGACATCATTAAATTATTCTTCTTTAGATTTGGTATTATCAGAAGGCAAAAATTTGTTATGATTCTGATATAACCTTACTTCAATTATGAAAGAATCTTCTTCTAGGAACCCTTATGCTTTCTATAATCCACCTTTCTCTCATGTTCTTCTCTAACATGATGGAGTCTATCCTTCTCATGAATAAACTCCTTTTTGCAATCATGACATTTGACAATAGGATAACGGTGGATTTGTCTCATATGAGCGATCAATTCCTCATAAGTTTTGAATCTAAAATGATCAATTTCACAAAGAAATTTTGTACGGTGAAAAAAAATCATCATCATAACTCTAATTTTCAACTAATAAAACTTTCTTGCATATCTATAAATTCAAAAACGAACTCGTTTTATTCCATTGCGATTCAATTACGTGAATGTAGCCGAAAACGAAAGTTTTAATTTTTTTTAGTCAAATTCATTTTTACGTTTTTTCTACTACATAGAGCGGACCAACTATAATCACAATATGTCAAGATTTATACCAGCTTGGATGTTCCGTAATACGATTAGTTAGCCCAAAACTATATTTGTAATTTTTATAATAGTTCAATGATAATTTTTCATTCATGATAAAGCAAAAATCGACAAGAATTTCAGTATTGGCAGTAGCAATCATCTTCAGTTTGTGTTTGTTGATTTACTCTATTAATTTCAATAATCCCAATTTGCACGCTCAATCGACTACACTTGATAATACGACATTGTTCGTTACTGGCTCTTCTACAACCCAGACAAAACCTGATAAAGTTACTTTATCACTAGGCGTGGAAACAACCAATACGAAGGCAAAAGCTGCACTGACTGCAAACTCTGAATTAATGAATAAAATTATCAATGCATTACAAATAGCGGGCGTGAATGAAAATGAAACAAGCACGTCGTCATTCACAATAACTCCAAATCGTGACTACTCTATAGATAAGAACCAAGGCAAATTGATTGGGTTTACAGTTAGCAATTCCCTACAGATAGATAGCCACAACGTGAATGACTCGTCAGAATGGATCGATATTGCAGTTTCATCCGGCGCCAACAACGTAAATAGCATCTATTTTAGTATGTCAGATGAGAAACTTGATGGAATCAAGAACGAATTGCTAAGAGAAGCTATTGAAAATGCAAGAGAAAAAGCAGATATTGCGGCATCAGCACTGGGATTAAAAGTAGGAGGTATAAGGACAGTAAATATTGATCAGGCTACACCCTTTTTTCCTGGGTCAATACCATATGCTGCTGAATCGCTCAAAAGTGATGCAATTACACCTTCAACTCCAATAATGGCGGGCGAGCAACAGATAACGTTGAGCGTTAGTATCGTATTTCTTTTGGAAGAATAATTTATAATTTATCCTTTGTTCAATGATGAATTGATAAAAGCAAAATGCAAAGTAGAGAATTAAGCCTAGATATATATAGAATACTTAATACCTTCTAACCTTAGATGTCATACTATAAGGGACCACGACCACGTTTTCCGACTGGTAATAAGTTAAAAATTGCAGCGGCAGTTATTACAGTAATTATAATCATAATTGTATTGGCTAACTCAATAACAATTGTTGAAGCAGGTCATCGGGGAGTAGTGCTTTACCTGGGAGCAGTTGAAAATAGGGTTCTGGGGGAGGGAGTACATTTCATCATACCTTTTGCAGAACATGTTGTTCAAATGGAGGTTAGGACACAAAAGTTCCAGGCAGAAGCGACTGCGGCATCAAAGGACTTGCAAGAAGTACAGACTGTTATTGCGTTAAACTATAGAATAGACCCAGTACAAGCAAATTCAATATATCAGGTATTGGGTGTCAACTATGCAGACCGTGTAATATCGCCGACAATACAAGAATCTGTCAAAGCCAGTGTAGCTAAATTCAATGCAGAAGAATTAATCACAAGGAGAGAAACAGCAAAAGGTGTTATCTCTGATGCAATAAGAAGTACCCTCGCTAACCAAAGCATTCAATCACAAAATGTTTTTATCACTGATTTTCAATTCTCACAAGCTTTTGCTACACAGATTGAACAAAAGGTAGTGGCTTTCCAAAAGTTCCTTACAGAGCAAAATAATCTTAGGGCGATTGAAGTAGTTGCAAACCAAACTGCCGCTCAAGCCGAAGGACAGGCAAGAGCAAATATTGAAAGAGCCACTGGAGAAGCAGAAGCAATAAGCACTATCACACAACAGCTTAGACAAAGCCCAGAATATCTCCAGTGGCAGGCTATCACTAAATGGAATGGACAAATGCCCTATGCGCTTGGATCCGGTGGTGTTCCCTTCTTTGAACTGCCTTTCCCCGACGCGCAAAACCAAACGCAAACCCAAACTCAATAATTCAAATTTTTTTATAATATCATATTTTTGAAAAGATCGCTCTAACACAACTTAGGTCAAATTTCTAATATTTTCATGAAAATAAACAAGAAATCAAAAATTTATTACTCAGTGCAATAGTTCCAATCAATTTTCCAAGGACATTGGTGATAGTATTTATAGTAATGTTGGTATCATATGCTATTGTCACAACAACACAAAATATCTATTACAACAATAATAGCTGCAATCCTATCGATCGGTGCAGTCTCTATGCCTTTGAGTTCAATTCAAGCACAGGAAGGAGAGACATTCTCTGCAAGTCTATCGGGCAAGGAAGAAGTTCCTCCAACAGAATCTAGTGCTACTGGTTGGGCTAGGTTCCAAACTAATGACACCGGTACACAAGTGTCTTACTGGGTTAACATAACTGGTTTGAACGAAATAACTGGGGCACATATACACAATGGAAGTGCCGGACAAAACGGCGATATCGTAGCCAGTTTGTCAGGACCAGAATCTGCCGAAAATGGCGACAATGCTACGCTATCATTGAAAGGAAATATAACAACAGATAATCTACAAGGTCCTCTAGAGGGCAAAGAACTCTCTGAGATGGTGGGCTTGATGAGCGATGGGACAGTGTATGTAAATGTTCACACAGATGAATTTCAAAATGGGGTAATCCGTGGTCAAATAGCATCAGGATTACCACAAATGGAAAGTAATGCAACTTCAGTAGTATCCAATACAACTTCAGGTCAAGGATAGAAACAGCGAATGACGATACCTTTCTTTTTTTGTTTTGATCTTTTGAGTTTACTCTAATCCTATGATTAGAACATCTAGCCAACTAAGTGATATTCATTGACTTTAAATTTTCGTATGATTCCCGAAGCTTTAGATATAGATCCTTCGCTGCTGGTTCCAATAATGCAAAAGAGAGGTAGAAATCTTCAGCCTCACGCAAATATCTTTTAATTTTGTTATTCACTAGATTTCCATCTAACTTTGAAATGTTACTTATGAATTTCATATTATTTTCCCTATCTACCAATTTTATGACCTTCATATCATAGTCAGCAGAGCTTAATCCTTTACAGTAATCATGAAATCTTGCCAATTGCCTTTGCTGATCATTGTCTCCAGGGTAGTTTCCAAGGGGTTTTATCTTCAAATCCATACAAATCTCGTAGACTCTAATACCAAATCTGTACTTGAGATATGCGTCAAAACCATATTCTTTTGTTTTATACAAATCAAGTATCCTGTCATTGTCCTCCATCACATCGTGTAATATCGACGAAACTATTTCGACACTAGTTACATTACGATTAACAGTGAGATAGTGTTTAACTACATCCCTTGTAACGGGCCAGATATGTGTTTCAAGAAATGGTGATTGATTATCTTCCCGTTTTATGCCGTCATGAACCTCGGTTGATACATCCATTGCTGTAATAATATAATCATCAATCCTTATTCCACTTTGAATAAGGAAATTTTCTAGCTCTTCCCTCTTGAGAAAGTCCTGATTCTTCATGTCCCTATATTTAACACCTGCACAACAAAAGGATTTCTTATTCTAGGAATTATGGATGAGATCCAATCTGTATCAATTTATCATACTAAATATCATAATTGTATTTAGCAGCTGATGCATCTTATTTCTTGTTCATAGTATCTATTGCCCTCCTTTTTTCCTCATTCAATTCATCAAGTGAAACACTATTGGCCAAAATAATAGTATCACCACCTTCGTCATTATCACCCTCAGTAAATATCGCTGCATATTCAGTTGATGATAGAACTTTGATGACAGAGTCGTCCTCGGGTAGCTTTAATTCTAACTCTCTAAGTGGTATGACTGAACCGTAATTATCAATATCAAGTTCAACAACTTTGATTTTATTTCCTTCTATTATCTTGTCCACCTTTACTAACAAGATGTACCGATATAACATACATCATCCAACTACTTAGGTATTTCACTAATTATATTCAAAGATTGAACAAAAAGTGTTCACATGATATCTTTCAGCATACGTTCCAATTACCGTAAAATGGTGTTTGAAATATTTCCAATATTGTAATTTGGTAACTAATATGATCCAGGATTGAAATCGGTGTTCCAATTTAATACAAATTTTCTATTTTTAAGCACAGATCAGATAATCTCCCATGGATATTCTTATTAATGATATTTGTTCTATATCATCCATTGATAATTAAGACTCATGAGCAAAATATTATGCTCCTACTTCCCATAATAGTAACTTTAAATACCGTATTTGTTTCTGGCTTTATCGATCTTGACTCTAGTGAGATGATTATGTCAAATTCTATTAATCTGCGCGAAGAAAGGAAGGCAAAATCATCAGGATTACCCTCTAGTCACTGGTGTAGAAAATGTTCCTCAGACTCATTTTCTCTGGAAGATACAGTTCAAGTTACACCCAACTCTAGTAAACTAACATTATGTGAAATATATGTATGCGATAGCTGTGGCCAGAAAATTGAGTATTGGAAATATTTTGAAGGATCTCAACCAGCCTGAACTTTTTTCCTCGGTTTCATGGCGAGTACGCGGAATCATTATTTAATTTGAAACTCAGAATAATATTTAGGAAATCCCAAGCAATTAATGACTTCCCTGCTGCCTAAACATTCCTATCTATTTATACAAAAACCATCAGTAATAGTTCAATAATTATGAAATATTCAACTCTTTCGTGGCTGGGCATTTCAAATTTCTTTAAGTTTTAGCGATAAACTTGAGGTCAACTAATGTTCTAATTTTTTTTACTAGATGATTTCAAAAAACTGACTATTCGTTGTAAGTATATTTCTGTTCTCTTAACCACATGGCATTAGCCTCAATTCAAAACGAAATGACAACAAGTCAACCAGAAAATCAGGTTCAAGCAAGTGTAAGCGGCCAGGGTTTTACTGTAGGACAAAGTTGGGGAGCTTTGAGAAAAGCTTGGAAAGGGTATCGAATTGCAAAGGTCCAAAGCGACGATACCAAAATGACAGAGTACGCAACTAAGATTAGGAAAATTCAGGGCGAATTAAACATCGCTATATCTTCATTCCCTAATTTGGGAATCTCCTAAATTTTTTTCTTATAATAAATTAAAAATAAGAGTTTTTACTAATTCTCTTAACCTTTATATACTTAGTTCAGGGATGTAATTATTTGTGAGTAACAATAGTTCAAAATCATTTACACAGGAATTTTTTGGATTTCTTAAAACTTTTGGTATTATTGGATTAGCTATTGCATTTGTAATTGGTTTAGCAGCATCCAGACTAGTAACTTCATTTGTTCAAGATATTGTTAATCCCACAGTCGGTCTATTTCTTCCAGCGTCTCTAGAACAAATGTCTGCAAATGTTACTACTATTTCTGGAGGTACTTCACAGTTCAAATATGGAGACCTAATTGCTAATATAATTGACTTTGTCATAATCGCACTGATTGTATTTATTGCTTATAAGTTCCTAAAAAGGCACAAACTAATAGAAGATAAGACAGAACCAGAATCTAAATAGAATAATTTTTCCCCAATCTAATTAATCCTCAAGCAGAGAATCAATTTTTTTATTCAAGTCCAAGATTTTCTCAAGCAGTTTTTCATTATACTTTTCTAATTGTTCTATGCGATTCAACGTGTAATCCTGTTTGTCAGAAGTCTTTTTTTGTCTATTGAAAATCCACCAACTAATTATTGCCCCAATTATTGCCCCAATAATAATCCCCAAATACGTACTTGATGAATTTGTCATATCTATACAATTTGGAGATAATTCTGGTAAGCAACCCCAGGTTTGAGCCATCAACCACATGATTCTAAATTATAACAATCTATATTTTACTATTTATTTCATAGGGCTATCCACTATAAGTGAATTCAAAACATGTCTATATATTATCTACCACTACCTGGTAAACCAATTCCTTTTAATGGAGTACGATAGTCCGTGCTTACATTAACTCCTTCGTTTGTGGTTATAATAATTTTTTCTACTTGTGTTTCGGGTTTGGGATAGAAGAAAAATGATTGACCTGACGCCAGACTATCTAGATACTGGATATCATTCTCTCCCAAATACACACTAATATTTGAGAGTGGATTCATTCCAATATTATTGATCCTTACCCTATAGTGAGTACCAGCAATATCAGTCGTATCCTTGGTCGCATCAACTTCTAGTGCATAAGGAACTTTGGATTCTTGTTTTATGAATAAAAAAATTAATGCTGTTATGAATATTACTCCTATCAAAGAATAGTAAAGATAAATTCTTCTCATCATAAATTCTAAGAATATGTCATTAATAACTTAGATCAGAATCTCAATGTTGGATATCCTAAAATTTCATAAAAATTAGCTTGTTTATGTACTGAAAAATAATCAATGCCATGGATTTCAATCGTCACTCATTTTGTACTAGACTTTTCATTCTGGTAGATTTACTTTTAATAGATAACATTCGAGGTTTTGATTTGGAAGATTATTGTAAAGAATTATTTCTATTCCAGTTCTTATATTTAGGAATCTAAATTTGTAAATTTTAGATGTAACGATGGAATTAGATTTCATGAATTAGATCCTTGAGATTCCGCTTCGGTTTTGGTACAAGCATCTTTACTGGATATCCCGCACAAAGAATTGATGATGGAGAAAGTTCTGTACCTAATACTTCCCTTATCTTATTTTCATCCAACATTCCTATCCATATTGAGCTCAATCCCAAAGCATGTGCAGCCAACTGAGAATAAGCAGCTGCAAGAGTGGCATCCTGTTGAGAAAATTTTCTGATCGTCTCTGGAGGAAAATTTAATTTTATCCTCTTGGGGTTCATACAAAATACAAGAACTACAGGTGCATTTACATATGGTTGATTATTAGCAGCTTCAATGAGCTTATTCTTAATTTCTTGATTCTTTATGTGATATATCTCAAAACCTTGGAATCCACCTGCAGTTGGCGCTGTATCCGCTGCTGCAAAAATCATTTCAAGCTTCCATTCTTCAACATCTCTATTTTCAAATTTTCTCTGTGATCTTCTTGCAAAAATATCACTCGGAAAAGACACGTACTTGTAACATCATTCAAGTTATTAAACTGGATCAATTCAGAGTACAGCAATCTTTGATACGATACAGAACGGTTATCGATTCTGTCTAAGCGAAACTAAATTAGTCCTTGATTAAATGTTTATAAACAACCCATTGATTACCACCAAATGGTAAAAAATGGTTAGGAAAAGATCAAGGATTGAAACGGTAAAAACATCAAGAACTCTGCACTGTAAAGCTTCTAACATTCAATCTGTAATTGAGACCATACAAAATAGTATAATTGATATTACAAATG
>JBHENS010000005.1:0-38515 GCA_046261955.1 Nitrososphaeraceae archaeon | reverse complement strand
CTAAAAATGGTATACCAAGTCCTAGGGAGTAAGCCAATAATGAGTTGTAAGCAGCTCCTGGTGCCGTAGCGGCCAATGTGAGAGTACTGCCCAATATTGGACCAACACACGGCGTCCAGCCTGCCGCAAATGCGCACCCAAACACAAACGAAGTAATGTAACTTGTCTTAAATTTAGGTATTGAAGAAAATTTCTTTTCAAAATTCAGACGTCTTAATCTTGTGGAGATTATTAAGTAGACACCAAATCCTATGATGACTAATCCTCCAATAGACGTCAACACATTTTGAAAGCCCAATCCAACGGTCATCAAGACACTATTTAGAAATACCCCTAAGACCGCAAAAACAAGGGAGAATCCCAGAACAAAATATATCGTATTCAAAAATATGTTTAGTCTGGTTGCTTTTTTTAATTTGAGCGATTGTCCTGATGAATCTTGAATCTCATTGAGTGTAGTGCCCGATAGATACGAGATAAAGGCTGGTAAAATTGGTAATATACATGGCGAAAAAAAAGATCCTGCACCAGCAAGTGCGGAGATTAAAATGCCAGGATCGACCATGTGAATATTGACTCTGTTTTGGATTAATACTTTTATCTATATTGGCACCAGATTTATTACAAATTCAAAACCTAAATAGTAAATATCGACTTACGTCTATTAGACCTCAATCAAGAAAAAAGAAGAGATTGAAAATTTTGATGATGATTATTTCCTTATCTCGGTGAGTCTTAGCGCATCCAAATCTTGTTGTGTTTCCATTGCATTCTTATTTCCATAAACAATCAATATTCTGTCATCTTCGGTAAAGACATAATTTGCAATTGAGTTTGTTTTATTGCCGTTAACATAAAATTCTAGATTTGCACCCCCATTATTGCAATAACTTGTCTTATTTTCAAGAGTAAAGCAGCTGTCCGAGACGTTCATACCGAGGCTAGCAAAGAATTCCCCAACTGGAACGCCAGTCGCATGTCTATGCAAAGTATTGCCATCATTATTCTCAACATGGATATATTGAGATTGCACCTGGTATTTTTCTTGACTAAAATCCAATTTTTCACCATTAATCTTTGCTGCAAATGCTGCATGAACATGTTCAGAACCAAGAGCGCCAAAATTTTGACCAGGACTTCCCGTCTGACCAGAATAGACAGTTACTGCATAAGCCAATATACCGAGAACCATTATCACGGCAGGAACAACTATCATCAGATTCCTATTTCTTCTCTTGCGAGCTACAGCAAAGTAGCTCCTGTCACCCCTTTCTTTTCTTGGATTGAGAGGCTTGTCCTTCTTCTTTGTATTATTGTCCTTCTTTTTATTATGCTTCATTTTTAATCAACAACCGTCGATTTATTGATAAAGACTTTGATGGATAATTTAAAGAAATCTTTATCAGACTTCCTGGAATGATAAGAAATGGGTTATATTTGGTAATTAAGCCAATTATGGCCTAGTATAGATTTGTTTGAATTTTTCTGGCAATTCTGGATTCCCATAGTCATCAGAATATGCAGAATAGACGCTTATCTTCTCACCATGTTTGATTTCATATGATCCAATTAGTCTGATATTATTTCTGTATTCTTCGTATAACGGTTTTAGTTGCATAGCAAAGTTTTCGCTAATTAGAATGTGCCAGCTGTCACCCAGGTCCATGACCCTTCTGGCCATTATTATTCCAGGACCCCAGACGTTAAGTCTGTTTGATATATCATAAACAGTGAACACTGGTCCAGAACTTAGTCCAATTCTGACTTTGATTTGGTTATCATGAGCCATTCGTTTGTTATACTTGCGTAAAAATCCATGTAGCTCGACACTAAGTTTGTATGGTAATTCTGGATTGTTCTCATAACCTATAGCCACACCATCTCCGGCAGGAAGGATTATCTTCAGGTCGTCAGAAATCTTCCTGAATGAATTACAAGAACTGATAAATTCGTTTAACTTCACAATCTTTTCCTTCTGCCTATGGACTGCCAACTCTGGATTGGATAATCCTACGATATCAATAAAGCAAAAATTATAATTCAAGACTTCATATTTTGGGTCAAGATCCTTAAAAACGGACATAAATTTTCTATATGTTCTTGCGCATTCTTCTGAATGGAATGGTAAATCAAGGTAATAAACTGGAGGGTGTTGAATGACTCTCCCATCTAGTGTACATTTAAGCAGATCATTTGCGAATGTAAACCTTCCATTTTTATCAATAGTGAATTGTATCCAAGTTGGTTTTGTCATTGCATGACCTGCCATAGAAAGCAATCGGATCTTTCTAATCAGAGAGTCGTTTGATTCTTCAAATTTCATTTCCATTATTCCATCACAAAACGAGACAATGGGTTGATACTCTGTTGATATTGGTAAATCAATAGTAAAGATTCCAATAGTTTTTCTTTTCTTTAACTGGAGAACCAATCGTGCCAAAAACTTCTTGATTGAACTAACTTCAAATATGTCACAAAAATGATTTAACGAATCCATGGCAAAATAAACAATTTTGTCATCGTTTTCCATCGCGCTACTTCTCTGATCCTGCGATTCATCAGCTCGAATATCGGAAAGATATGAAGTTATTTGCATCAACGTTTCGTCTAGAGATTTTCCATCGGGATTCTCGTTTAAGAGAACCGGATTGATAAATAACGATCTGAATTTACTATCCTTCATATCAAATAACTCATTGTTTTCTTTATCTGTAATTTTAGAAGAAAGAAAAATACATCTTTTTTTGGATCCTAATCCCTCCTCAAGGAATTCTCTACAATAATCTCTCTTTCCTATTCCAGGCGGACCGGCCAGAAGAAACAGTGTAGGTGAAGTATTTTCATCCCCATCTGTGAGTTCTGCAAGTCCTGGAATGGCCATTTTGGATATTATATCAAGTCGGATCTATATACCTATTTTTTGTGTCCACTAGGAAACAAAAATAAATCAATCGTTCCTAATTTTCTATTAGTGATTTCAAATGATGTATTTGTTGTGAGAAAGGATGATCCGGATACACAAGTACTGTAAGAAATTCCTTTTGGGCAAATTGGATATCACAATAACATGGGATGGACGTCATCACATCGATTCCTGTTTCAGAACTTAATTTCTTAATAAAATCATCTGCAACTGGAGTTAGCGTCGTGTAATTTGATTCAGTATTACCAGAATGAAACTCTCCTATCTGCAAGGATGGGACGCAGTAACCTGCTATTCTATTAAGAAGGAGATAATATTTCGTATTTCCCTGCTCCTTGAATTGAGCCAATATTTCATTGGCAATCATCTTAGTGCCTCCGATATCCATATCTCCCATTTTTAATGTAAGGAATACAATGTCTGATAATGCAAGTGCATTTATTGCCCAAAACCTGATTCCGGGACTTGAATCCATAATTATATAGTCAATATCATTTTTTTCGATCAACTCTTCTCTAAAGTTAATGAATCTCTTTAGCATATTCATTCTGTTCTTGTCCTCTTTTACTCCTTCTATCTTTAGAATATCCTCTCTTTTTGGACTTGAAAAACAACCAATAATTTTTCCACTCTGAGTACCTTTGTCTGACAATTGCGGTATAGGCGTGACATGAACCAACAAGTCGTCGACTCCGCAAGCACCAACAATATAGTCATTTATTGTATTCTTTATCTTATTATGAACAATATCACCAAAATATGCATGCAGGCTAGGAGCATAAACATCAATATCCACAATACAAACATTGTTTCCATTTTTGGCTAACAATGCTGCCAAATTGGTTGCTAAAGTTGTTTTTCCAGTACCACCCTTGTATGAGTGAAATGTAATGACCTGCTTCAAAGTATACTGAAGAAATGACAAATACATGTTTTTAAGTATATGCTAAAAAACTTTTTTGGTTTGACGGGCAAACATATGAGTGAAATACATCTCAGAAAGTTTTATTGAATATTTTTTATCTGAAGTAGGTCTAGAAAAGGTAATTTGCGAAGTGCGGGATTTGAACCCGCGATCCCGAGCTTGGGAAGCTCGTACCTTAACCAGTCTGGGCTAACTTCGCTTAATCAGCAAATATATTCTACAAACAATAAATTCTTATCCTTGTTAAAACATCATAAATTAGAATATATATTCAATCATGCCTGCTCTCATAGCCGTAAAATTGACTTTGTCTTGGTTGTGACAATTTCTAAACAGGGGCAAGTAGTTTCATATTCATTGAACCAAAATTTAGTAACAAATCAATCCGAAATGTTATGAAAAATATCTAGTTGGAATGCGACTAGAAACCATAATCCATGCTTGATGTATTCAAAAATTCGACAAGATTTTCACAAATAGAATTAGAACGTAGGTTAGTCCACGAAGTATTTGACCCTTTCTTTTTTGAACTCTCTAGAACTAAAGAGAATCCTATATTCATTTATACCTACAAAATTCGATAGTTCTACGGCTATTTTATTAGCGGCTTCAACTGTTCTTGCGTGAATCATACTAAACAAACTAAATGGCCAATCAGGATATACAGGCCTTCTATAACAATGACTTACTTGAGGAAATGATGCTAATTTGTTACCAACTTCATCAATCTTATCATCTGATACTTTCCATACAACCATCCCATTGGCAGTAAATCCGGCATCTCTATGACGTAGGATTGCCGCAAATCGTCTCATTACTCCAATCGATTCGTATTCTGTAGCCTTCTCAAATAATTCATCTAAGGTGATTCCAAGATTCTTTGCAGAGCTATCGAATGGTCTTGTTGATACGTCTAAATCTTTTTGTAATTCCCTTATGAATTCCTTATCTCTTGATGTAAGATCAAATTTTTTTTGATCCAATGTTTTTACACTGTCATCTGGGGTCAATTTGCTAGGATCACTATTTACCATGTCAAGTTTCACTCCAATCTTATATAACTTGAGAGTTGGCAAAAGACGGAACTTAATTACACCTTCAAGCGACGCCATTTGTTCAAGATCTTTTTTCAAATCTCCATCAGGAGGAACGGCTAACGTAAACCACATATTGAAATCATGATCCCTTTCATAATTGTGACTGACCCCAGGGTGCTTATTGACTTCCTGAGCTACTGAATCAAGTTTCTGTTTTTCAACGGCAAATGCGACCAATGCGCTTTTGTAACCTAATTTCCTCGTATCGAAAATTGCATTAATCTGTCTTATTAGCCCACTTCGTTTCATTAATGAAATTCTTTTCATGACATCTTCTTCTGAAAGTCCATGTTTTGTTGCTATTTCGAGATATGGTCTATCTGATAGAGGGAAAGTCCATTGAATATCATTCAAAAGTTGTTTGTCTAAAGGATCAATGCATTGTTGATCTAGTTGCATTTATCTTAATTTCAAGTGTCATGCATTAAATACTTTATCATAAACTGAAATAGTTAAATCGGTAGAGTATGCCTAATTCTGAAGCCGATTCTTCAAGAATATAACATAAAAATATAAGAATTAACATATTTTAGAATAACTAATACTTTGAAAGAAAAAAAAATCGGTTTCCAAGGGGAGCATGGAGCATACAGCGAGATTGCTGCCACAAAATTTTTTCCCGATTCAGACCTTATTCCAATGAAGTTATTCCAAGATATTTTTGATGCGTTACGAAATGATATTATTGATTGTGCGGTAGTTCCAATTGAAAATTCAATTGAGGGATCTGTCACTGAAATTTATGACTTGCTACTAGATACTGAAAAAAAAATCAGCGGTGAAATATTTTTGAAGATTAATCACTGTCTGATTGCATTACCAAATAGCACTAATGTAACGAAGGTCCTTTCCCATCCTCAAGCCTTAGCGCAATGTCGAAATTATATCAAGAAAAAAAACCTTGATGCGATGCCTACATATGACACGGCTGGATCAGTTAGACTAATAAAAGAAAAAAAAATTCTCGACACGGCAGCAATTGCAAGCATGAAGGCAGCAGAATTTTATGATATGAAGATTCTTGACCAAAATATAGAGGACAGGAGAAAGAATTTCACAAGATTCCTGGTGCTCTCCAATCAAATAACTACACCTACTAAAACTGATAGAACTTCGATGATTTTTGGACTAAATCACACGCCAGGATCACTATATTCAGTCATACAAGAATTTAATAATAATAAAATTAATCTTACAAAAATCGAGTCAAGACCTACTAAAGAAAAACCGTGGGAATACAACTTTTATGTCGATTTTGAAGGTCACACAGAAGAAGATAATGTTAATAAAACGCTGAACAATATCGAAAAGAAGTGCACATTTATTAAAATACTTGGTTCCTATAGAAGAGGAACAATAAACTAGTTGTCATTTATTTCATGCAAATTTTGCTTTCATTCCAATTCCCAGAACTATGATTCCTGTTATGAGTAACATCATCTGGCCTCCAAAAGCCAATGGGGCGGCCTTAGTTTCTACTTCTCCATCAATATTAAGTACGCTATCTCCTGTGTTTCTTGTTTCAAATCTATATTCTCCTTCAACGTTAGCCACTAACTCATACTCATAGTATGACTGATTAGTGACTGAGACGATAATTGATTTAAATGGATCTTCAATCTTGAAATCAAACTTGGATCCGTTGATAATAATTTTACCCACACTCCCGTTATTCATTATGGGTGTAATAATGTCTGGGAAATTCGGCCCTAATGTACTATCCAATGAAACTTTTCGGGGAATATTTGAGTCAATCATTGAGATTGCCCCAATCAAAATAAATGCAATACCACTTATCATTAGAATATAGAACGTCTTCTTCCTAGTCATATCAAAAATTATGCATAGCACATTAATTAACGATATGTTTTTTATCATATCTTTAAGAGATTAAACTGAAAAAATCCCTTAATTGCAACAAATGCATATCTTCTCAAAACCTTATTGAAATGAATTTGGAAAATTTGGTAGATAGATTGTAGTATGTGTATTGAATCTTGAACCGAAATGATAATCAACTTATAGATCTTGGAATTTTTGTAAGGGTATTCTTCTTTAGGCATACACATCACAGGCAGGCGTTGAAATCACAAAATCCCTTACATTTCAGATAATCATTATAGGTTCCATAAGTTCCATCCTTATGAAAAAGATATGCAAAAATGGGATTATCTAGATTAACACGAAAGTCAGAATATTAGGAAAAAAAACAATCGTTGTTTTATGATGGATACTAATGTAATTGTAACGTAGACTAAACAACGGCAAGATCCAAATTTCAAACAATAAATTTATTTTTGACCGATTTGACTTGTTAATTTGATCAATAAGAAGCTAACAGATGGCCTAAAAAATCAAAATTAATCAATATAATGGATCTTTTATATAGATTGTAAGACAGTGTATTATGACGTTGCAGCAAACAACTGGTGGAAATTAGGTGATTGTTACTTTTGCAATCATTTGATGAAAACTCATTCCACCAGTTGGATTTTCGCATAACAATTGACATCTTGTTGTTAAACAGTGTGTTTAAAAATATGACACACTACATCACGTCAACATCATGTGGCTGACTTTCAGTATATCCTGCATGAGTAATCTTTACAAATTCCGCATTATGTTGCATTTCCGCAATGTTTTTTGCACCACAATAACTTAGACCTGATCTGATTCCTCCAACAAATTGCATTATTAAATCAGTAACACTTCCCTTGTAAGGGACCATTGCCTCCACGCCTTCAGGCACATAGTCATTGGGATCCTCCCCATCTATCACCTGTGATCCCTCTTCTCTATACTTTCTACCTAGAGATGCATAAAATGAAGCCATACCACGATACATCTTGAATTTTTTTCCATGTCTGACTATTGTTTTGCCAGGACTTTCATCAGTTCCTCCGAAAAGACTTCCAATCATTACTGTGGATGCACCTGCTGCTAATGCCTTAATTGCATCACCAGATGTCCTTATTCCGCCGTCAGAAATCAATGGTACATCATAATCCTTTGCAACATTAACACCGTCAACGACTGCAGTTAATTGTGGAACCCCAGAACCGGTGATAACCCTAGTTATGCAAATTGATCCAGAACCGACACCAATTTTTACTGCATCAACCCCAGCTTTAATTAGGTCTTTTACTCCTTCTCCAGTTGCAACGTTTCCTGCAATTAGCTCACAATTTGGAAATGCCTTTTTTATCATTTGTATTGCATTAATTGCATTGTCGCTATGACCATGTGCAATATCTACAACTATGATGTCAGTTCCTGCATTAAGCAATTCTTCGGTTCTGTCTAAATAATCACCCTTTACTCCAACAGCTCCTCCAACCAGTAACCTGCCTTTTTTATCCTTGGAAGCCAGGGGATATCGTTCCATCTTCATTATATCTTTACTTGTAATAAGTCCCACAACATTATTTGATTTATCTACTACAGGTAGTTTTTCAATTCTATTTTTATGTAGAATTTCTTTTGCCTCGTCGATGGAAATCCCTTGCTTTGCCGTAACAAGATCCGAAGTCATAAGATCCTTTACCTTGGTAACTGTACTATATTGAAACATGATATCTCTGTTGGTAATTATTCCAACCAATTTTTTTGTTTCATTATCCATCACCAACAAACCCGAGACACCGAGTTCTTGCATTATCTTAGATGCTTCAATTGCAGTTTTAGAAGGCGAAATAGTATAGGGTTGTTCGATAATCACGGACTCTGATCTTTTTACCCTTAATATTTCATCGACCTGATCTGCAATTGTCATAAATCTATGGATAATGCCTATTCCTCCTTCTTGTGCGATGGCAATTGCCATGTTAGACTCAGTAACTGTGTCCATGTTTGCGCTAATTAGTGGTATATTTAAGGAAAGATTTCTGGATAATTTTGTCTGCAGATCTGTTTGAGATCTAGAAATTATAGGAGACCGTTTTGGAATAAGGAGAACATCATCAAAAGTTAAACCTTCTTTTACTTCCAATATCCCCTTGATTTTTATACTTGCGTTGGGATTATAAGCGTTTTCTTCTGATCCGTTTCATTCAGTTACCCAGAGGTTATTTTTCGCCATATTCATGTAGATAGTTTCTTTGACAAACGTTCCAACAGTTCTAGTGCAATTTTTGTCTCTTTAACATCATGAGTTCTTATAATATCAGTTCCATTTAGGGCACAGATAACCTGGAGAATAACTGATGGTATAAGGCGCTCTGTCTCGGTCAATTTGAATAAATGACCAATGAATGATTTTCTTGAAACTGAAATACATATAGGTTTTGAGAGGTCTGACAAATGCTTTAGATTCGATATAATCCCTATGTCTCTGTCGTACCAATTTTGGTGAGATATCTTTGTAAAAAAGGGATTATTTCCACTTTCTCTAAAAAAGCCGATTAGGGGATCTACAATGAGTTTATCTTCACTTATCCTACTTTCATCTGCTAAGACTAGACTTTTCTGCAGAATGTCCATTGTTTCAGCAAAATCCCCTGAACTATAAGTGACAGATCTATCTCCATATGCTCCAATAATAACAGGCAAGCCCGACAAAAAAACAACGGACTTCATCTTTTCATCGTATTTAAGTCCAGTAACGTCATTGACTAGATCAACCCCCATATCAATGGAAATTTGGGCGACTTCTGCTCGTGGAGTATCGACTGAGAGTGGAATATTGCATACATCTTTTACCGCACTGATTGAATTTCGCAATCTTTCAGCCTCTTTATTTGCTGAAACAAGGGTATGACCGTAAGGGGCGGTAGACATTCCGCCAATATCAATAATATCAGCTCCTTCTTCCTCCATCTCAATAGCCCTTTCAGAAATTATTCTCTTGCTTGTTGCAATGGATTCTTTATAAAAGGACTCAGGACTGGCATTAATAATTGCCATTATTTTCGGTTTTCCGTTTCCAATTTCGAGATTTCTTATTTTTACTTTACCCAATCAATTTATCACTACTAATGAACAATATTTCATAAAATCGTTGTTAAATAATATTAGATAAACTATAAATTTATTTATACAAACAAATTTTTCGATCAATAGTTTTAATACAGGTTAAAATGCAATTTAATAAGAGGAATGTTGAATATTTCCAATCTAGACGCTTTGGAGAAACATAATGACAAGGACGCTTGACAAGACTCACACTGTGCTTTCATATCTTGAAGGCAGCCTCAAAAATGCAATTGTTATGAACGAGAAAGT
This sequence comes from Nitrososphaeraceae archaeon, assembly GCA_046261955.1. GTDB lineage: Archaea > Thermoproteota > Nitrososphaeria > Nitrososphaerales > Nitrososphaeraceae > TA-21. Next base: position 28,350 of record JBHENS010000005.1, on the reverse strand, counting down.
CAAGGAAAATGGCTTCATTTTTTCACTTATTAATCCACCGGTTCCGTTGGGTGGAAACATTGTATCACTTGATATTTATGTTGATGAACTGCCACTATCAAAAAAATCAATTCAAATAGCTACATCAGACACAATAGTAAATGCATCCGTATTATCCGAATCAAGACCAATTCAATTCAAACCATTTCAAAGTGCCAGGTTTCTGATTATAGGAATGGAACTAGACATTCAAAAGAAACACAAAATAACTATAATGAGTAAACTTGAGGGATTTGAACAAATAATTATCCCATTCACCTTTGTCGATTTTACAAGCAATAGGAAAGAAAAGGTAATCATTTCATCAAATTTGCCCGAAGAATCAGATACCCAAGCTTACGGCGAGACTATGTTTATGAATTTTGCAACACCGCTGGTCCTTTCGGGCAGGAAGGCATACATTGTGTGTTCTTCCAATGGAGCGCTTTCGGCAAATTGGACTTGGATGGGTGCAAGGTATGATAACGGCGGATTATATGTACCTCCTGCCAGAGCATTTGGAAGAATAATTGTAGAAATTTCAGTAGATGAAGGCGTTAGAAAAAGACTTCCAAATTTTGTCATTTCCTCAAGACATGAAAATGGAAGTTTATGTACTCATCACGAAGTCGCCGGAATTCATGTTAAAAGAACGTTGTTCGTTCCAATCGAAAATAAAGGTTTTATTCAGATACTTAATTTTGATTCTGAAAAAATTGATGAAATATTTAGCTCAAATAAAAAGAAGCAGACAACTAAGAAAATTAGGGTGCACTTCCTAATTGATGGTAACATTACAAGTTATGGATTAGCAGCGATTTCTCAAAGCAATTTTTCAAGATATTATAAATCAGAGAACTGTCTACAGATTAGAACAATAGCAAAAAAAGGGGTAGCACACTACTTTGGCACTATTGGTATTTCTCCAAAGAACTTGAAACCCTCCAAAATACTCACGGATTCTTTTGATAATGATTTGGAATTATCTTATGATGTAGAGCTTGAGGAAGGTGTAACTAAGGAAATAGCACTGATAGGCGCTGGTGATTTCACAAGCTCCCAGGAGTGTCTAAATGAATACAAAAACATCAGAGATAATTATCAAAAACTGTATGAGGTAACAAAAAACTACCATAATGATATTTCAACATCTACTTTTACAATACACCATGCATCTTCGAGTTCAATTTCAAATTCGACAATTGCTAAATTAGCAAAGGCCCTTAAAAAGGCGAAAACTGCTCTTGAATACCTAAAAGCAAATTATGATAATCTTGGCGAAGGAATTTGTGCAGGACTTCCACGGTTTCCCAATTATTGGGCACGTGATACCGGATGGTCTCTAAGAGGATATCTATCCATGGGGCAGTATGATTTCTCTCTGAGAGTAATAGAAAATTTCTTGAAACGTCAAGCAAAGCACACCCACAATGGTGCAGTAAAGGGAGAACTACCCATGGTAATTAGTGGAAGATCATTCCTACATACTACAACATATGGATCTGCAGATTCAACTTTTTTGTTTCCGTGGGCCATTCGTGAATATGTACATGGTACAGGTGATACTCAATATCTCTCAAAAAGATGGGGATCGATAGTCGATCTAGTTAATTCAGGGTTTCTTAAAGATATTGACGGCGATGGATTTATTGAACATGGTTTTTCAGGAACTGCAGAAAAATTACCAATTCAAGATTCAACTTGGATGGATCATATCGATAGAAGAAAGAGCGCAAATGATGTGCAAGCATTGTTCTACGAGAGCCTGAAAATAGGAAGCGAGTTAGCAAAGATTCTTGGTGATAAAGAACATGAAAGTGCGTGGCTTTCGTCTGCCCAAAAATTAAGAGTCAAGATTGACAATGAATACTGGGAACCAAAGCTAGGATTTTACAATGATACTATTCGTAAGGATTTGACAAAAGATGGCAGTATTCGTCCAAATGCATTAGTCATGTTGCTTACTGAAGTAGTAAAGGATGAACACAAGGCTAGGTTAGTACTAGAAAGATTGGAAAAGGATGATATGACTACCTCGTGGGGTATGAGGTCGTTGTGTAGTTCGGATCCCAAGTATCACCCTTCACTTTATCATGATGGGGCTGTTTGGCCACTTGTTACCGGTTGGGCAGCAATAAGTGAAATAAAAAACCAAAGAACTCAGCATGCACTTGACTATGTTTCGGTAATGGCTGATCGTATTATTTCGGAAAATGGCATGTACGCTGAAACATACCGTGGAGACAGACCAGAGCCCTTTAATTCATGCATTCTTCAGGCTTGGTCAGTTGGGCTGTACGTTTATGCATTACGTGAACTGATGTTGGGCATTAAACCAAACATGATTGAAAATAATATTAACCTCGAACCCAAATTGCCTGACTCAATTAGATCGGATCTTGGTAACCTTAATTTTGATCATTTTATTAGTACCAATGAAGGCATGAACAAAATCAGCATATCGGTTAGACCTGATAGAGACAGAATTACCATTAGACCAGAACGAGACGATGTGAAATTACCTGAATTCTCAAGTTCCACTTACTCTATAGACATTCAGAGAAACAAGTAATCTTTTATCATATGCATTGGGATCAAATTATATCTTAAAATTAGACTAATTGAATTGTTTGATGAGTAGTTAATTGATTCAAATCGATGAAGAAAAGATCCACTCCACAATTAATGAAAAAAAACCACGCTCTGTCGCATTGGATGGTCCAGATGGTATATTAAGGAAAATTCAAAGCTGTGCGCACAGATTATCAGAGAAGTACCAGATCCCGGTGTATGTAATTGGAGACACATCCTGGGGTTCATGCGATCTAAATATCCATGCTGCAGAGACTTTGGGTGTGGATATCTTATTCAATATTGGACACACCATCGCCATGGAAAAGTTTGGAGATAAAGTAGTAATGATTGATGCTTTTGATGATGTAGATTTTGCTAAAATTGCAAAAACATGTGCGATTGAATTAAAGGAAAAGAATTTTAGTAAAATTTCCCTCGTGACCAATAGTCAATATCTACAATCAGTGCAAAAAGTAAAGGAGATTTTTGAATATCATGGATATGAAGTGGTTATAGGAAGGGGTAAGGGCCACCTCAACGATGCACAGGTTTTTGGCTGCGAGTTCTACCCTGCTTATGATTCCAAAGACAAGGTTGATGCGTACATGTTCTTGGGACAGAGTATTTTCCATTCTGCCAGTATCGCAATCGTTACCCAGAAACCTACCTTCATGTTGGATCCTTATTTTAACGAATTTTCAGAAATTAACGATATTGCCCAGAAACTCGAAAAAAAGGCGCTATTATCCGTGTTTAAGGCTCAGGATGCTAAGACTATTGGAATAATTATTGGCTTAAAGGAAGGACAATTTGCCAAAATTAAGGCACTAGAACTTAAGAGGTTGCTGGAAGAGGAAGACAAAAAAATCCTGCTGATTGCTATGACCGAAATTACGGATGAACGCTTACTGTCATTTCAAGATGTAGATGCTTTTGTCCAAGTTGCTTGTCCTCGGATCGGAACGGATAATCATTTCCACAAGCCAGTGTTATCGGTTCCTCAGGCAATTTCACTCATTAAATTACTAAAAGGTGAATCCCTGGAAGGATTCTTACAAATTAAACATTGGCTATAGGTATTTGCCTAAAGATATAACATTCAAATGCGGTAGTAGCCTACCGGTACCACTATAGAAGTAAAGCCCAATCTCAAGCTCTGCAAGATCAATCACGTAGACGTGCTAGCATGGATACGCTGCCTTAGGATTGCACCCTCCCGGACCTCATCCATTTCAACAACTCACAATCAAGCACATGCCTTCGCATATATTGTTGCTCATACCCATCCGACACGGCGTGGTTTCATTTCAGCCTAGCAAGCAGGAACTTCACATCTAAAGATTTACCCAGTAGTTACTGATCCCAGCATAAAGCCGATTTCCGGTTAGGGGTACGGCTAACACCCCAATCCTACCTACTACCGCGAGAAATATTACACAATTTAGATATATTTGTGTATCCTGTTAAAAACAAAATCATGCTGTTTGCTACACACAAAACTCAATTGCAATAACTAGTTACTCATTGTTTATGCTAACTATAATAATTTCAAGGAATTGATTGGTGCCTATCCGGTGAAGAGAGCACCAATCAATCGACTATCCTAACAATGAATTCAAGATAGACAATACGATCAATCGCCAGAATTTTATTTAGAACTTTTTAATACAAATATCTAATTACGTTCATTAATTCGATTTGTTATAAACGCTTCACAATGCATTTATCTCCTTCCAGTACCGGAGTTTCAACTATTGCTATTACTTGACTGCCAAGTCGACATCAATGATACAACATCAAACACTGATATCATTGCGAGTAATCCAAAATGAGTTATCCCTCTTGTGAATTTTCATTCCCTGAACCACTATTTCTGATGTCATACCCTTTGAATGTTAATTTCATTTGTACTCTATATGGGTAGGATCATCTTGGCTCACCCAGGTAATGTTTTATTGATTTTATGTTCAAACAAAATTGCATTGATGGAGAGAAAGCAGGCTCTAATTTCCTTTAACTAACAAATTCATTGTGCTACAGACAGAGCATATTGTGTTAGAAGAGTCTCTATTGCATACCAAACATCGTCTATGTTCCTGCTGAATAGCATTATTTCCATTTGTAGTATTAATTTTACTTGTATTTGCAAATTTTACCTTCTTTGCAATCTTCAAAATTGAATTGTATGCATTGTATTTTATGCCCGGGTGTATTTTCTCAAGATTATTCAAGTGACTCCTAAAGGCACTTCTTATACTTTCGTCTTTATATGGGCATTCTTCTGTTTGGAATGGAATATTTGTATGAACTGCATATGTTACAATTTCTCTTTCATATATTTCCATTAATGGCTTGATTTTCCTTAAACTACTAGTGCCATACTCTACTGGTTCTGGATATGTCCATCCGATTCTTTCCACATCGCCGGCAAACAAATTGATAAGAAATGTTTGGATGTAATCATCCAAATTGTGCCCGGTAGCAATAACATTTGCTCCACAAGATTCTGCAAGGAGATCTATTGCTCTTCTCCGAAAAGTACCACACATGGAACATGATGAAATTTTCTCTGAGGGTCTAACCTCCATGGCCTTATCCATTGATAATCCAAAAAGTTCATTAAAACTCATTACCTTGTTTTCAACGCCTATGCTGGAACAAAAATTCTTTACAATGCTTAATGATTCATCTCTATATCCCTTAATTCCCTCATCTACAGTTATGGCTACTAACTCAGGATTTGGACCACTAAGTGTGTTTTTTAATATATTCAGGAGCACAAGACTGTCTTTACCTCCTGAGACTGCAACTGCCACAGTATCCCCATGTTTTATCATCGAATATTTTGATATTGTCCTTTTTGCTTTGTATTCTATAGATTTAACAAAGCATTTCTTACACAAGAATTCTCCGGAATACTGCCTTAGATAAATGGAGTTATTTTTCTTGCATTTACTACACACTTTGGACATTGGGATTGTTATTTCGGGGCATTGATCATTAATACCTTTTATCGTCAATCACAAAGTTCAGTTAATTATCGCTGGGGTCTTCGAGGAAGCTATTTGTAAAAGCATTTAAGTATATAAAACAAACTACTTTTTGATTTGACGGCTAGCCATGATGTTATTGATGAAATTAATCTCAAAATCATAAATATATTGAATAAAGACTCCTCACTACCATTTGTTGAAATTGCAAAACAAATTGGAATATCTGATGCTACTGTTCATATTAGAGTCAGGAGACTAATTGCCGCGGGTATTATTAAGAAGTTCACCATAGCTTTGGACAACAATAAACTCGGCTATGATCACCTGGCATTTATGGGCATAAACATAGAACCTGGAACCGCTGATGAAGTAACAAATAGCCTTTCTTCCATAGAGGAGGTTCTCGAAATTCATGAAATGCATGGAAGATTTGATCTTCTCTTAAAAATAAGAGCAAAAGACTTGGAAGAAATGCGTGACATAGTTGTAAACAAAATAAGAAAATTGCCCCGAATTATTGAAACGGAACTCATGACGGCATTAAAGACTAGAAAGGAAGATCATATGGTACCAATGGACGCTGCTCCGTAAATATAGCTCCTTACAGGATTTTTCTATCTACATTCTTTGCTTGTCTTTCTTTGATGAAGTCCACCAATCAAGATAGTCATCATGATACTTTTTCCTATCATTGCCTTCATCCCTAAAGGTTTTATCTCTTAATTCATCCATTTTTTCCCTCGAAGCAAAAAGACCGCAGCTTTTGCAGATGAAATTCTTGGTAGCAGTATCCAACTTTAATTCCCCACCACATTCAGGGCAAAAATTAGACAATTTGTTTATTATTAGCGAGACCTCATAAAAAATGTTACGTGAATTTCATAGCAATTTCGCAATCTAGCGCGAAATATACTATCAATATGACGAAATAAAATCCGCCAATTCCTTTACCATGGGTCCCATGCGGTAAGTATCTGGCATAACATCTGCTAGAACATGAAATGACGCAAGCATTTTTGAAGTAGACGGCCCTACAGACACAACTATTAGATTATGATTTAGCTTCTGTTTCAACGCATGAAACTGGTTGTTTCTTTTTGCGAATTCAAAGAACTCTTTAACTGCAGGCGGACTCGTAAAGGTGATTGTGTCTATAATACCTGCCATTATATCTACTATGAGCCTTCCAATTGTCTCCTCGCTAGGGGGTACGTAGTCATATCCCATTTCCGTTAACATGGCGGCATTCGTTTTTTCAAGACTAGATGAATAAGTATACAATGAAAATTCAAACACTTTTGAACCTAAAGATTCAAGCTTTTCCCTAAATGCACGAGAGTAATCACCATGCCATAATATTCCTATGTTCTTATTTTTAATATCAAAGTTTCCTAGAAGGTTCATTATCCCTTCAATCGTATTGACATCGGGAACAAAGTTGGTTCTAATGCCAAATTTTCTTAGTTCCATTGCTGGTTTATTACTTCTTGCTATAACTACAGTATCTCGTAACTTTTCGATCACGGTCTCTAATTGGTGTAATTTTTGAATATTTTGAAATAGATTGAATACACCAACACCAGTCATAAATACGAAAAATTGCATTCTCTCATTTCTGATGGTTTCCATAAATTTATTACATTCAGAATCTAGCGGATTGTTATTTCTAATTCCTATAGTTGGTGCTATGTATGGAATACCTCCAAACTTTCGAACTAAGTTCGCAAGTTCAGAAGCCCTCCGGCTCGATGTAATGGCTACGGTAACTCCACATAATGACATACAACAATCATGGACTCAGAATAATTAAAACTTGAGTTTATAATGCTTAGACAAGCTAGCCCAAATAATTATTCAGTTAATTTTTACATACCCTGATTATTGACACTTGGCGACAAAGTTTGTCTACAAATTGCAAAATCTAAACGGTGCATGGACTTTTCTCTTCATATCCTTTGTTTGGATCTGGTCGCCCGTCAAATGCCATGCACCTTGAAATAAATTAATCAAATTAAATTAAATCTTTTTGATTTGCAGGATTCCCGAAATACCATCTATTGTTCCTTCACTGAAATTCTCGATTTCTGGAATTTCTTGATCTTTAGAGAGTTCTACTAATGGTATATTTGCGATTGCACAGCCTGAAGCCGTTGTAATATCAGTCTTTAAAGTGCATATTATTCCTGATGGTGATACCCCATTGGATTTCAGCGTAAAAATTGAGTAAGCGCCCACACTACTTCCTACGGCGTACGGAAAAACCAAAAGGTTGTCCTTAAGGAATTCTCCACACAATTCGTGATTTTTATCGGTTATCAATCCGGTCAAATGATCCACAGAAGACAAGAAGTTGATAGGTTGCTTTGTTGACAGAATTCTTCCTTTTGCCCTCCCTCCTACAATTACTTTGCACCTTAGAGAATAATGCATGGCAGATCCATTACTTTGTATAATTCCTTATGATGGATTTTAAATCCGTCAGGCATACTGGTACCCCATTAGATTTGTTGAGATAGTGGGCTGCTTTGACACTATTTGTAATTACACCATCGTATTCTTCTCGTGACAACAGGGGTGATAAACAAGTACATGCATCACAAATTATACTCGCGCCTGCATTTTCAAGTCTCTGGGCTATTCCAGATTTGCAAGATTTTTCATAGATAGAACGAGGACAAAAGACCATACATTTTTTAGAGAATTTATTCCCGCCAATCATATTTGATATTAACTCCAATTCGTACGTTCCTAGTTGAGGACTCCCAAATGCTATTACATCCCCAGAATCAGTGGTATTGAGTTCATCTACTATTGATTTTTCTTCCTCTTTTCCATAAGATATACTCTCATCACATACTTCCTTGTTAGAGAACATTCCACATGCACCTGAAGTACCCAAGCCAGCAGCTAGAGCCTTGGTCTTATACATGTCTATGTTACTAATTTGGCTACCAAAAGAAACACAGCTTTCTCTTACCGAATTACCAGAAAAATATCCCAATATTCCATAATCCAATTCCGTCTTGAGCTCTTTCTCTATTTTGATTTTGATTTTTGGATCTCTTATACTGCTAATTCTGAGATCTGAATAGGGAGCCTTACCAGTTATGGCACTAGCTAAAGCACTAAGAGAACTTTCTTTGTTTGTGTGTAGACCGAATACTGAATTTGCCATTACTGCTGCATTACTTTCTGCAAAGCTGACATTATGTCCCATATCTGGTAATTGAAATAATTCATAGGGGATACATGAAAATGAAGGAACAGATCCCATTTTCTTATACGACTTAGCTATTTGGCGCTGTTGTCTCTTGAAATTGCTGGATAGGTTATTCTGTTTATGACTATCATATCCCATTGGATTTATTGTTGTGGTAACTACAAATTGTGCTTCCTGACTATACTCGGTAAGAAAATTTACTCCTGCATCGCCAATTGTGTTATAGTTGACACCAGAAAGGTGAACCCATTCTACAGGAATTAATCTTTCTGCATTGGTTGCTTTACCTATAGATAACAATATCTTATATGCGGTTGAGATGGCCTTGCCTTGCTTTTCATCCAGCGCATCTTCTTCTTCTCTCGTTAACTGCACAAACATTATGAAATCGCTGGCCTATAATAATTATGATTGTGTATAAAGAAGAATCACTTTTGCAGGTATTGAATAGAATAAATAGCGACTGTTGGTATCCTACTGATGACATGGAATGCGCAGTATATGATACATATGTAAGCAAAAAAGATGGCAAGACTATGCACTTTGACGTTATAGTGGAATCTTCAACTCCACATGAAAAAGCAATTGAATTCGGCAAGGAATACCTAAAGGATGCTGGTCAAGAAGGTCAGACGATGACTCAAGAGGAATGCCAATTTTGTCATGTTCAAGAGGCTCCAAAAGTAGTTGAAGACAGCATACAACAGAACGGTTACTTCATACAAAAGATGGAAGGATGTCCTTAAAAAATTAGGACGATATCCAATCTTAGAAATTAAAACACTATCCATTCGGTTTTATTTTTTTTGTTACCGACATGTCGAGCTGATTTGACTTGATATTAGGTTCTAATGGGATATTCATAATTTTGAATGATGCGGTTTTCTATTCTTCTTTATCTTTGACTTTCATTTTTTTCTCGTGAAGAAAGCACGATACATCATGTTCTTGTTCTTTCATTTCTAGTTCTGGTTCCTTTTTACATATTTCCATGCCATAAGGGCATCTGTTGAAAAATTTACAACCACTATCTGCGGGTGCTGAATCAAAATTTTTAATTCTAATTGCCTTCTCTTTGTCAATATTGTCAAACTTTGGTTCCGGAATGGCATCTAATAAGGCTTGGGTATATGGATGTAGTGGATTTGATAACACCCTGTCTATTGATCCACTCTCAACTATCTTGCCAGCATACATAACAGAGATCTCGTCTCCAATGTATCTTGATGTCGCCAAATCATGAGTAATGTAGAACACCGTTATGTTACGGCTAACACTTAACTGCTTTACTATCTGGAGTATCTGTGCTCTAATCGAGACATCAAGCATTGAAACAGGTTCATCTGCTATAATTAATCTAGGCTCAATAACTAGTGATCTGGCAATAGCAACCCTTTGTCTCTCACCCCCAGATAACATATGAGGATACTTTTCCGCGAATTCTGCAGATGGCTTAAGGTTTACATCATCCAATACAGTAAGGATTTTATTAATGCGTTCCTCATTGGAGTAATCTCTAAAAAAAATATCAATTGGTTCTTTTATAATGTCAAATACTTTCATTAATGGATTAAGTGAACTATACGGATCTTGATGGATCATTTGAGCTTGCTTGCGATAATTCCAAAGATCTTTACCATTTTTTCTGGTTATATTAGTTCCATTGAAAATAATTGAACCCGAATCTGGATCAATTGCTCGTAGAATTATTCTAGCAAGTGTAGTTTTACCAGAACCTGATTCCCCGACTAAAACGGAAACTCGTCCTTCTGGAATATTTAGACTGACGCCGTCTATTGCCTTTTTATAATATTTTTTTCTTGAACTCACAAAAGAAAAAAGACTCGTATTGATTGGGAAATATTTTTTAACATCATGTACTTCTAAAATGTTCTTCAAGAACTATGGATAATAATAACAAAATGTAATTTAAACGATTTGTAGATACAAATTTACATCTCTTTGTCTAACTATTGTTGCAAGGTGTTGGCAGTTTCAACGAAGTTACCATGACCAACCTGTGTTTTATCTACTTTCCCATCCTCCATTACTACCTTTCCTCTCACAATAGTCATAATTGGCCAACCCTTGAGCTTCCAACCATCGTAAATAGTATAGTCTGAATGAGAATTTAATATATCCGGAGTTACCGTTTGTTCTTTTTCAATATCCACTAAAGTTAAATCGGCATCTGATCCTTCCATAATAGTCCCTTTTTTTGGAAATAATCCGAAGATCCTGGATGCATTGGCACTGCATATTTCAGATAATCTGATAAGATCAATTCTTTTTTTATTTACGCCTTCACTTAACATTACCGGAAGCATTGTTGCTAAGCCTGAAAATCCTGACGGTGCGTTCCAAAAATTCCCCTTAGCTTTTTTCCTTTTTAACTCATTGGCAACGTGATCCGTTCCAATAGTATCAATAATTCCAGATCTTATGGCATTCCATAACTTTTCCAGGTTATTTTTTGGTCTTAGTGGTGGGACTACTTTACCCTTAATATCATCAAAATCGGTGCTATGTGTTAAATAATGAGGACATGTTTCAATCCAAATTTTGAGGTTCTTATGTAATTTTTTATGTCTGTGAATTTCACGCAATGCTTCTATTGAACCTATGTGAACAAAATACAGATTAGGCTCATAATTTAACGCAATTTTCATAATTTTTCTAATAGAACTAACTTCTGACGTTTCTGGCCTTAATGATGACCATAATTTGAGAATATTTGAATTAATTTCTTCATACTTCTTATGCGCTTCTTGTATATTCCTAGAACATACTTCAGGGTCCTCTGCATGGACTAATACAATAGAATTCAAGGATGAACCAACTTTAATAATCTCTGTGAGTAGCTTGTCTGTCATATCAACCTCAATTTCTTTTAGAGAAGATGAACCTGGATCGAGATCTGCAAGAATTTTTTTAAGATGGGATCCTAAATTCATATAGATTTTAAAAGAATTAATACCGATACTTTTAAGGTAACTCATATCGTTAATTTGCTCAGGTTCCAGAATTGATGCATGTACTCCATAATCGGTAATGTGAGTATTCTTGCTTACGTCGAGATGATTGACAATTTTTCTATAGCTACCTTCCAACCTAATCATTCGCATTATTGTCGTTACTCCTCCAGTCGCAGCGGAGGTAGACTCAGTTATTGCGGCATTATCTATTGGAGTATAAACTCCATAATGGACATGGGGGTCAATGACTCCTGGTAAGATATACCTGTTTTTTGCATTAATTATCGTATCCGCACTAACATTTCCGATTGTTTTTTCTAGGGCCTTTATCTTTCCATTTTCAATAAAAATATTGGTATTAACAATACCACTAAAAGGAATAATTGCATTTACATTTTTAATGATGATGTCGCAAGTATTACTCAAAATATCCTGAATATGGAATTAATATTAATTTAATCCTTTGTAACCTATAAGATGAACTTAAAGTTCATCCAAAATAGTCCAATTACTAAAATGATTTCGAATTGGTTCAATTACTTTATTCAGGTAAATGGAAACTGAGTCCTTCAGATCTTTAGGGTGAATCTTTTTCTGATTGTAATCATTTTCAAGCTTCATATAGTTATCATATACTGTGTCTCCACCATACTTGCTCGGCCTATCAATCTGAAATTCCGAAAAATTGTGGAAGATCACATATCTGATGATCTCTAATATGGGATTATTTTCTGAAATGCCAATAGGGCAATAAGCTTTTGATATTTTGTTCTTAATTGTACTATCGTCATCGTGGATCAGTATACCGCTTAATGGATTCGTTTTGCTCATTTTACTTGATAATCGACTGTCTTCATCATCTCCCACATTTGGAGCAAATTTGGTCGGTTCGGTAAGTCCAGGGAGTAAATGATGATGAACGGATACTGGCACTTTCCATCCCAACTTTGGGAAAATTTCTCTTACGAGCATGTGAATTTTTCTTTGATCCATTCCAGCGTGAACGATATCCAAATCTAATGCCTTGATATCTGCTGATTGCATTGAAGGGTACATTAATTGGGAGAAATCAAGTTTCTCCTTTTCCGACCTGCCCATAATAGTTAATGCTCTTAAGGTTCGTGACAACGTCATATGTTTACTAAAGATCATAAAATTCTTCCAATAATCATCATAATTATCATACAAAGTTGATCCTAAAATGATATTTACTCCTGGACAAAATAATTTGAAGGCCTCAGCATAATATTTGGAAACTTCAATTATTTTTTGCCAATCATTATCTAACTTATTATTTATGTACGTATGCCAGTCTGCAAGAAACACATTACTGTGTACTCCCGCCTCAATGAAATCATTTATCTTGTAACCTGTCAAAATTAGACTTCCCAGATGAAGTTTCCCAGAAATTTCTAAACCAATGTAATGACGAGGTTTAGCATTTGTTTCAAATATTTTCCTTAATTCTTGCATCTCAACAACCTCTTCAGTAGGTTCTCGTAACACAAGGCCAATTCTGCTTTCAACATCCATAAACTAGATAAAAATGTAAATGGCAATTATTATTTTTACCTCCATAAATACTGTTGAAACCTAGTAAAGTGTCTCAATATTAATAAGAGATAGATCTGCATATGGTAAGATGAACATTAAGGATCTTTTCGGCGGTGAAATAGTCGGTACAGGATCTGATTTTATAGTGATTCTTAAAGGTAAAAACAGGATATTGTTACAATTCAGCTCTCACAAAATAATAATACTGAGAAAAGAGGCAACTCCTTACGGGTCTTCAATGTAATGATGTTTCATCCATTTTCACAACAATCTGATTATTTTTGATAAAAAGTTAAATCTAGTAACGTACAAACTTGGTCAATTGACATCAAAAGCCACAACTGAAGTCTTGGAGAAAGGAACAAAACAGACCAAAACTATTTTGCAAATCCCTCAAAAGCAAAAATCAAAAATCTATTATAATAAAAAAGCAGAATCAGAATTTTTTGTCGATAATTCTGCATTGGCGGGTTTTACCGGAGAACGGATTCTCTATATGTCGGTGAGAGAGTTGATAGAAAATTCATTGGATTCCTGCGAAATTAATCACATACTACCGGTTATTCAATTAAGCCTAAAACTCCTAGATCCACTTAATGATCTGTGGACCATATCTTGTAAGGATAATGGCATTGGAATACCTTCAGATAAAGTTCCTGTTGCGGTTTGTTCATTCTTAACTTCTGGCAAATACGTCGAAAAGCAACAAAGGGGCCTTTTTGGAGTTGGATTGAAGATGATAGCAGCATTTTCTACAAAGGATACTGATCATCCTCTCAAAGTATGGTCCAAATCAGAAGAAGAATCAGAATATTATTTTGATCTCAGGACGGATATTGGAACAAATAAACCAATTACTCTCTTTAAAAAGAGCGTCAAAAATGATGAATCGCAAATAGAAGGTGAATCTGGTTTCAAAGTTGAAGCTATATTGCGTGCAAAATTATCTCCTGTAACTAAAAACAAAATCTATGACTATATTAGTCAAACAAGCATCGTTAATCCATATGCGATCATTATTTTTGAAACAGATGAAGGAAAGGTAACGTTCAAGAGAAGAACACAGATAATGCCAAATCCTTCGAAGGAGGTATTGCCACATCCCTCTGATATGGATCTTAAAACTCTAAAGAAGGCCATTATGAATTTTATGAATCAGAAGACCACTCTGCAAGGGATACTCTCCAATTCATTCCAAAAAATGTCAAACGATAAGGCTAAAGATATTATTAACAGAGCAGGATTGAGTGTAAAACCTGCAGATCAATATGACGAACACGAGTTGATTAAGGTAGTAAATATTTGCAAGCATACGAAATTTCAGTCTCCAAATACAGACCATTTAAGTCCGATAGAAGAAAAAATTCTGACTGTCGGAATGACATCTGAATATTCAATTGTTCAGAATAAGGAGACAACCACCTCTGGAAGTCAAACTCATTTATCTGCCAAGATACTAAAACCTTCGTTGACAGCTTATTCTTCAAGAATTTGTATTGTAAATAATAGGCCGACAATCGTTGAATGTGGAATTGCTTATGGCGGGGATATTCCCTCATTCAAACTCTATAGATTTGCTAATAAAATTCCATTGCTATACGATGAAGGTTCTGATGTTGCACGGGAAGTAATTTCTGAAGTAGGAATAAACAAGATGGGGATTTCAAAAAAAGAGGTTAAGGAACAATTTTCTAATGTAGAAACAAAATCCGATAGAACGGTAGAATATCTTCCAATTCACATTTTCTTTCATATATGTTCCACAAAGATACCCTATAAGACTGCAGGAAAGGAGAGCATTGCTTCAGAAGGCGACCTGAAAAAGTATATGAAATCATGTCTTTCAGATCTTTATAGAAAAGTAAGTGCACAAATAAGAAGGGAACTGAAGATAAAGGAGGACGAAAATAAATTAAGGCTCTATAAGCACTATATTCCATTCATAGTAAATGCAATATCTGAATCAATTAAAATTGACTCAAAAAAACTTTCCAAAGCATTTCAAAACTTGGCTGAGAAATATGTTAGCGGGGAATTCTCAAACATTGCTAAACAAATCTATCCTGATTCAGACCAAAAAGGAATTGAATCAGGCAATAAGAAAAACACAGTGAATGACGATAATGGAGATGATTATAAATTGAGTAAATTTGATACTCGATCTAATGTATCAGTATTAAAACACAGTAACAAAACTAAGCCAGCTAAAATTAATATTCCTCGCAAAATTACTAAAAATAAAGTGTAAAGGATCATGGCCCTAAAAGATAAGCGACATCAAGAAATAACTATTAAAATCAGGAAAATAATGAAAAATGTCGGAGACGAAATTCTTGTTGAAGGTATTATGCCTAGTCTTGTAATTCCAAAAGTGGGATATGATAATACTGTCTGGTCAGATGAGAAGAGGATGCTTACTATAGGAGAGAAGACAGTTCAGGTTGGTCCTAATAGCTCAAAGAAGATACCAACTTTTGCGCAATATTTGGTCATGGCAAATGCCATAAGAAAATTGTTAGACGAAGAAATGGAAAGTACTATAAGAGGTATGTATTATGCGACCTTAAGCACAGTTGGAGATGAAAAAAATCAACAAAAATTCTGGAGCGGTCAGGATGACTCTGATGATGCAATAAAGGCAATTGAACTCTTGACAAATGTGCCTCGAGAGGAGTTTGCTGTGACTTCCAAACCCAAAGGAATGATTTCAGGACCAATAACACTAAGCGTGGGTGGAGATCTGATTGATTGCAATCTAGGAAGCAGGGCTACGTCCCAACTAATACCTACCAACATCAGAGACCTTGAAATTGTGAAGGTAAAGGCGGATTTTGTTATGGTGGTCGAGAAAGATACAGTACTTAATAATATAAGAAAATCAGGCTTCATACAAAAATATAATGCGATACTATTGACAGGATCAGGAGAACCAGATCGAGCAACTAGAATGATGGTTAAAATGTTGAATGAAAAGTGGAAAAAGCCAGTTGTTATTTTTGCTGATGCCGATCCATGGGGATTGGGTATTGCACTACGTTACAAAATAGGAAGTGAATCATTAAGTTATGATAGTGACAGATTGGTAACACCAAACTCAAAGGTACTAGGAATGATGTTTTCTGATATTTATGAATATAATATACCAAAGGTTGCCAGACTTGCAGCTACTCCGGAGGATTTAAACAGGGCAAACGATATGAAGAAAAAACCATGGCTTCAGGATAAGCGTTGGAAGAAGGAATTAGATCTATTTCTTGAACGAAAAGAGAAATGTGAATTGGACGCATTTTTCAAATATGGATTCAAGTACTTGGCTGATACCTATTTACCCAATAAATTAAGAGAAGCAGGAGTCATCTAGGCCTGCATGTCAACGTCAACTTACTGTGTGATGATCAACATACAAAAGATATCAAGTCAACTGATCATTGGCTCTTACATCTACATCTTGTAAATTATATTCAGTTGCTGGTGTCAAAAAGAGACTTGTTTTGTTCTTATTGTTTCTGGATTGAATTATACTGAGGTACGCTACGTAAACAAATCCTATTGTTTGTAAGGCAATGAGAGGTACAAATATGGGATTTCCAGTTAACAAGGATATGGCTATTGTAAAGCAACCATAGGCGCTAAAAAAGATTTCCAACAAAGTAGTTTTTGTAAATGGTAAAGCATACTTGTTATTGCGCCAATCTTGATTTTTTTCCATTATTCCAAATTTTGGTGTTCTCAGGAATTCATTCCTTTTTCCAACCAATGCGTCAAATATGGCAACAGAATTGTTAATGGAAATTCCACTCGCGTAGAATATCATGAACAAATAGTGAAGCGCTTTTGTTCTCCAATTTTCACGCCAGATTTTTCTAATCATTATCAGATATGTTGCTGGTCCTAGTAGAAGATATGCAACGATACCAAGTGCTGGAGCCCAAGCAGTATCATAAACCTGATAATTCAGCATCAATAGGATGGGAAATATGAGGAACTGTATCAAGAATAGGGGATTAATGATGTGCTTGGTTAGTTGAATGAATATCTGAATTTTAGTATCTATAGAAAGTTTTCTATGAGATAGTAACATTATCAAAAGTTTCTTAGCAACCTGTATGGATCCTTTTGCCCATCTGAATTGCTGACGCTTTGCAGCATTCATTTGAACAGGGAGTTCCGCATTGACAACTAGATCCTCATCAAAGATACATTTCCAGCCTTTCATCTGTGCACGGAAACTCAAATCTAAATCTTCAACCAGCGTGCCTGTGTGCCAACCCCCTGCATCTTTTATACACAATGTTCTCCAAATTCCAGCTGTTCCATTAAAATTCATGAAAAGGTGTGTGAGACTCTTTGCTTTTTGCTCTATAAAAAAATGCAAGTCCAAAGAGACTGCTTGAGCCTTTGTCAAAACTGAATACTTTTCATTAATGTGGCCCCATCTTCCCTGAACAAGGCCAATCTTGGAATCGTCAAAATGACTGAGAGCCATTCTTAGAAAATCACTTGGAGGAATAAAATCAGCGTCAAATATGGCAATGAATTCACCCTTGGCAAATTTCAGTCCTTCTTTAAGAGCTCCTGCTTTATACCCAGTTCTGTTTACTCTGTGAAAAGCTGATATGTTGAATCCGTCTATTTTGAATTTTTCAACCAAAGCATCAATAATACCTGAGGTCTCATCGTCTGAATCGTCCAGCACCTGTATATCCATATGTTCCTTTGGAAAATCCATACTACAAATTGCATTGATTAAGCGTGTAGCCACGTATTTTTCATTATAGATTGGTAGCTGAATTGTCACTTGCGGGCATGTTTCAGCAGAAAAGTTGATTTTCTTTCTAATCTTATTATTCACTGAATTCCTAGTAGACCTGTAACTCAAATAATTAAAATTCAAAGTGTAAACTGTCATTATCCAAGCTATTGCCATCAAAACGTAGTACAAAAATCCGCTGAATTCTGATATTATCTTCTATCACTACCTATTGTAAAAATGTACGAGTAAATATTTATAGGTTCACTGCAAGCCTGTTGACATTATTGACCTTTTTGGAATATTTTTACACACTGAGGAGGACAAACATTTTCACATGCCATACAGAAAATGCAATCTTTTTCTCTGATCATGAAAGGCTTTTTCTCTGATGCAGGATGTCCTGTTGTGTCCAGCCACTCATAGACATTTACAGGACATGCTTCAATACAGGCACCATCAGCTACACAAACATCGTAATCTACTGTAACTTCGGTTCCCCAGATACCAAGCTGTCCTGGCGGATCAACTGGACCCCACACCTTAATTCCCTGATAGCTTCCTGTTACCTGGCGTTTTGATTTGAATTCAGGATCTATTGGACCATCTATTTTTGAATATGAATTCCCTGTCCCAACAAGTGAAATGGTTGTATCCCCACCTGCCATTGCGGGAGGAGCTTGTGGAGGCGGTGTAACTGATGGTGCATTTACCTGAATCTGTGGTTGAGATGAGCGTTCCGGTGGCTTTTCACCCTGTGCGATAGAAGGATCCCGAGATATTGGTTTCTTTTTGAGTGGGGTTAGTTCGTCTAATTTTTTCAGTGCGTCTTGAGCTGATAATTTTTGTGATTTTTTGTAATGATTTGTTAGTTTATCGCCAATTTTAGAGTTCCAAATTATTGTGTCGATAATTATCTTTGCTCTGATATCTGTTTTTTGTCTATAATTTTTTATCCAATAGTGGTCACCAAAGTACTCCAATGGCTTTATCTGGTATATAATATCCACAACATCGCCTGTAACAATTTCGACTGTAATTTCTAAATTTGCTTCGACCTCTTTTTGGGTTATTGCTTCAATACCAGTTTCTGTCCATCTATCTGTAACATAAATTCGATCCGCATACGAATCGAGCTTGAAGCCAGAACTTTTTAAACTATTAATTATTGCATTAATATCAGAACGCTCTGTTATTTCTACAGGTATTCTGAAAATTCCTAATCTGGATCCATGTAAGGGATAAACCCCTCTCTTAGCCACCTCTGATAACATAACCCAAACACGATCTTTCAACAGAGCGGACATAACCCAAATTATTTAGACATGTGCTAAAAGTATTTCGATCACTTTCTAATTCATATGTGATATCACCATGAAATTAAATTGTGAAAGTCAAGTCCAATTAAATATCCAAATTTTTTTGTTGATAGAGAAATTTTCGATGGATATTCCGTGGGTCACTGAACACAATATTTTCAAACCATTTTTTCACTCATCATAAAATTCTTTCATAAATGACTGCGCTATATTACATTGTTTGTGTCATACTACCAAAACTTCCATAACTAGATAATTACTACACAAATCGGGTAGGCTGTTGTCAAAAATCCTTTTATTGAAATCCTTCTTATTCCGTTTAAGGGGATTAACTGACTTGCATTTTCCATAAGAATAGAAATTAACTCAGTTGAAACCTATTTGAATGGGACATCCCAATACTTTGGTTTGTATGGTAACTTTTTGACTAATTGATCTGGTCAATATTTTTTGGACTGGAAATTAATCTTGGAAATCAAAATGATTTCACATGGTCAATTCATGTTCTTTTTTAGGTAACGCAATCTGTCTAGTTATGTAAACCATACTTACTTACGGTCTCGAATTTATATAAATAAGATATGCAACAATAACATACAACTTGCTTGGAGTAATTAAAAGCACTTAAATTATCAAGTAAAAAAATATTGTGTTTATAGGGCCGATAGTTTAGCCTGGTAGAATACCTGCCTTGCATGTAAATGAGACCATCATTTACAGAGGAAACGTAGGTGGCCGTGGGTTCAAATCCCACTCGGTCCACTCTTAATATTTCTCCATAGATCCTTAGTTTTTCAATGAGTAACTTTAACTTTTCTAAATTTTTGTTATAGAAGAAATTAACGCATTCAAATTTAGCAACAAGATCCCCCTCTTTTTTTACTAATTGTTGTAACGCACTTCTAATATATCATAAACAAAAAATCATTGTAATGAAAAACGTTAGTATGACCGTTATTCTGATATCAGCACTCACTATAACATTGGTGTCAACTGTAATCTTCGATGGAATTCAACAAGTTAGGGCAGAGGATGAAGAAAATGAAGATGATAAAGGGCAAGTAAATACAGAAAGCCAACAAACCAATAAGTGTGAAAATAATTCAGAAAATGAAGATAGTAACGTGGAATGTAATAACGTCATTGTATACGGAGTGGTTTGTATGCCAGGAGCTGTATGTGAGTTAGAAAATTTTGACGTACCATTTGAATTAGTCACACCCTTCTAAAGGGTTGATATTATTTTCTGTAGTTAACATAGTACTAAATTACGTATCTTGATATCTGTTTAGTACGTCGTTGTGGTTATGCCCATTTGGTGTGGACAGCTGAAAATTGTATGCAGATTATTTACACTGGTTGGGTACTGCAACCTTCACATACTAAAGATTAATATTTCAACCGATTTCGTTTCAAATTCTTTATATAGAATTTAGGAATTTTAACAGCAAAAGTTATTTTTGGCTCTATGTTAGACTGATCATTGTCATTTTTTGGCGGTGGAGACACAGGACATATTGATAAGAAGAAGTATGAGAGCTTAACTCTTAGTATACGACAAACTGTACTAGAAAGGTCGCATCATCGGTGTCAAAAATGTTCTGTTAAACTTAGAGGAAGTAATGGTCCTTTTTTTGAACACATTAATGGTTCCTTGAAAGACAATAGACCTTCAAATTTGAGATCTTTATGCGACAAGTGTTTTGAACCCGTTAAAAAGAAAGAGAGTAGAAAAGGACGTTTGGGGAGTATGCGCAATAATCTTGGTCAGGTGTTTGGAAAGTAAATGAATTATACCTTAAGCCGATTCCAAAAATAAATTTCTATGTTCTTCACAGCAAAAATTCTCTATTTTCAATACCCCTAGATTAGAGTCTCCTTCTACATGGGGCCAGCTTTCTCCATGAAAAAATTTCCCGCAATATGCGCATGTCTTTTCCATTCTTAAACTTAAATTATTAAATCTGGGTTCTTATAAACTTCTCAATGATAATACACGACTACCATTTCTAATCCACATTCTCCAACATTGGTAAATATTTTGCTTAGAGTAAAAATATATTTGAATGTTAGAATATTCTTCAATTAGTTGAAAAACCGTGAGCAAAGAGAAAGGGAAGTAGTTTCAGGTGTAGATGAAAAAAATACTATTCCTTACGAAAAATGGATCGTCTCTTTCTCAGATTCCAGAAAAAGCAATATTAAGATTTCTTATAGAGAATTTTTTGCCCAAGGTTACTATGAGGCTTATGATATGGTTATGAATTATGCTGAAAAACAAAGAGTAGATATAAGATGGTTTAAAGAGAAACGAAATTGTGGAAATACATTTTCCAAATATGACATTATGGAACTAGAATCCTTTTGCAGTTTTTGCAATAAAAGGTTCAATCATCAAGATCCTGTTCCATGTAATCACGATTATTGCAGCTCAATATTTTGTTCAAGAGATTGTATGAACGATCATGTTATGTTACTACATATTACTAGGAAAAAATAAACAATAGATAGGCTAAGTTCATCCAGACTGGGGTTTTATTAAAATTAGAGTAATTATCTTTATCCGTGATCGGTCCCCTCCAAATTGTTCTAAATAGTGGGAGCTGTAATATACAGGACTATCATCAAAAGACTCCTTTACCATAAAACCAAGATTAACGAACTTGCAAATTAACCAATTCTTCCATGTTCTAAATTCATTATCAGTTACAGGCTCAAGCAAATCATTAGTTATTTCTGTTACAATTGTAAGAGCTCCTTTTTCTTTCAGTTTCTTGTAGATATCTTGGTAGAATGAAATCCATAGACTCTCCTTACTCCTGTCAATGTACTCGGGGGGAGGAAGGACAAAAATGAATTCGTCAACATAATTATCAGGAAAACATGAAAGGATTTTTTCAAAAGATTCATTTATCAGGTAAACATTATTTTCTCGCAATTTATTACGTGCTACTTGAATTTGTTTTGCATCAATCTCAACACCCAGGTAGCATGTGCTCGTACTTTTTTGATTCCTAACAACCTTTTCTAATAATTGACCATCTCCTATTCCTAATTCCACTACCACTTTATGAAATCTAGAGGTTGTTGAAACGATACTATCTTGGGAACACAATATGTGTTTCTTTATTGTTGAGGTCTTAGCAATTCAGATTCGAGCAGTTGCTGGACAAGTTGAACTACTTCTTGTTCGACCTGTTGTCTAGGCAATCCTAATTTAGATGAAAAATGATCTGCTAACTGAGTAATTGTTCTTGTTCCATCGCAGCTATTCCAAAAATCAACAATTGCCTGATTTACCATAAATCTTTGCTCTTTCTCATTTTCAAGAATTAGGGAACCATCCTCTTGTGTAACTAATCTGCCCTTCACCATGGGTTGGTATTTTTCATAATCAACTTGAAACCTTAACTTTGGTCTTCCAAATCCTAGTTTTTCTCTGACTGATGGTTCCATTCTTTCCATATTCCATGGCGGATCCCAAACAATTGAGACATTTATGTTTCCTACTCCATCAATTTTTCCTATATATCGCTTAACATCACTAACCAACGTGTCATGAAGGGGGCAGCCCCTTGTTGTCATTGTCATTTCAACATCGACATCATTTGATTCATTAATATTTACACCATAAATTAAACCCAGATCGACTATATTAACGGGAATCTCAGGATCCATACATTTCTTTAATACGGAATACACTTGTTCTTGACTAATACTATTTGGCATCCAATAATAAAAATATACTTAGAGATTAAATACTTTATCCATGTCTTACATGATTTTGGCTATAGTTTTTTTATATGGAGGTTTAATAATGCCTTTTTCAGTAATAATTCCTGTGATCAATTCTGGCGGGGTTACATCAAATGCGGGATTAAAAACTTTGATTCCCTTTGGCGCTAATAACTTATTACCCATTTTCATCAATTCATTTTTGTTTCTTTCTTCAATGACTACTTCATCGACCTTGCTTGTTAAATCAAACGTCGAACTAGGGGCGGCCACATAAAAAGGAATGTTATGTCTTTTTGCAAGTGCAGCAACCTGATAGGTACCAATCTTGTTGTAGACATGGCCACTTTTCAAAATTCGATCTGCACCTACTACCACTCTGTTGATTAGACCACTAGACATTAAATGTCCTACAGCAGTATCGGGGATCAAACTAAAATCTATGCCATAATGATCTAATTCAAATGCAGTTAATCGAGAACCTTGCATTACGGGTCTTGTTTCGGTAGCAATAACCTGTATATTTTTACCCATATCGCTGGCTGCTCTAAGTACCCCCAATGCGGTACCGTATGTAACCGTTGCAAGTGAACCTGCATTGCAATGTGTGAGTATTACGTCGTCGTTATGGATCAACACTGCTCCATTCTTTCCCAATTGCTTGTTAGTTATAATATCGTCTGTTGCCATATTTAGAGAGGTATGAATAATTGATTTTTTGATATCTTCAACATCATTTCTTGAAGATGCTTTATTCATTATTTGATCCAAGGCCCATACCAAATTAACAGCAGTAGGTCTCGTTGATCTTAATCTCTTGTAGGCAATTTTAAGATCTTTGAGCAGAGCTTTTTTAGTTTTTGCTTTACTTGAAATTGCAGCTAATGACATTCCAAATGCCGCTGCAACACCTATGGCTGGAGCTCCTCTAACAACCAATCGTTCTATAGCTCTAGCAACGTCCTCATATTTCTTGTACCTAACATATACTAGTTTACCAGGCAATTTTGTTTGATCAATCATTATGACTTGATTATTTTCCCATTTTACAGTCAAAAGATCCTTAGATCTGTTCGCTAATTTGCCGTTATCTTTCTGGTTTTTGCTACGAAGCATTAGTGATTTGATTGTTAATTATGTCTATAATAATTTACCTAGTTAAGCTGATTTGTAAAGCCAACAATAATGATTTACTGCAAACAATAGAAGGATAACTGAATAATTCCTCTTGTGTTTGTATGACACTCTATCTTAGTATCTATCAATTAATAGGGAACCATAAATAATAGGTCCTAATAGTTAGCAAGTATGTCATTTATTAGATATCGTATGATGAGATTAAGGAAGTTTACCAAAAATAAATTCTACGTTCTAGTCAAGTATCTCCTATTTGTCTACATAAGCTTCAAGATGAAAATCGGATGGTATTGATAAACGAAATTGAGCCAACTAATTTATTTATTTGGAACACCAAATATAAAGCCGCAACCGAATTCAATTTTCGTCTACTAAATTAGAGTAATTAGACATCAAGATTTTGTAGGAATGTCTATAATCACTCAGATCAAATGTATCAGGAGCAGGGCATGTCTATCAAAAACGAAGTAACTGCGAAGAGTAATACCACAAAAAACAATTCAGACAAATCTGCAAAGCAATACAATGTGTTTGATAACATAATCGGGTATGAGGACATAAAAAAATTGTTTTACTTGTCCTTTGAGTCACTGAAACCGATACATATTTTGCTTGTTGGTCCACCTGCATCTGCAAAAACGTTGTTCATGTTAGGATGTATGAAACTTGAGCGTTCTTATTTTACTCTAGGTACGCATAGTACAAAATCTGGAATGGTCGACTACTTATTTGAAAAGCGTCCGAGATATTTGGTTATTGATGAAATTGAACATATGCCAATAAAGGATCAGACAGTACTCCTAAGTCTTATGGAAACTGGCATAATAGCAGAAACAAAACATATGAAGACAAGAAACACCCAATTGAAAACATGGGTTTTTGCTACTACGAATGATACTAACCACATGCTCACACCTTTGCTTTCTAGATTTATGGTATTATACTTTAAACAGTATAATTTTGAGAATTTTCTAGATATATCAATTCACATGCTTGGGCAAGAGGGTATATCAAAAGACATTGCAACAGAGGTAGCTTCTCAAGTATGGCACAAAATGAAATCAAAAGATATTAGGGACTGTATAAAGATTGCACATCTTGCTAAAACTAAGGCTGACGTAAAATGGATTGTAGAGACGCTTCAGAGATATGGCAAAACCTCCATTCTTACTGATAAAAACAACGACTTGTCCAGAAAATAAATCGAATTTAATTACAAGTGAATAAATTCAAAAAATTCTTGCGTTCCACATTGCAACTTCACAATCTTTATCGAACCAGCTAAATCCGTCTTAATGATTCTATTGCCACTCAAATCTGACTTAATATGATCTAAAAGTCAAATCCGCCGCCGTCAAATCCGCCGCCGTCAAATCCGCCAGTATCACTTCCTGCTTGGGAATCCACGCCGGAACTATCAGAACTAGTATCGCTACCTCCAGAAGTAGTGTCTGCATTGCCGCTACTTTCAGCATTCGCATCCCCCTGAGTAAGAGAACTTTCCATAGGGTTTAACGCTAAACCCATTAATGACATCATAGAAGTAAAAAACAGGATATTCATTACTCCTGAAAATAGCATCATCGGCATCCATGCTCTATTTGAGTCCATAACTGATTCAAGCTGTGTTCTGTTTCCATTATTGTAGTATTGCTGCATTTCTTGAACCTTGTCCTGTAATTCCTTCTTCTTATTTCCAAGAAGATTCATGCCTGTGTCTGTTATTTTTAATTCAATTTTTTTCCTACCAAAGAAGCCTCTCTTTTCATTAATTGTTATCAATCTTTGAAAAACAAGATCATTTATTATTAATTCAACTTCAGTTTTGGGTAACTTTGACATCTTTGATATCTTATCGATATTAATCATTCCTCTTGATATTGCATCGAGAACTATGAAATGATTGGGACTTTCACGAATATTTACTTCGCTGGACATATTGAATTTATGTACGGTAGTTTACTTAAATCATTCGTTTTTGATGTCCTGTTTTTTACTGTTTTCTTAGTCCTAGATACAGACTCAATTCATAGCATGTTTTCACTGCAGAATATATCTTCATTCTCAGTCAATATCCTTTTCAGTTTGAATTAATGATATTTTTACAAAGTTTAAAATTATTAATCTCAGACAATTACATAATTGGCTGGAACTGACAATTTTGGAGTCGAAGACGGAATGGGCCATAGGGCTACAGAATGGATGAATTCCTATTCCAAGGAGAAAAAAATGGATTTTAAGGCACGGCTGGAAGGTTATAAGATTTCGTCAAAGAACTTTGGAAATTTTGAAATCGTATCTTGGAGTGGTAATTGGACTGATGCACGCAAGATAATTATCAAGTCCAGTAGCAAATTAAGTATGAAAGTTATAGAATCAGGTTACCATCAAAAAGATAATCTGTTACTTTCATTTTTTGGTCTTGGAAAAGAATTTGCTAAAGTATACAAAAAAGGTAACTATATCGGAGCTATCGTATTGGGAATGCGTTCGGGAAAATGGTATGTAAAATCAGAAAAACTTGGATGATGCATATCATCTAATTAAGTTTCGGGAAATAGTTAAGCTGTAGAGCAAAAAAATTTGCTATATAATATCGCTAGTTGGTAACATCATCTTTTGAATAGAAAGTCGCAAAAGCCTTTTCCTGCAACGCTGACGCATTCATCATACAGTTCTTCCGGATAATTACTATCTCCATTCTGGGGTGGAAGTCTATTTGGAAAATCATTTGACGATGAATCAATCTTATCGGGACTGGGCCTTTCTGCCAATACTAAATCCAATTCCCTAATCGCATTATCTCTGAGAATACTAAGATGTACCTCATCTCCAACCTGTTTCTGGCTTTCAAGATACGCTAGAATATCGTCAATCTTCGTGACTTCTCTGTTATCGATTTTTAAGATAATATCTCCACCCGTATTAATTTCCCTTCCATTATCCGTTGTTGTAGTTGACCCTGCCTGTAAATCAGCCTTCTCGGCGGGGCTCCCTTCAGTGATACTAGTTATTAGAAACCCCTTGGTCTGAGTCAAACCAATTTGTTTGGATAAATCTGGAGAAAGACTTAACCCCACTATTCCAATATATGGATGACGATATGAACCAGTTTGGATAAGTGAAGTTACTATTTTGTTGATGGTGTTAGAGGGGATTGCAAATCCAACTCCTGAATAAACTCCGGTATTAGAAAATATTGCAGTATTAATTCCAATTGCTCTTCCTTGTGTATCAATGAGAGGGCCTCCAGAATTGCCCGGATTAATAGCAGCATCAGTTTGTATCATATTCGGGATCAAGTATGGTGACGTTGTTCCATCAAAATTCTCTCCATTTTCATTAGATGGCAGTAGCCTACCCAAGCCACTTACTATTCCTACGGTCATTGAACCCGACAATCCAAAGGGGTTTCCAATTGCAACAACCGTTTCTCCAATTCTTAAGGCGGATGAATTGGCTAAGGACAGTGGTGTTAAATTATGGGAAGTAATATTTTTTACCTTAATGACAGCCAAATCTGCAAATTGATCAAATCCTACGAGGTCTGCAGAGTAAACACTACCGTCTAGGAAACTAACTTGCAACTCGTCATTATTATTGGAACCCGGTACTACGACGTGATAATTTGTAATTACATGACCATTATTATCGTAGACAAATCCCGAACCCAGTCGTGATCCGAGCTCATTAGAATTATTAACCTCAGTAACTTGTACTACTGATTTTTCAACCTTTTCAAAAAGGTCTGGCAGAGATAATGGATCTTGGGTAGTGGAGTTTTCGGGTGTTGATATTTGTGCTGACACAAATTGAGTATAAGACATGATAGCATCGTAGCTTATGAATGCAATAAATACCAAAAATGAAATTAACAATAATATTCTCTTTTCATTCATTTTCTTAATATTATGTTAGTATGAACAATCCTATATTTGAATCATAGTCATCTTGTTCAAGTACTCTTCTAACAGGCATTGTATTTACTACAATTTTTCTCTCGGTTATCGCGATTCTTACAATTAAATATGTCATTGAGAATTCTGTAATTCTTACACATGACTCAATTTCATTT
>JBHENS010000004.1:29171-39822 GCA_046261955.1 Nitrososphaeraceae archaeon | reverse complement strand
GAATAACACTTACTGGTTCAAATTCTCCTGATGAAATTAGATAACCTGAAAAGACCAATATGATCTCACTAGGTATTGGAATCATGGCACTATCTAGGACCATTAAGAAAAAAATTCCCGGATATCCTAAATTAGATATAATCCATACAACAAAATCAATAAATGGTTTTAGAATTTCAAACGTGATTGACAATTAATAGTTAGAAAATTAATGGCATAAATATCTCTTTATTTTTTGGGAAATGTCCTTCGATTTTTAAAAATTATGTGCCGGAGGCGGGACTTGAGCCCGCGGCCTTTCGATTATGAGTCGAACGCTCTGACCAAGCTGAGCTACCCCGGCGCTCAGCCCCTTGACCAGAATGATTTTTTGAAACATAATATATTTTATTCAAAGTATTGACTATCATTTAACGCCGGTTGTTTTTCTCCATGATGTCTCGTTAAGCACAATATTGAATCAATTTGATAGTAAATATGCACTTTATCAAGAAACCTTTTAATTTAGATCTCTAAATTTTGTAACTTATGAAGGATGCTATCAAGCGTGGAATCGTCAAGACAGTAACCAATGGAGTCCTAATTTCACGACATGGAAGAGGATATTCTAAGGATGAACTAGTACAATCAGAAGTAACAGATATTCGCATTGCACGTAAAAAGAAGATCCCAATTGATCCATTTCGAAAAACAACCCATAAGGAAAATATTGAGCAACTCAAGGCTCACTTAGGTAAGGAGATATCGACGACGACTAGCAAGGTAAAACAAAAAAGAATCAGAAAAAGCCCAAAGCAAGAGCCTTAACTGAAATTAGCGAACTGGATTACGCATTCTCTGTCCATTTACTACTCAAAATTGATTTGGCCAATTGTGGATATATCTAAATACTAGAAGGTTAAGCCGGTTATATTAAATTAGATTTTCTAAATTATTGAACCTCATACATTGGGGAAAAATGATGATCATTAGTTTTTGTAACTCAAATTATGAGGAAATTTCCCAAATCATATTTTTCAGTTCTCTACGTCTTAATCCTACTTGCTTTCTTCGGGATATGTCTGTAGATTGAAACCTTTGCTGAAGAGAAAATCAAGCAGAGCCCAAAAATACAGAAAAGATTCAATTTTGTTGCTGCTTGACGCGATTGCTAAATAATACCTGGTGGGCCTACTTATGCAAGTAATATAGGGCCCATCCATAAAATTTAAAAAGTCTTTTGGGCTTATCGTGCAACGAACTCAAATGCGTGAACACATTTTTGAATTTATTTTTATTATCATCATAAGTGGAGTTGTGACCTTTTTTGTACTATCAAACAGTAACGGCATATTAACCAAAACGGATTCTAAAGTAGAGAATATTGCAGCATCACTCACTAGTGCAACAGAGATTTTGATACGCTCGATAATTTCCAACTTTATGACAGCAGGTCAGATATTTTTGGAATTAGCAAACTATACGACACAAAGCCCGAAGGTTTTGAATGGTACATGAATATGGATGACCCCGAAGAGGATTCTCATCTATATAATTACGGTAAAATAAAAGAGAATGATGACAACAGTTACAATATAGGAGACAGATCTAGATTATCGGTGTATTCAAAAGATGGGATTGATAACGATGAAGGTGACATGGATACATATGATTTTTCAGAACTTAGTGAGAAAGGGTATTGGCATAAACCAACTGATTGGAAAAACGTAGAGATTACAGGAGAATATCATTACAGGGGAGGAGACGAACCGGGAATAACTCACTTTGTTAGATCTGAAGACCATTAATCATTAAATGATGGCTGTGGGGGATCCAGTTATAAGAACAAAATATATTTCGATGGGACTAGTAATTTCAATAAGGAGCAAGCCCATCCTAAATCTTGGGAGATGCCACATATAGAGCATAACTATGGAGAATTGAAAAACCATTGGTTTCGTTTTAAGACTGTTGTCTTTAACCTTCCAAATGGAAATGTAAATCTCGAAAACTGGTTAGATCCTCATAACAATAATAATTGGACAAGAATTGGACAATTGGTAGATAACGGAGCATGGGGTGAAGATGGAACTGAATGTGGAGGTAAATCTGACGAAATTATAACGTGGGGTTCTCCAAATGTTACCTTTCGATGGGATGATATTTCGGTAGACTTTAGAAATTTAAGCGTAAGGGAAATTGAACCTCCGATCTAAAATATGAAAAGTTCAGGGTAGATAAATTAAATTAGATTTTCTAATCTGGTGTTAAATGCAAATGAAGTACATGAAAATCCATATCTTTTCTTTTCTGGACATCTAGTTTTCAGAAATGAAGACGGTAAAACAGAGGTTAAATAAACAAATGAGCGAGTGGCTTATCTGTAGAATAAGGGGGAATGTTATATTCGTAAATTTCCTTTGTTACGTCTGACTTGATAGAGTTTATGAAATTGAAATATACTCCGCTTTCCTTTTCGTTAGAACCTTCTTCTTGAATAACTGACATACGCTTACCTTGACCGTCCGTAATATAAGGTAACTAACTAATAAACACGGGTTAAATACTGTATAAATATAAATATATCCACCCAATAATATATTCATGACTAGTCCCCTAGTTTCCGAAAGCATTACTTCGTTCCTTTCATGGCCCGTTGGTAATTTAATGAATGGTGATGCAATCATACTTGAAGCAGATCAGACTCTAGATGAAGCAATAAAAAGAATGAAGGAAAGAAATCAACGCAGTGTACTTGCATCGCATCTTGGAGAAGTAGTAGGAATGGTAAGCAAGACTGATATACTTTATAAAGTAACATCTGAAGGCAAGAACCCCACCAAGATTAAGCTGAGGGAAATTATGTCATCTCCTGTTCTAGCAGTCAATCCACAAAATACCATAAAGGATGCTCTCACAATCATGAATAAGCGGAATGTAAGACAATTAATGGTCCATGCATATTCTGCTGTTCTCGGAATAATATCCCGGGAGGATATTTCAAGGAAAATGGAAGCTATTGCTCTATCATCTATAGATGGGGTTCTGCATGGAACACCGGTATGTATTATCGATACCAAGGCAATTGAATATGTGAAGGACTCCAGCAAGGCAAATTTCGCATGTGCATACTGCGGTTCTCCATTTGATACGAAGGAAGGTCTTTCAAAGCACATTGATAGACTTCACAATGAATCTGGAATATTGGAAGGCGATGTCAGGCACTTAATGGAATAATGCCTACTTTTTTCCATATAATCGCCTTTTCACATACCAGAAATATATCTATAATTAGTAACATATCTGCAATTCGGAATTTCATTTCGGATAAAAACATTAATTGTTGTAGTATGACCGACTTATTGTACTTGCAAAAGATAAATGTGCCTGGGAGAATCAAAATAGCCAGTGTTATGTATTTCTGCCTAGGGATGCTAATATTATATCTGAAATGATATTTTCAATTGCATATCTTAGTTCCATGGTTTGTACAAATGAAAAAATTTTTAGTTACTTATCGCCATAATTAAAAAATGAGAGCCCGTAGACAAATGAGAACATGACTCTAATATCTCAGGATCACAATTATTTACCCTAAAGACACAACATATGAACCTGATGATTTATTAGTAATTTTCTTGACCTGTTCAAGTGTCAAGAAATTTCAAGTTATACTATGTTTATACCATCTCCCTCATCAGTTTTGTTCTATTTGCAACCAATGGACTAACCAATGCACAACCAAACTTAACCACCCCAAATATCCAACCAAACTTAACCACCCCAAATATCCAACCAAACTTAACCACCCCAAATATCCAACCAAACTTAACCACCGGTAATTCTCTGTTAACCAATCAACAAACGGCCCCTAGTATTCCTTCATCATCCATAACTGAGACAGTTAACGATGTCTTGTCTGGTTCAATAGACGGAATGATTGGAGAAACTGTTGATTTGCTATCCAGTGATACTGTCAACCTGGGCGAAGACTCTGGTAAAAGTAGTCTTGAAGAGGAATTACCTTCAAGTCTCACCTTGGGAAGAAATAATCAAACTATTACCCAAGATATTCCCATTGAAACAAGAATAGAAGCAAACGCAAGCAATAGCAATAATACCCAAAACGCTAGCAAAAATACCCAAAACGTTAGTAATGAAATGCAGCCTAATAATGAAAGTCCTCCAAACTCCGTAGATGAAATAAAGCAATCATTTCAAAGATCTAAGTATAATTCAACAATTGTACAGAGTTTTGACAATAATAGTTTTACTAAATTAAGGAATCAAAACACTTTTGATGACCTTATTTACAAAATGAAAAACATTCTGGAAACCGATCTATTCAAATAGACTCAAAATACTTTACTTACCTTCTTCAGCTTTTGTTAACCGTAGTTTAGTCGCTCAAGTACGCGTGATATAAAAAGAACATGTGTTATTATGTGCAGTATCAATATCATGACGGTGGGATAAGCATTGCCAGAGGTTTGTAACGATAACAACTCTGTTTGTAATATTCTTGAACGCCCAATCTACAACAATTAATATCTGTTCTTTCATATACCGTGGGGTTCATTTGGATCCAACCAATTTATATCTGTTCTTTCATATACCGTGGGGTTCATTTGGATCCAACCAATTTATATTATTTTAAAAGCATAAAATTATGTTAATTATGTATTATCATCATACAATGTTATATATTTAATCTGTCTAAAGATATTTGAAAACCTTATATTCTTTATATATTATGTGAAAATATGAAGCGCATTGAAGCGATCGTTCATACTGAAAGAATGCCAGAATTGAATGAAGAGCTAAAAAAGATAGGAAATACCGGAGCTACAATATTTGATGCAAAAGGAAGAGGTCATGGTGAAAAACCTGTAGTACAATCCGGACGTGGAACGGGAAAATATACTTCAGAATTTTCTTCTAGGTCATGTTTATCTACAGTTGTTGATGATGCTGAAGTTGATAAAGTAGTAAAGACTATTTTGGACACTGTAAGTACCGGTTCTCCAGGTGACGGAAAGATCTTTATCTCGACAGTTACTGAGGCAATAGATATAGGAACCCAAAAAAGAGGAGACGGCGCTCTCAACTAAATTTTCTGCTTATTAATTTTTTCTATGTCTTGCGAAACTACGATTGGAATTTATTTAATCTGATGAAGTTTTTGCCACAAATCTTATTTTCATAAACCCAAAATATTTCTACACATCTTCAGATCAAGAAATAAGAGAAACATATCACTTTTAAGTCAGATAACAAAATTATCTAAATATTAATGGCGATTGGCAGACAGATAAGACTTTCAAGGATTCTAATTAGTGGCAAAATGCTTTGTATTCCAATGGATCACGGAATCACAAATGGTCCAATACCCGGACTGGAGGATGTTCATGGGTTTATTTACCGATGTGAAAATTCTGGTGTTACAAGTGTCATTATAAACAAAGGGATTATCAAATCATTGCCTCGCCCCCCAAAAGTAGGATTAATTGCTCACTTGTCTGCTAGTACCTCACTAGGACTTTCACCAAACAAGAAAGTACAAATGGGTGGTGTTGAGGACGCAATAAGGCTAGGGGCCGATGGTATTTCAGTTCATATAAATATTGGCGCAAAGGAAGAGCCCGAAATGCTCCAAAAATTGGGAATTATTTCCGATAAATGTAACGAGTGGGATGTTCCATTGATTGCAATGATGTATCCTAGAGGTGAAAACATCAAGGATCCGTTTAGTGTGGATATCGTATCACATGTAGCCAGGATTGGTGCAGAGGCAGGAGCAGATATTGTTAAGACTGTTTATACTGGAGACAGCGAATCCTTTAAGAAGGTCGTAAGGACATGTCCTGTTCCTGTGGTTATTGCAGGCGGACCAATGGCAACAACGGATGAGGACATATTGGAAATGTGTGACGGCGCAATGCAAGCTGGAGCGATTGGTGTTACCTTTGGACGTAACATATTTCAACACAAGAATCCACCACGGATACTCAATGCATTATCTAGAATTATTTTTAACGGTGAAAAACCAAAAGAGGCACTAAAGTATATTGTCAATTCAAAAAAATAAAGAATTCATTCTAAAACCGCTTGTAGAAAAAGAAAAACTTGATGACTTTTTATCCAAAGTATCTAATGTGTCACTGATATATGGCGACCCTTCCGTTATCACAAACAAAAAATTCAGAACAATATTTCATTCTGATAATGCGGATTTTGTTGTATGTAACACTTTGGATTTGTTGAAGAAAAGTAAGAAAACTCTTACCAAAACTGTAGGTTATATAAAAAAGATATCAAATAATAACGATTTAGAAGATATAGTTCTTGCATCTAAATATGGTGCTGATTTTGTAATTGTTGAGGCTACTGATTGGAAGATAATTCCATTGGAGAATCTCATAGCCAAACTTCAGAAGTCGGGAACAAAAATTTACACAACTACTAGAAATTCAGAGGAAATTAGAACTATGTTCTCTGTTTTAGAACTTGGCGTTGATGGTGTTATATTGGAAACAGACGATGTAACTCAAGTTGAGAATTCGCATGACTTGCTTGATAATCCTACTTTCAACTTAGAATATGCAAGAATACTAGAATTAAAGGACGTAGGAATGGGTGAAAGAGTATGTGTAGATACAGTATCGATGATGACCATGGGTGAAGGTTTGCTTATAGGCAGTAAATCAAATTTCTTGTTCCTGGTACACAACGAATCTGTAGGTTCCTCTTTTACCTCCCCTCGACCATTTAGAGTAAATGCTGGAGCTGTTCACTGTTACACTGCCATGTCCGATGGAACTACAAAATACCTATCCGAGCTTGAAGCAGGTGTGGAAATTCTCGTTATTAGCAAGGATGGAACGAGCAGAAAATCTACAGTAGGGAGATCCAAAATAGAATCCCGACCAATGAAATTGGTAAAGGCTCAAATAGATGATTCTAAGGGAACTGTAATTCTTCAGAATGCTGAAACAATAAGGTTGATCACAAAAGACAATAAACTGGTATCTGTCACTGATCTAAAGGTTGGTGATGAAGTCCTAGCTTATACCAAATCTTCATCTGGAAGGCATTTTGGTATGCCAGTGGATGAATTTATATTAGAAAAGTAGAGGAAAACAATTCCAATAGTGTTCCGATAGTATTCACACATTACCAATTATGTGAACCCTAAATAAGATTGGTAACCTCTCATCAGCATAATATCTTCAGTGCAATTTTATTTATTGTAATCTTAAGATTATCTGGGCTCAGTGTGTTTTTACGAGAAATAAAGGCAATGTAAACCATTTTTTTCTATGTTGAACACTAATGATTAACCGTTCATTGAACTGGTGGGTACATATTGTAGGCAACGATTCCAGACCTCCCACCAGTTAATCTTGATTTTGCAACTATTTGTACTCATACGTCTTTCAAATGAAAATTTGACTGATTGAATATTACCAATTCTCGCATTCTCGAACTGATAAGATTACTTATCAGGTACTGGTTATGAAGTACTGAAAGTCAAGTAATGATTTATCGATTCAATGGAAGGATCTGATTTTTTGAATATCTTTTATTGCTTATTGCAATTTAGAGACGAAAATTATAATCTTCTTTTCCTAATCATCGCGTAGATACCATTAATTTTTTTAGCTAGTGAGATGTAAACCTTGTAGACCCTGGAATCCTGTCGATCTCGCCTGCTTATTTTATTAATTTAATTTATCATCAAGTTTATTTTTTTTAAGTATGGGGGATATGGGCTGATTAATGGACAGAAAATAATTTCATGTTACTTGAATTTCAAGATTCCATTATCCGGGGAGACTGCAGAAAGGTTCTATCAGGACTATCTGCAAATTCAGTACAACTTACAATCACTTCCCCTCCTTATAGAAATGCTATTGACTATGAGGCACATATTGAGAAAAATGGGTACTTTCGTGGAAAAACGAGAAAGGAAACAGGCGAGTATCTTGAAGAAATGGTTCAAATCTTTAATGAGCATATCTATAGAGTAACTAAAGATGGAGGTTACTGTTGTGTAGTAATAGGCAATGAGGTTGTAAATGGAACAATTATTCCCCTACCGCATATGCTGTTATCAAAATTAGTACAGCCTTTTGGAAATTGGAATCTTCATGAAGAGATTATATGGCACAAAGTTACAGGTGGTACTAATAGGTATGGATCATTTGTAATTAATCCATATCCTAAATATTTTAGAGCTAATATAATGCACGAATTCATACTTGTTTTAAGAAAAGGAGATGTAAATAGTGGAAGAACAAACAGAGATGATATTCTTCCCGCAAAGCATGAAGAATTTACAAAAGAGATTGCAAATTCGATATGGCATATTGCTCCTGTTCCTCCAGGATATATCGAACATCCTTGTCCATTTCCAGAAGAGATTCCATATCGTCTTATGAAACTCTATTCTTACGAAGGTGATTTAGTGCTTGATCCTTTCAATGGTAGCGGACAAACTACTAAGGTAGCACATAATTTCGCTAGACGATACATGGGTATAGACTTAATGGATGAGTACGTCTCGCTGGCTAAGTTCAGATTAGATAAAGAAGCTATACATATAAGACCAGATGCATTGATAGCAAAGTGGCAAAAAATTCGATCACACTATCTGCCAAATTTGTAAGTTCAGATAACCAAATTGTAGCCAAATATATCCTGATTTGTTCATCTAAGTGGAGTAATTGAGCGTCTAGAAAATTCAATCTTGATAGATAATATTATTTGTGTATATGCGCGCCTGCCGGAAAATTCACCATACTTCTACAACATTGAATATGAAATACCAAGTCGTAGAAATGCGATATTTAATTGCCTGTAGAGGGCCGTATTATCTCATACTTGCAAAATCATTGTTGTCTACTGTTTTTTAATTAATACTTAATATGAATTACAGCCGGACCTTTTATAGATTTTTTAGATCTAGAGTATAACAAATTGCATCATATAGAATATACCAAACTTCTTCTAATCTTCCTATTGCCCATCTTATTGATAGTCCTAATTAGCCATACTAATGCCACATTAGAAAATAATTATATCAATATCATATCTCCAACAAATAACAGTCAGGTTCCAGTTGGCAATTTGACCATCACAGGAACTGCCGCATATAGCTCAAGCCAACCATGCACAGTTTATGCTTTATGGAATAATACGCATTCTATGCTGCGTCCGGTAAATACAATAAGTGATGGAAAAAATTATTCAATGTGGAAATTCACTTATGATTCTGAATATCATGAAATAATAGAAGGCCCCAATAGTCTCACGGCAATCCTATCCTGTCTAGATTTACCCAATGATAACTTGACCAAACTTTATTCGATAAACATTAACGGTATTGAAAAATCAAACACAAGGCCGAATTTATCTAATTTTAGCTCAGGATTTTCAGATATGGTACCAAACTTAAAATTAAATGATCCTTTAGAAGAGGGCGATGTTTTCTCAAGTAATAATTTTGAATTAACCATGCCACTGACTAAGTCAAATGAAACAAAATCTGGTTCTTCTACTACTGATGAATTCGACGAGATTTATAGATCTAATGTCAATAGTACATCATTAGATAACGATACCAAAATAGGTGCTACACCACCGTCAATCCTCGAAATAGAGTCAAATCAAAACTCCAGTGCATTTTTGTTAATTTCAAATGAGACACGATTAATAGCTGACGCAGGCGGCGATCGGACAGTCTCTGAAGGTACATCAGTGATCCTCAATGGAAGTAACAGTAAGAGTAATCAGAGTGTGATCTTATCTTACGTCTGGAAACAAATACCTAATCCCAATATTACGATAGGCGGTGCAAACACTATGATATGGTCATTCATAGCTCCCAATATTTCAACTGACACTACATTAACATTTGAACTTGTTGTTACTGATGATAGGGGAATAACTTCAACAGATGAGGTTAACATAATTGTTAGAGATGGTAATAACACTTACCGAGAAATGAATATGAGCGATGGGATTTTGGTAGAGGAAGGGCAAAATGGTAAAAGTAACGTTGAGCTCCAGCCAAGAAATCTTATAATTCAAACTCTTGTAGATAAGAATCCTGTTTCTAATGATGAGGAACAAGTCATAAAAATAGATCTAATGGATGCCAATTCTGATGATAGGATAAACAATGCTACAATAAGAGGACAAATAATGGACCCGTCAAAAAAAGTCATCAAGGAATTTTCAGAGAATAATGATTCTGTGAAAGTAACACTAAATATATCAAAGAATGCAAAAGTAGGAAACTTTGTGGTTAGTGTGAATGCTAGTGCACCCGGCTATCTCTCGTCCGGTACTGAAACGAATTTTGAAGTGCAAAAATGATAATTATCATTTTAATTATTACATAAATCCAAATTTCATGAAACTACGCATGAAGATTCAAGAACTTTATTCAATTGATCAACATGAAATAGAATATTATCTGGAGACACACTTCGGGATTCTTGATAAACCTGCAGGTTATGATAGTAGATTATTTGATTATAGTTTTCCTGATAAATTGTAACTGCGAATTTTATCGATTACCTCACTGCTCAACTTTAATGTATAGGCAGAAGAATCATCGTCTGAAAAATGGGATAATTCCTCTAGAAACTTGGCCTTATCTTTCCCT
>JBHENS010000004.1:0-29161 GCA_046261955.1 Nitrososphaeraceae archaeon | reverse complement strand
CATATAGCCCGCCCGATTCCTTGATACAAAGAGGAAATTTCTGCATTTTCAGTCCCTCCAAGTTCAAATAACTTATGAAACTACGGTATCCTTCAATACTGTACCAATCAATTCCACTTTCTTCACAATATGCTATCCATACATCAATAGTATTTTGAAAGAAGGCTTTATCCCTCAATTTTTCAAGCATCATGGACATAATATTTTTTTAATGTAATTTAAATTAAATATATTCATATTTGCTATTTCTTGTTCTGAATATTCACTTCTGATCGGAAGTACTTCACAAAGATTGGAACTGGAACTCAAGTCAGCAGACTTGCGAGAAATTTACTCAATCAACTATAAGAACATCCATTACACAAGTTACGCATCACTTTACTAAAATGACTAGATTAGATGTTTGTATTACAAATTTTATATAAATTGGATCGCTAATTACCCTGTCTATCTCGAATTCATTGCTGGGTAGATAACAAGTACTTGATTGGTGCTCCATCTTCCCGGATGGGCACCAATCAATTTATGATCTTATTTTTTCTAATTCGATAATAGATCTGTATAGATTTCTCAACATGATGTAAAAAATATCAATAGATATACTCAGTTTCTAGATCCATCTTATGTCCATTACGATCAAAAGCTCCAATGTTTTGAGCGTCATATGGATAACAAATTATTAACGACACTAAACCAAAAAAATGATTCAAATCCTCTAGTGATGGATGATTGGATCCACCAGGGTGTGAATGAATTGTTCCAATATATGATAAATCAAAAGGGAGTTCATATACCGGAAAGCCTGAGTAGTAAGGTCCATGCGTCGAAAACGGCGGAATAATCAAGCCTGTTATCCTGATCACATTTTTTTCTTTCTTACCTTGCAAGATCAATATTCCCTCATTGGGGTGGAATGATTTTGCATATGTTATGATACTATTTATAATCTCTTTTGTTAAAACTATTTTTCTTCTTGCTTCGGTTGCATCCTTTTTCCTTTTAAAAAACACTATAATAATCACCAAATTCCCGGTATTAAAATTAACTATTAATGTTTGATTTGCAAAGTCAATAGACAGTTATCTATATGGCAATCTATTGAAGGGTTATGAAAATGAAGATCTTTCAACAAAGAACATCGAAATAATTATTGGTATTGATAGTGAAAAGTACACGTTATCAAATTTTTGAAGGTGTAAATTGTTAATATGATATATCAACTTTGAATGAAACCTTAGATTAAATGAAACAGGTACTTACCAATATTAGGACCCTAATGTAAGTAAACAGGTACCAGATATTATTATTAGTGGTACGATAATCATAATCTCTGATAATCAACACAATGTTACTTCTGATATGCCTCATAATAGTGATGAAATAGTTGGAACCCATATGGTTCCAGCAACTTTTTAGATAAATATCGTGCAAAATTTCAGGATAGAGAATTTACTATAGACAGTACCCAAAGTTATGAGGATCTATGAGGCTCTCAGAAAGAGTTATCAAGAGCTAATGCTGATTATGTGGAAAACTCATGATATTTCATTGAAGGAAGTAATTAGCTACCTTGAAGAGTCAACACTTGCACTCCCGTACAAATAACAATGTTACACCTTGGCTAACATGACCTGTCAAAACACGGGAAGCATTGCCAAGTGCCAAGGATATTTTAATGGGTACCCAATCAATTTAGATCACTTGATAATTGTAAAAAATCTTGTCAAGAGATACTCTGATTTCAATGCGTTAAATGATTTGAGTTTTGAAGTTAATGAGAATGAAATATTTGGGCTATTGGGTCCTAACGGCGCAGGAAAGACCACTCTTATTCATATACTAGCTACCCTGCTAAAGCCAACACAGGGAGGAGCTATAGTAAATGGTTTTGATGTTTTGCGAGATGCAATTAAGGTAAGGGAAAGCATTGGTGTCGTTTTTCAAGCACCAAGTAGTGATGACATCCTCACAGGATATGAAAATCTTAAGATACATGCGTTACTCTATGGGATACCTAGAAAAATAAGGGAGAAAAGAATTTCAGAGGTATTAGAATTAGTCGGATTGGAAGATAGAAAAAATGATCAGGTAAAGAAATACTCTGGGGGTATGAGAAGAAGATTGGAAATAGCGCGAGGCCTCCTACACAATCCCAAGGTTTTCTTCTTGGACGAACCCACATTGGGTTTAGATCCACAAAGTAGAGAGACTATGTGGAGATACATCAAAAAAATAGTAAAGGAGGAAAAAGTAACCATCATATTGACTACACATTACATGGAGGAAGCAGATATGTTATGTGACAGAATTGGTTTTATTAGCAACGGAAAAATAATTGCTCTGGATTCACCGTCGAAATTAAAAGAGGAACTCGGAGGAGACATTGTAAAAATAACTTTTAATGATGGAATTCCTTCAAACAGAGATTTTGCCCATTTCGATTTTGTTCATAAGGTGGAACAAAATGGAAATTCTGTGATTATTTACATGGATGAGGTAAATTCAAACCTGCATAGGTTAATAAAAGATTTAGAAGGTGTTCAAACCATAGAATACAAGAAACCAACTTTGAATGACGTGTTCTTGAAACTTTCAGGGGATTCCTTATCCGGAGATAGTCCAGAAGGAGGATTCATGCAAAGATATGCTCAATACAAGAAAACTTAATTCAAAAATAGTATTAGGACAACTCTATGCATTATGGCTTAGAGAAATTAAGGTTTTTCTACGTGAGAGAAGTAGACTCATCGCTTCTACTTTTACTCCCTTGTTATGGTTATTTGTCATCGGTTCTGGCCTTGGGTCAACCAATCTGCAAATAGGAACAGACTATGAAAAGTTCATTTTTCCCGGAATTATTTGTATGTCGGTCATTTTTACATCCGTCTTTTTCGGTTCGTATATCATCTGGGACAGAAAATTTGATTTTCTTAAGAGTGTAATGGTTGCACCGGCAAGCAGAACGACAGTTTTTATTGGTAAAACTTTTGGTGGTATGACAACTTCACTTTTTCAGGTTGCCATCATTCTGGCAATTGGTATTGCGTTGGGGATTAATTACGATGCACTAACATTACTCCAAATAATATCAATTGTATTAATCCTTTCATTTTGTATGACGTCACTGGGTCTGACGTTTGGGAGTTACATTGAGAGCTTGGAAGGATTTCAATTAATTGTTAGTTTTGTTGTGTTTCCATTGTTTTTCCTAAGTGGAGCACTTTTCCCAATAGACAATCTACCTGCCTGGCTAAAGTTCATTACTCTTGTGGATCCGGCTACATATTCAGTAGACGCATTAAGAAATAGTATATTACATTTAGGAACGTACTCTTTCGAACTTGACCTGGCCATACTATTATTGTTTACTTTCATTATTACTCTAATTGGAATCTTCTCTTTTAAGAGAATGAAGGCTGTTTAATACAAATTCAATATAGAACTCTTTTTTTTTACTTTGTTATCATGAAGGGTGTCAAATAATAATATCATTCTGTAAACCATTCAACACCAAAATAAGCTCTTCCCAGAATCATGATTCAAACATGGTGGCCAAATAATTATGATCAAATCTCTTCATCCAGATCCTCAAAAGCCCTAGCTTTTGAAATCTCATGCAATCTCATATTGGATATTCTTTCAAATTCGCTTTTACTTAAGACCCCTTTCGTCTCTAACAACTCTATTAAGGTATCCAACTTGATGTCAAATTCGTCTTGTGATGATAATTCTTTACCTGTAACTTTTCTCTTTGAGGGTTGATTCTTTTTCATGCCCAATTAATTATTTTAGTAATATGATATTAGTTTAATTCGCTCTAATTCTTATTTTTGGTTGTGTGGACATAACTATGATGTGATTAAACAGTTCCATATGCATTTGGTGAGTTGGTTCAAACGTTCTTATGCATAATCTACGTAATACTTGTATCTTTTTTCCACGTCTTTGTTCTTACCTGACAATATTAAATCGGTTTGATCCCTTACTCCTTTTTTCACAAAATCCAATATGTCCTTAGAATTTGGATAATCTAGATACCCTAATGTTAAGGAATTCTCAAACAAGCTCATAAAATCAACCACTTTCAATCTGTATTCATCGCATGTTGGGCTCTTATTGTTTGTCACTTTGAACCACGTCGTTGCACTAGGGGCTGCAAATGAGCGAGCCAGCTCTTCCAATACCCTTTCCATTTCAAAAAAATCCAGCACGGATTCACCTTAACTTAGTACATCGACTAGGTGTATAAGATTATGGTGTTCCTATTACAAAATTACAAATATTTGTGCCTGATAAGAATAAATTTGTGCGAAGGTAGGTATACCTATATTTTGAACTTGATTAAAGAAGAATTATCATCATCATTATCATCATCCACCTTACTTTGGATTTATTTTCTGGTTGCAGTAGGAGTAGCACTCCAAGTTGGAGCCGCTAATTGGGATATCATATGGCATGGTGTTGTGAATGTTGAATCCTTCTTTACTCCGCCGCACACCGTCTTGTACTCTGGAGTAGGCTTATCACTAATCGCTACTATTGCAGGGATAATATTTTCAATAAAACAAAAGACTTCGTTAAAGAAACCCTTTTCAATCTATTATAAAATTCCAAATCCATTAAAACTAATTGCTTTGGGATGTCTTGTAGAATTGTTCTCTGGTCAATTTGATAACTGGTGGCATGCAAATTTTGGATTCGATGGTCTCCTTAGTCCACCACATCTGATGTTAATAAGCGGAATGTTGCTATCGATACTGGGTGCACTAATTGGGACCCACTTATCTGAAATCCATAAAAAATTCAAGATATTATCTGAAATGATTTGTTATGGAATACTTTGGATGATTATTATTAACTTTGTTTTCATGTTTACACTTCCCTTTTCGGAAGGTCAATACTTTGATTTTAACCCTTCTCCAAGTGCTG
The DNA here is from genome assembly GCA_046261955.1 of Nitrososphaeraceae archaeon. GTDB lineage: Archaea > Thermoproteota > Nitrososphaeria > Nitrososphaerales > Nitrososphaeraceae > TA-21. Next base: position 24,232 of record JBHENS010000004.1, on the reverse strand, counting down.
CACTAGTACTTGGATCAACTCTGCCTGGTATATTTACCGGCATAATTTTTTATTCGGTACAAAATCTCCCTTTTCCATTTCGAATGACCGTTGTAACTGCTACTTTAATGACTATACAATTATCGGCCACGATTACATCAAATAACTATTTTTTGGGTTTATTTCCGCTTTACCTTCTAAACCTACTCATACCTTTATCTTTAGATATTATTTCCATTTATACCCAAAAGTACACTAAATTAGTTGGCATGTTTTTGAATAGAGAGCACAGACGCATTATTTTTTCAATTTCCATCTCGTTTTTCTTTATTACGTTCTATTTTCCATGGTCAGTGAATATGTTCAAATCCTTTTTTGGAATAGATCTAATTACTTTCGAAAGCGTAATGATATTTGAACAACTCTTGTGGAAATTCATCATACCAGTTTTGATGCCGGTTTCGTTTGTTTCAGCATTTGTGGGTATTTTGATTTGGAAAAAATCTTGTGGATACTCTAAGTTTACTGATATGTTCAAACTTGCTGTTAGATGAGGACCCATTAGTTGCCTTAATTTATCTAAATCATTAGCAGAGGAGGTTTTGAATCGCATCGTATTTTACAATTTTTTATCGAGTTTCAAAAAATTGCCCTAGTCTATATACTAAAATTATATGATTAGAAAAAGGCCGTTTGAATGCCAGATTATATGTAAATAATAAATGTCGAATAACCTCCGGCAGAAAAAGGAAATATAGAGTTCTGAGAATTGAAAATGACAAAATACTGTATTAAATTTCTGGTATTTAGATAATAAAGTGGTTTCAAAATAGTTAACCTTAATAATCTTGTTTAATCAATTAGTATATTGCAGTATGGACAATAAAGAATTTCTTGCATTCCAGCTAATGTGGATCGTAATCTCAATTGGCATAAGCATAACAGTATCATTGTTCGTTCCCTTTCCATATTCTTGGGTAATCATTATAGGAATATTTCTTTTAATGGGCTTCTATATGCGGAATAGAATGGCGAAGAAAATGGGCTCAGGAGTGGGGATGTTTGGTTCACTTTCATCTCCTTTCTCTGGAAATTCGGTTAACTACTACTGTATGAGCTGCGGGACAAAACATAGGGAAGCCTCATGTCCAAGATGTGGCTCAAAGATGAAAAGAGTCGGATAAGACCATTTTTTTATCTGGTCCATTGTTCTCTAAAAACAAAATCAGCAATGCATGCGATTTCAATTAAATTAGGTAATGCAAAAGAGTTAAACAAATTCACTTATCTTGCATTGTTTTGAAGAAATAGTATATTCTTGTTTTACTTTAGTTAATTGTTCTATTAATTCATTGAACCCAAATACGATATTCCTTTTTGAAACCTCGTCTTTGAGATTGTCAAGTACTTTGTCAATATAGGCTTTGTTCCCACTTTGATTATTACCATGCATAAAGGGTTGTTGAAAACCATATATTCTTTCATACTCCTCAATCGTCCAGGATATTCCAAATAATTCAAGAATCTCTCTAATTCTAACCCATATGTCATGCCTCAGTCGCAGAACTGATCCAGATATGTATCTTATACCGACTTGTTGACACCTATCAACTATTGATGCAATATGTTCCTCGCTATCAGTAATGAAAGGAATAATAGGATCAATGTTAACACAACACTTAATTCCAGAATCTACAAACTTCATAATCGTTTCAAAAACTTTTGTTGTAGGAGGTGTTCCTGGTTCTATAATTCGTTTTATTTTTTCATCGATAGTTGTTATCGACCAAACTATAAAACAATTAGAGCTGTAATTACGAAATAGATTCAGATCACGTTCAATCAGAGACGATTTGGTGAACACATAAAATGGAATTTGAAATTGTTGTAATACCTGTATACATCTCTTCGTAATGCCAAACTTTGCTTCTGCAAACTGGTAAGCATCCGTTGCAGATGATATCATAACAGGTAACATCGAGGTGTTTTTCCATCTATTTAACTCTGACTCTAATATCTCAGGCGCATTAATTTTCCCATAGATCTTGTTATAAAAATCTGGCGACCATTTATACGTTGCATAACAATATCCACACCTGTGATGACATCCTTGATATGGGTTTATAGTCATCCCTATATGTGATCCTACTTTGAAATAACGCAGAATTGATTTTGAATATTTTCTTTCAATGGTAGGGGCCTTGTCGGAATACCACAACAAGACTATGAACTTAAGAGTCTTAATTAGGATTGAATTACCGTTAGATGAGGGAGAGGGGATATCTTTCTAATTTTTATGAATCATCCAATCTTCTAATAAATGGATTATCTACTTTATTGATGATTGATTGAATGAAATTAAAAACTGGCTTTACTTCTGAAAGCGGTCCGCTTATTTCAAATCTTATTCCGCCCTGAATTCTAATTTTGGACGTCTTGAAGAAAATTCCTTCTTCATTATATTCTATACCATAAATGCTTTCTAGTCTTTCACTTATCACATCTGGAGATTTAAAAAAACGCCCTCTTTCGGAATAAAGCAGTACTCTGAGATTTGTAATTATGATGTTGTATTTTTTTTCCGTACACTTTAATTTCGTCTTTGTTCTGAACATTATGTTCTCTTGAGGGAGTAATATTTCCTTAAGCGCCAAGAACACAATATGAATAGCAATGGGTTATATTCATAAAAGCTTAATGATTTTATTTATTCTACTAATAAATGTGAATGATCTTAAATTCTATTAAAATGTTTCATAACAAGTATTAATTTGGACCGTTTAGATGGTGGTTCTAATTTGCATTGCAATATTCGCCATGTTATCAGTGAGTTTTGGTCCAAAAACGACAATTCCCTACTGAGCAAAAATCACAAATGCCGTTCAGCAGGAAATCTCAGATTCTTCTACCCGTTTCCAATTCTACAGGAAAATCTGGACTTCCAGTTGACATCTCTTATGAAGGATAAAATCTTCTATCAGCTTCTAATAACGCGCTTTTGCCCGGCTTCGAAGGTTACTTGTTGATGGACTCTATATGTTCTTGAATTACACAATGATGGACTTGTACTGTTGGAGTTGTAAAACGGACGAAAAGAGTAGAGCGTCTAAAGCCAGATTTGGTACATTTACCATCAACATTTAAATCACAACCATATCTATCTTGTGTTTATGAATGGTATCCATAATGCAATCTTGCAGGTGCCAGTCGGATATGAAGTTTTGATCATCATAGTTATCATCGTGGTGTTATTTTTCGGCGTCAAGAAAATTCCTGAATTAGCTAGGTCCTTTGGAAAGGCAACAGCAGAGTATGAAAAGGCAAGAATTGAAGCCAAAAAAGAGCTCGCGCAAATTAAGGGCACTGATAAGATCGGACGTGAAAAACTTGAAGAAATAGCTGAATCGTTGGGAATAGATTATACTAATAAAAATGATGATGATCTTAGAAAGGCAATAGAGGGAGCTGTTAATAAAGAAAAAAATAGTCAATCTAGTTAAAGCACAGCCATTAATCACCAATTGTTACTTTCCAATTATTTTATTTGGAAAATTTTATTTATGACAGATAACTTCTGCATGCATAAACATGATAGATGCTGATACAATATCTGAGATAGTAAGAAACTATGATGTAAAAAATATACACTTGGCTGTTATTGGTAGTCATTCCGCTTTAGAAATAATGGATGGTGCGAAGGATGAAGGATTGAGGACTGTATGCATATGTCAAAAAGGACGAGAATTACCATATCTGAGATTTAAGAGATTGGCAGATGAAATAGTTTTAGTAGATAAATTCTCAGACCTACTTTTCAAAGAAAATCAAAACAAACTTAAGGAAATTAATAGCATTATAGTGCCACATCGTGCATTCACTGCATATCTAGGGTACGATTCAATTGAAAATGATTTACAATTACCAATACTTGGAAATAGGAACTTATTTCGTGCGGAAGAAAGGAATTATGTTAGAAATCAGTATTTTTTACTGGAACGAGCTCAAGTAAACCATCCAAAGATCTACAAAAATTATTCTGAAATTAATGGATTGGCCATAGTGAAGATTCAAGAATATGAACGAAAGCTCGAGAGAGCTTTTTTTGTAGTTAGCTCAGCACAAGATTTTCTGGTAAAATCGGAAAATAAGATAAAAGAAAAGGTGATCACTAAGGAAGATCTGGAAATGTCTGTAATTGAAGAATTTGTAGTAGGGACCTATTTTAATTTTAATTTTTTCTCCTCGCCCCTAACTCCTGAAACCGAGTTCTTAGGAATTGAACGAAGACTGCAGACGAATCTCAATGATCTAAATGCGCTACCTGCAAAACAACAACTGGAATTTGATACAGAGGTAAAACATATAGAAATAGGTCATACTCCTGCAAGCATCAGAGAGTCTATGCTGGAAAAAGTATTTGAGCTTGGTGATAAATTTACGAATGCTGTTAGAAATGAATATCCACCAGGAATAATCGGACCATTTTCTCTACAGAGCATTGTCACACCTGAGTTAGAAATAGTTGTGTATGATGTTTCTCTCAGGGTTCCTGGAAATCCTATAATGGCAACAACCTCTCCGTACACAAAATATTCATACGGACAAACTTTTGGTATTGGCCGGAGGATAGCAATGGAAATTAAGAAGGCGATGGCCTCAAACAAACTATCTACGATAGTCACTTGATTCAGGTAAGTCATTGCTCGATTGTTTCTTCAAAGAGATTTTTCCTTACTTTTATTGGTACATCAAAAAATACAGCGAGAGCTATCGAATCAGACGCACGATAATTTCTCAAAGTGATTATTTCCTTGCGAGTTTTGAAATAGAGATTAGACCTTAATACAGGACCGTTTCTGTAAATTCTTACTTCTAATAACAGTAAATCCTGCAGGGATGAAATTTCTTCAATAAGGTTATAAATTGTAGGTATGGTGCTCTTGTCTCCTTCTCTAAATCTCAGGATATGTCTTGCGACTTCACCTGAAAATGCGCGTATAGGAAATTCTCTTCCATCATCGGATTTTAAAGTAAGTAACCCTTCTAGACCAAGTTTATCAACGAAACCAACAAAGCTTATCGATGCTGTAACAAATCCTTCACTTGTGAAAGTTTCGCCCATATTTTTTTTTATACATCGATAAATTTAGACTTTATCCAATAGATGACAAGTTTGATTGAATTAACTTAATATAGATTGGACTGTTTTTCATAAATCAACTTACTTTGGTTTGTTGGCAATGTTGGATAATCATAATTCGCTAAAAAACATAGGTATACGCATTATTTCAATCAGCGTTTTTTCCATTATTTTCTCTCTCTCCATGTATTCATTGTTGGGTTCTAATCAATCATTACCTGATACTCCGAAATTATATAATCTGGCAATTGCGGTTATCTTCCTAATTGCGGTTTCATTAGTTGCGATAGGATACGGTTCTTATTTGATCCTCCGCTCTGAATCTTCGAAACCCAAACCTAAAAAGAGTTATCTTGGATACATTTCAAAGATTTTGACTAACAAGACTTACTGGAGAATATTTGTTGTTTCATCTATTGTCTATGGTATCTTTTTTGGCTTCTTATCTCAAATCCTGATTTATCATGATGACGTTTCAGGGGACACTGCTCCATCTCTTTTTGTGACACTGTGTTGTAATTATCCAGGATATGTTCCTATGGTCACTATAGAACTGACTGAATTATTGTCAATTTTAGTAATTCCCTTAAATCTAATACTTGCAATAAGCGTCTCAGTATTAGTTGGTTTTAACTTTGCATTAAATATAAACTTGCTAAGAACGTTCAGAAAGCAATCTCAAAGTAAATTTCCAATTGTTTCAACTTTTGGGGTTTTCAGTGGATTATTCATCGGTTGTCCTACTTGTGCAGGAAGCCTATTTACAGCGCTTGTCGGATTTAGTACAAGCGCCGTAGTTTCCACGTTGGCCCCATTTCAAAGCTTATTTATTGCAATTAGCATTCCAATTTTGGTTGGAACGCCACTATTGATTATTCGTAAGGCAATGAAGAATGAAACCTGTGACGTAATAGGCAATTAATAGGATTTCAATATGGGGAAAGTCTAAATTCTAATTACAATATCTCAGGGGCATTAAGGAAAAATATTATTCGAAAATTGTAAGGGTATTGGTTTGTTCCTTTAAAATTTTCTCAAATTTCAAAATGTCGATATCTTTGAACGGTCTCATTTTGGGTAATTGCGGAGGCTCTTTTACTTTTTCTAAAATTCCCCTTGAAATTAACTCGGCCTTTAATTTTTCCCGCAATTCAGGATGACATAACTTACTATGAAATATGCTTCCCCAACCCTGAGAGAACATCTCCTTTATATGCAAATCTCCCTTCTCCTCATGAAAATGCGGATTGCGTGTTTCAATTTGCATAACTTCCACCCCTTTCTCCATAGTATCCTTGTGCTCTGGCGGGGTAATTCCACCAAATTGTTCCAATAAATTAACTATCTCATACGGTTCGATTGAAAAACCGGACGAGTAGGTTAACAATTCAGCTAACTGAATTGACATGCAGTGTTCTCCAGAATTACCTGTTCTGATAACTTCTGTCTCAAATCCAGTATAATATGATATCATTAAATTCAAGAATTGATTTGTCATTTCTGAAACTCTGCCTAACTTAGAAAATCGTACACCTGATTCTGAAATCTTTGGTTTGTATATCCAAGATACACGAACCATGGTGTAAGGTGTTGTTGATAGCGCAATCCCGGATGAGAATATTTTGGTGTATTCGTTCACGGCACCTGGGACATAATTGTCAGAATCAACGAATCCAACATACTTTTTTCCCATCATTTTTGAAAGAAGCATGCCAATGAACATGCCCTCTCCTTTACCATTACGTATTTTGCTCTCCGAGTCAAAAAGATCCGTATATCCAACTTCTTCTAATGCTTTGGCAAGACCTGGATCCCTTTGATGAATTATCACTGATTTTTTTTCTGCGAATCTATTAAATTGTTCGAAAGCCTGTTTTTCTAATTTATATCTATCAATAGGTTCCCTGGGACTATTTGATACAATTATTGTTAAACAATCATGAGGGATACCACTCAGTACTCCTTCTAAAAGTTTTAAACGTTCTCCTTTTATAGGAATTACAATCGCCATTTCTGATTCTATACCAGAAATAATTTCATCATCAATAGAACGTATAACTTCAGACTCGGTCTTTGCATGTTTGTTCTTGTGTCCAGAATCTAGCTCGTAGACACGTTGCACTCCATGTAGACTTACTGATCCAAATCTCTCTGTAAATCTAGGGACATCAAGCTTCATATCTTTATTCAGTTATGCCATATTTATTGCAAGTGTATATAAATCAATAATTTTTTGTCCAAAACCAAAAACAATGATATCAACTTTTGCAAGATTTTTATGCCGTCTGGATTATTTGGGAAACAAGAGTAACGATCATATTTGTTAGATTGTCCCATATTGTCATCATGACTTGATGGTGCAATTGCTAACCACCATAATATCAAGTCTCTAGTGATAAAGATCTTGTATGCGTATGTTTTCGACATAATTTTTGTCGGGATCCGGGCGCAGACAATATCAATCATGATAGCGAATGTTTTTATCAAGCTGCCAATTCCTTCGCGCATGAAATGGTTCGCATTAATGTACCTTAATATAGTAAAGTATAGTATTGACTAAAGTTGGTATTATCTGATACAATTACTCTTGATTTCACCATACAATAACAGTGTCATAAATATCTCAGGATATGTTTCGAATCTACATTTCTACATACAATGTATCATTTTCTATCAAAACTTTGTGGCTCTGCAATGGATTTAATTTTTGGGGAAACGAGATCAAACTTCCTGTTTTAATATCCCATTTTGCTCCATGCCAAGGACAAGTCAACTCACTATTATTCAATTCTCCCTCATGAAGCTCTGCCCCCGCATGAGTGCAAATATTGTCCATTGCATGATAATTTCCATCCAATTTTGTTACTAGTATTTCCTTTCCACCTGCTGTAATATGCACCATCTTTCCTTCTTGGATATCTGAAGTTTTTCCAACAACTACCTTTGCCATTATCATAAAAATAATTCTGTATTATTTTAACTTAATTTCCTTATTATTTGTACAAAATTTAGATATCTTAATATACAATATTTCAACTTTTTAAAGATAATCAAGAATGAGGCTACATGACAAATATTGAAAATTCTGATCAACTTGAATCTATCACTAATAAGAGTCTGATCTGGATAGATATCCAAGAACCCACCAGAAAAAAATTAAAAGTCTTGGAGGGAAAATATGCATTCCATGAGCTAAATATTGAAGATTGTCTTTCAAAAATACAAATACCTAAAATTGACAAATATCACGATCACATTTTCGTAATTATGCATTTTCCAACTGTGGACAAGGATATGAGTATCCCGCGATCGACTCAGCTTGCAATATTTGCTGGGCCTAATTATCTTATTACTGTACAACAAGGGGAATTAAAACCAATTCTTGAAATGTTCAATCTTTGTAAGGATAATGAAAGACAAAAGGAGACGTTCATGGGGTCATCATCGGGCTACCTATTGCATAGCATAATAGACCTAATGGTTGATGATTTGTTACATGTTTTAATGAAACTTGAAGGAAACCTGGATGACATAGAAGATTTAGTATTTGATGAGAAAGTTGCAGTGGCAAAAGATATCTCACAATTACGAAGAGAGATAACAACCCTTAGACGAGTAGTTGTTCCTATGAGAAGAATTATCTTGGAATTGAGCAAAGAGATGCAAAGATTTTCTGAAGAAGATTTGACTGACTATTATGATGATGTAAAGGACCATACAGAAAAGGTTCTTGAAGTTCTTGAAGAATCTAAGGAAACTATAGAAATTTTCAAGGATACTGATTTCATGTTGAGCACTGAAAAATCAAATAAGATTTTGGCAACTCTAACAATCCTCTTTACACTTTCTATTCCTGCTACAATAATCGGAGCTTATTATGGAATGAATGTCAATTTGCCTGGTGGTATTGTCACTGGTAATCCAGATTTTTTTGGTCCGTATACTTCCTTCATAGTCTTACTAACAATCGCTATAGTACCTTCATCAGTAATGGTTTGGTATTTTAAGAGATTGGGATGGTTTGGGTGGTAGAAAATTATTGATACGACTAGGGATTACGAGTTTCAGTTTTACTTAATTTTCATGTTCAATTAATGACTTTAAGTCTATGTTGAAGAACGTTCGAAGAATACCAAGATATGATTCAACCGGAGGTGGAATTTCGTCTTCACATGATACTTTCATATTCCACGCGTTAATCCAGATTATCATTGCATATAGGATATTGAGAAATCGCTTATACTGAGCTGGTACAACCTCAAGACTTGCCAAATATTTGTCTCCTAGTAACCAGGCTGCAGTGAAATCTAGACACTTTTGACCGTAGATAGCCTTTATTTGTTCTTCAATACTCTTTGCGAACTTAAACGGTGTGCGGGACACAAAAAAAGGAAAATCAGTTTTATACGGCACAACCAAATCTGGTGGAGACCAGATAGAAATTATTCTACTGCCATCCCTTAACTCTGTAGAAAATTTTTCAACCATTTTCTTTACGACCTTTTCATCATGAAACCAAAAAAGGAACACATTACCTTCAAAGATATCTACTCTTCTTATATCGTCAATTATTACTTTAGTGTTTTCTAATACATGGGTTTTTTCCAATAATTTTGTAACTGATTTTTTTCTTTTTTCAACACCTATAGCCTTCTTTACTTTAAATTCAGTTGACGCAATGTATACCGCATTACTATTTCCGCAACCAAGATCATAAAAAATATCATTTTTACCAAGTCGGGCAAGTTTGAACATTCTTCTTATGACATTATCTGGCAATCTAACATTGTTGCCTCTAATAACCGAAGTTGGCAGAGTAGAAATGAATTCACTAATATTCATTATATATCGTACATTGGGTATTAGATTGCTGACATAATATATAAAAATGGAATAACGATAATACATCCCCCAATTTATCAAGAAATTTCACTGAAATGGTTGATAAAGTTAATAATGGACGCTCGGATATTATTTTTTGTGAACTGTGATTATTGTGGCCATATATACATAGCACATGAACTCGAAGGGAATAAGGATAGACAATACTCCCTATTCGATGTAGGTAGATGCCTGATAATGGGATGCAGTTGTACTAGTTATATCGATAAGATTGAGAAGATAGACGAAGAATTGTTATGAATAGTTTTTCTCAAGTTTGTATAAATTCCATGGATTATTTTCTAATGATTCAGTATCCTGGGATTTAGTAAATAGAACCTGATGCACCAATAACTAAATGAAAATGAAAAATACAAAATTTTTGAACTTAATTTTGCCATTTATATCTTTAAGTCTAATTTATGCAACTATGCTTATAGGCGTCTATATCTCTTCTCTGAACAGAGGTGTAACATGCCCAGATTGGCCTCTATGTCCCAACGGATTTGCGTTTCCTCCAGAAAAATTCTTCTACGAACACTTTCATAGGCTTGTGGCAATAGTTGCTGCTATCTTCACAGGCATATCTTTAGTTTTTATTAGAAAAAGCTTTTGGAATCTGAATAAATTAGTTGTTATAATTGTTACCTCACTGATTATTGTACAAATTATTATGGGGATCTTTGTTGTATCAAGCAAATTGAATCCTATTATAGTTGCAATTCATCTCTCAACAGCAGTAACAATATTTTCGCTTATTTTTGTTCTACTCAGGAAATCATATATAGAAATTAAGAGAAAAAATGTCTAGAACTAATGAATAATGATGTATTATTGTGTGATCATAAATATGACGGTAATACTAAATTATGATGATGTTTGATGTTAAAATTCATATTCCTTGTTGGAAGAACATTGATAGACGAGCAAAATTTCTATTCATTTATTGATTCTAGATTACTCTACTTATTAAATCAATTTGGAGCTAAGATCGATAATAGAAATTATGATGCAGTCAAATACGATATCATAAAGAATAGAAAATTGTCAAGAAATGGGGCTGAAGAATTAGTTATTCAAATATGTAAGGTATTGATGCCTAAAGGCTATGAAAAAATAATTATGAAATATATTCTTCCGTCAATAGAATTTGCAGAGAAACATCTTTTGTATCCATCCGACGATGCAATTGCCGCGCTAGAATTCCTTTCCAAAGATTATAGGATAGGGGTTATTGGCAGCCACGAGAAGAAAATATCAAAAATTTTGAAAATCTATGAAATGGACAAGTACTTTGATTGTTGTATATTATCTTACAAAGAAAATAGAGAGCCTGACAAAGAAATTTTTAATTTGATTCTGAATACGTTGAGAGGGAGATCAGGCGAATCATTACTTATTGGAGATAGACTTGACACTCATATTCATATTGCAAATACCTTGGGAATCATTACGATTCGACTTAGCAAATCCATATTCAAGGTACAAGAGGCTACAAACCAAAATGAGATTCCAAAATTCACATTAAATAATTTAAGGGAACTTGCCAAACAGGTTTCCAAATGAAAGAAATCTAATCGATAAGGTTTGGTCTAATGGTCGCTCTCTAATTGTTCTTTTATCTTTTTGAATACCTTAATCATTTCATTTTCTTCTAATCTATGGCTTGAATCAAACATAGAATGAATTGCACCTCCCCCATCACCGAGTTTCCGTGGAACTATATGAACATGTAAGTGTGGTATCTCTTGTCCTGCATCTTTACCATTGTGAATAGCTATTAGGGTGCTTTGTACACCCGTTCCTTTTTCTATGGCAGGTAATATTTTATTTACCAAACTAAATACTTGGTTAATTTGATCAAATTCGGCATCTTGAAACTTTGTATAGTGGTTTTTTGTAATAGCTAGGGTGTGTCCAACAGTCAACGGAAAGGCATCAAGAAAAGCAATTGCATTTTCATTTTCGTCTATTATCTTGGCATCAATTTTCTTTTGAGCAATCTTGCAGAATATGCAATTGTCGGCAGTACTTGTACTCATACTATTCTAGAACATTATCAATTAATAAAATATTTCCAAATTTGATTAACTCACTTGATAATGATATTTAAGCTGAAATATTGAAAAGTGATCTGATGTGCTTTGCTGCAACATACTTATTTATATTATTATTAATGGTAACCATCGATCGTTCTTTATCCTTTACAAATCCAATTATCTGTGGATTGAAGTTGTGCTTCCGCAAGTCCTCCAAAATTAATGGTGCTAAATCTTCGCTCAATATTATAAGGTGACATCCATTTACTGCTGCTGTTGAATTTGAAACAAGGAATTCATCTGTCGCAAATCTCGCCAAATCCTCATGTTTTATTGGCACTTCATTTACTACTATGTGAGTATTTGAAATTTTGGATAAATTAATTAATGCCAAAATCCCATCTGAACCAACTGGATATACGCTAATAATGTTCCCGTTAGTATCTACCTCCTTTCCAAAGTCAGTACAATATTTCGAAACTATCTTGCCCAAAGAAAATCTTGGCTGAGTTAACGATTTTATTATTTCATTCTTGATGCTGATATCGATTGGCTCATGTTTACCCAGAATGGAATTCATTTCACCAATCTGTTTTATCGTATAAATACTCAAAGGAGTTAATGAACCAAATTTGTCAGTTAATATCAAAACCATACCTGGTTGAATGAGATCATATCTTACTGGTAATTCCTTGGTAGAGTGAGCATAAGCCGTTGAACCATAGAAAAGTTTTCCTAACTTGAGAGAACTATAATCATCTAATAACAGATCATATTTTGCCGCAAACTTATCAATGTTAATTCTTATCCTGTCCAGTAGGCCCTCATCTGGAGCATCATAGATTGGTACTATTCTAAAACCTGAAGTACATCCAAGCAACAGCAAGTTTTCGAGGGCCGAGGCCAAGGCGATTGAAGTATTAACCATTGAATCTGGTTCCTCCTCAGGATCAATTATTTTACCAGACGAAATATTGACAGCAGTATATCCAATCTTATTACCTCTATGCGTGTCAATGTAGTCAACAAGTCCGAATTGTGATTCATATTGCGATGTGGTAGAAAGTACTACTTTTCTTAACTGATGCTTGGGAGGTTTTTTACCATAAAAATTACTCATCAGATGGGATAGACTTTGCTCATCTTCTGCTACTTCATTATGAATTCTCATTAGTGAAATGATCTTCTTGTTTTTCAAATCCTCCGATATTGATTCATTCACATTGTATATCCTGCGTGTTATGTCGGGAGTCTTTCCGCTATATTGGAATGAATCAAACCACGACAAATCGACCCAAGAATTATGTTTTATCTTTTCAAAAGATTTCTCTAGAGAAAAAAAATCAACTTCGTTAGAGCAATTTGATATCCAACCGATTGGATCAAAGCCTAGATTCTGATATTTGAATATATTTTGCCAAAAATCATGAGTCAAAAACTAAAGTCCCCACACACCACTCATATACAACACTAATAATGAATCTTCCTAATGCATAAAAACTCCTTATCTTTATTTAAGTTAGTTATCTTTATTATATTAAACCGATAAAAAGAATATAATTATAAGCCTAATTTCTCAAAATAGAAATAATGCAGATAAATCATGATGAAAAAAAGGCACAGGAATCTTTGATGAGCGAAATAAGGAGAATAGCGAATGAACTAGAATCAAAACCTGCCCCTGAGATACTAAAATGGGGATTTAAGAAATATGGTGATAAAATGGTACTGGCGTCAAGCTTTGGTGCTGAAGATGTTGTATTGATTGATATGATGTGCAATATCGACAGAAATCTTACTAGAGTATTTACCTTGGACACTGGTAGACTTAACCAAGAAACTTATGATCTTATTGATAAGATAAGAAAAAAATATGATATTAAAGTTGACGTGTATTTCCCAAATGCAAGCGATATTGAAGAGATGGTAGCAAACAAGGGAATGAATTTAATGTATGAAAGTGTGGAAAACAGGAAACTTTGTTGCAACCTTAGAAAGATTGAACCGTTGAAAAGAGCTCTTAAACAATTCGATTGCTGGATTACTGGGCTTCGCCGCGAACAATCCACAACTAGAAACAAGATATTGAAGATAGAAGTTGACACCTTGAACAACAATATTACTAAACTAAATCCACTGGCTGACTGGACTAACGATGAAATTTGGAAATATATTCGTAAGAACAAAGTTCCATATAATGAACTACACGATCGAGGCTATCCAAGTATTGGCTGTGAACCTTGTACCAGAGCTATCAAGGAAGGCGAGGATCCTAGAGCTGGAAGATGGTGGTGGGAAAATGATACTCACAAAGAATGTGGTCTGCATTGGAAAGAAAGTAAATGATTGCTAATGTCACATAATCTAATTTTACCACACGGTGGTAAATTAATAAATAAATACATTGAAAAAAATTATGATGATTTGAAGACTTTCGAAGTATCTTCTGACATTAGAAACGATGCTGAAAATATTGCTACGGGTGTTTTCAGCCCTCTTGAGGGTTTTATGAATCAAGAAGATTTTCTAAATGTGCTTAAGGAAGGACGATTGAGTAACAGTATTCCATGGACCATCCCAATTAATCTTGACGTAGAAAAGGAGGTTGCAACAAAAATGAAGGATCTAGGGGACGTTGTTCTTTGTTCTGATGGCCAAAAATTTGGCAAAATGCATATAGATGAAATCTACGAATACAACAAAGATAATATAGCAAATGCAGTGTACGGCACCACCGATTCTGATCATCCTGGTGTGAACCGACTAGTTAAAATGAAGGAATTCCTTGTGGGTGGAAAAATGGAAGTTTTTCAAATGAAAGAATATGATGAAATCCAAAAGTTTAGAATGCATCCATCAGGAACCCGCTCAGAAATTATGAGGAGAGGTTGGAAGACTGTCGTAGGATTTCAAACAAGAAATGTACCTCACGTTGCTCACGAAATGTTACAAAAGGCTGCCTTGAACATATACGACGGATTGTTTGTCAATCCTCTAATAGGCAAAAAAAAGATAGGTGATTTTACTGATGGTCTAATAATAAGTGCGTACGAGTCGCTAATTATGAATTATTTCCCCAAAAATAGGGTATTGTTTTCAACAATCCACACATCAATGAGATATGCGGGTCCACGAGAAGCTATTCATCATGCGATTATGCGGAAGAATTTTGGATGTACTCATTTCATAGTAGGTAGGGATCATGCAGGCGTGGGCAATTACTATCACCCACTTGCAGCGCAAGAAATATTCAACGATTACCCTGATTTGGATATCAAACCCGTTATCTTTCCATCTTTTTATTTTTGCAAGAAGTGTATGTCTTACGCTAACGAAAAAACTTGTCCGCATGGAGTAGATTCAAAAGAAGAATTGAGCGGAACCATGATTCGAAAAATGGTAAATTCAGGTAAGACACCAGAAAAACATTTAATGCGTCCTGAAATATCTGATTTAATTCTTAAATCAGAAAAACCATTTGTAGTTGAATAGCCTTGATCGGAACACTGAAACTTGGACTAATTGCAGTAGTATTCTTGTTATTTTATCCTATAATTGCAATTAATGGACAGAGTATCGTTCATGATGTAATTAAATCAAAGAATTCAGAAAGATTTATTGTGGATTATGATGCGTCTAATGCTTATAGGAGACAGCCATTGATATACAATTTTTCAGAATCTATACCAACCAACTGGCAATTGACAATTCAAAACAATTTGTCCTATTCAGGTATAGGGGATGCCAAATCAGTAGTAAAGATTCAAGAACCTGCGCCAAGCGAAAAATTCATAGAACTTGCAATGTTTAGCGAAAAAACTGGAAAATTTTGGGTGGCCATCAATACTAACGAATCGGGATATATTAGAGTATATGAACGTGATCAGGACGGATGGTCTAGGGATCAACCAATTTTTGTAGCACACGCAAACAATCAGGGCCTAACCATTACTAATGGCAAGAGAATAATAATTGACAAGCTGTCAGTAGATGATTTTATCGTTGGATCTGTTTCAATATATGGTAAAGATGAACTAGGAGGTCCTGACAATTCGAATAGCGGTACTATTTCATTCGATATTCTTTTTGGTAATCCTTCAGAATCACCATTATACTACGTACCACTAATAACCATCATTGTTATCGGGTCAATTATACTTGTTTTAGTTATTAGAAAAAAAAGAGATTAGTTATTTTTTCCATAATATTTGCATATTTTTGTCAAGTGACAAAGATTGCATTTAGGTTTAATCGGCAAACATATATTTTGACCAAATGTAACAAAGGTTTCATTTATTCCAGTCCAATACCTTCTGTCTATTGATTTTTGTAAGTCAATTTCAGTCTCCTCAGGTTTTTTGGTATTTACAATCCCAATTCTATTGGAAATTCTATGAACATGAATGTCCACGGGAATCGCCGGTTTTCGAAATCCGTAGACGAGCACACAATTTGCAGTTTTTCTTCCTACTCCCGGGAATGTAAGGAGATCCTCTAAATTGGATGGGACCTTGCTATTATATTTCTCGACTAGTATTTTTGATACTTCTTTTATTCGAGTTGCCTTTACATTATAGAAGCCTATTTTCTGAATTAATTTTCTTATATCTTTCAAATCTGCTCTAGATAGCTCATCAGGGTTCTTGAACTCAGAAAAGAGCATCTTAATTACCTGTGTAGTAGTTTCATCCCTAGTACGTGCCGACAATATAGTTCCTATCAATATTTTGTAGGGATCTCCATCTTCTTGAGTTTGCAAGTTTTTCAAGGCGGTAGGTCTAACAAGATTGTTCTTGCGAAGCGTACTCTGCATTAGAGAAATTATCTTACTGAATCTTACAGTCATAGTCCTAACTAATTCTTATTCTCCGTATGAATAACGTAACAAAAAAGTTTTTGGAATGAAACGATTATTACTTCTTTGCTTTTACTCTGGCTCTCCCAGTTTTTCGTGGTGCGATGTTTCCTACTTTTCTGCCAGGAGGAGTTGTCCTTCCTACTGATGATTGACGACCTACATGTTGGTGTCGTCCACCCCCATGTGGATGATACACCGCAGCTTGTGCGATTCCCCTAACTGTTGGATATAGCTTGCCATGTGCAGTCATGAATTTGGCTTTGTTTCCTGCTTTAAGAAACGGCTTTTCTGTTCTTCCAGCACCAGAAACAACACCAATCATTGCCTTGCATCTTGGATTTAGTGTCGTAAATTTGCCGGAAGGTAATTTTACCGATACACCTTGGGTAGTATGAGAAAAGACCAGGGCAGATGATCCGGCTGATTTGACGAGCTTTCCTCCATCACCAATGTTCCTTTCCAGATTACAAATAAGGGTACCGTCTGGAATCGCTTCCAATGCTAAAATGTTCTTTGGTTTGTAATCGACATTGTCTCCAATTTCAATTTTCTCTCCCACTGCCATGCCGTCAGGAGCTGGTAGATAGCTAAACTCTTTATCAAATTGAATTTTAGCCAACGGTGCATTTCTTCCTCGTTCGTGTACAATGTCAACTATTGAACCGATTTTTTGTTCGGATGATTGTAATTTTGGATATTTAGCAGGTACAATTTTTCCCGTTTTAATGGATTGAAATTGTTTACCTCCTCTTCCCCTTCTACGTACTAAAGTTCTTTTACCCAATAGAGCCCAATCGAATAATTGAATATCATCATGATTTTAATCTTTGGGTAGAATGAAGATTGCGATTTGAATTGTTAGTGTAATCACGTAACCAACTCATCTTTTGTCAAATTAACTGTATTGATTAGAGTCAAGTTTTTTACAGGATCTGGTTAATGCTAGAAAGATTGCTTTTTCTGATGTTTGGTTCACTAATATTTGTGAAGAGTAATCCTCGACAAAGGTATAAAGATAGGTACGATAGTACCAGATATCGTGAGTCAAAACACTCTCTCGCTGAAGGTTCTCGAAGCATATACTCGAGACGTGGGTCGTGGAGTGGCTAGAATCGATTATGATTCAATGGACTCGTTAACTGCATCTACAGGCGATGTTATAGAAATCCGGGGTAAAAGAAGGACCGTTGCAAAATGTCTGCCACTCTATCCTTCTGATGAAGGCAAAGGAATAGTAAGAGTAGATGGACTAGTGCGAAACAACGCAGGTGTTGCCATTGGAGACACCGTTATTGTAAAAAAAATAAAGGCAATTCCCGCAGAAAAGGTAATTGTTGCACCGTTAGAAGCTATTCCACCAATTGACGAACGTTACCTTGCTGATGCACTGGAAAGTGTACCATTAATTAAAGGAGACAATGTGATGGTTCCTTATTTCGGCGGTAGACTTACTTTTCAGGTAATAGGTGTAACACCAGCATCAGATGCAGTATTGGTAACTCAGAAAACTATTTTTCATATTGCAGAGAAAGGCGAAACTCTTAGAGGTGTTCCTCAGGTAAGTTATGAAGATATTGGAGGATTAAAAGAAGAGATCCAAAAAGTTAGAGAAATGATAGAGCTGCCATTGAGACATCCTGAAATCTTTGAAAAATTAGGTATCGAAGCGCCAAAAGGTGTATTATTGTATGGACCTCCAGGAACAGGAAAAACTCTTCTTGCAAAAGCAGTTGCGAACGAGAGTAATGCTCATTTTATTAGTATATCTGGACCAGAAATTATGAGTAAATTTTATGGGGAATCTGAAGCACGATTGAGAGAAATTTTCAAGGAAGCGAAAGAAAAGGCGCCTTCTATTATATTTATTGACGAAATAGATTCAATTGCTCCCAAGAGAGAAGAAGTTACCGGTGAGGTTGAAAGGAGAGTTGTATCTCAATTATTATCTCTTATGGACGGGCTTGAAGCAAGAGGTAAAGTTATTGTAATTGCTGCTACAAATCGTCCAAATGCCATAGACCCAGCTCTAAGAAGGCCTGGAAGATTCGATAGAGAAATTGAGATCAAAGTTCCAGATAAACGTGGAAGATTGGAGATATTGCAGATTCACACGAGAAATATGCCATTAGATACTGATGTAGAACAAGATAGAATAGCTGCTGTAACACATGGCTTTGTTGGAGCTGATCTTGAATATCTTTGTAAAGAAGCAGCTATGAAATGTCTGAGACGATTACTCCCTGAACTAAATCTGGAAGATGAGAAACTATCACCCGAAGTCTTGAATAAACTCATAGTTACCAGAGGAGATTTTGAAAATGCGGTAAAAGAAGTTACTCCTTCTGCAATGAGAGAAGTATACTTGGAATCACCCGATATTCCTTGGTCTTCAATAGGCGGTTTGGAGGACATTAAGCGTGAATTGCAAGAGGCTGTAGAATGGCCATTAAGATTTCCAGAACTCTATACTAAGCTTGGACATGCTATGCCAAAAGGCTTATTATTGCATGGTCTGTCTGGAACCGGAAAGACACTCCTGGCCAAAGCTGTAGCTACCGAATCTGAAGCCAACTTTATCAGCGTAAGAGGCCCAGAACTCCTTAGTAAGTGGGTAGGCGAATCAGAACGCGGTATTAGAGAGATTTTTCGAAGAGCAAGGCAGGCAGCTCCCTGTGTAGTATTCTTTGATGAAATAGATTCAATAGCTCCAGTAAGAGGAATGGGTGGTGACAGTATGGTCACGGAAAGAGTAGTGTCACAATTGCTAACAGAATTAGATGGTATCCAGTCACTTTCAGGCGTAGTCGTGTTGGCTGCAACAAATAGAGCTGATATTATTGATACGGCTTTATTACGACCAGGAAGATTTGATAAAATCTTGTTAGTCCCGTTACCAGATAAATCTGCAAGGCAAAAAATATTAGAAATACATAGTAAGGATAAGCCACTTGGTTCAGATGTTAACCTGACCAGAATAGCTGAATTGACAGATGGTTTCAGTGGAGCTGACACTACTTCAGTCATAAATACCGCTATTTCATTGGTACTTCATGAATATCTCGCGAAATATCCTACTCCTGAAGAAGCTGCAAGACACGCATCTGAAGCTCACGTAATGATGAGGCATATTGAAGAAGGTGTGAAAAAGATTAAAGCTCAAAGAGAAGGTAAGCCGGGAGAAAAAGTTTCTGTTCAATACTACCGATAATATCGGTTTCCCTACTTTTATTGATATAACTAAATGACTGAATGTAAAGAGTAGAAGATACTAATCATGACTGTATAGTTTTTCTCTAATGACCTCATACGCCTTGGCTGCATCATCCATACCCAGAATCAAAACTATTTCATTTTGTGTGAAAAATGCATTGTACAAAGGAATACGATTGTTGTGTAATATGGAAAGAACGATTGATAGTACTTCATATGTATTTTCTTTGTCTGATTGAACAGTAATTGTTATCTTGGAGAGCCCATCCTTTATTTCCCCTGTAGAACCTTTGTGAGTTGATTTAAACATGCTTCGAATTTCATCCATGTCTTCAGCAAACAGCCGAATTTGCTTGTTAGTCCTGAACATATTATATCCACTACCCAATTCAAATATTTCATCTAGAACTTGATAGGCATTATCGGTTTCATGGAAATCAATATCTATAATACTCCCTGTTAGGGTCATTCTGACTCCGTCAAAAATTGGATGAAATTCGTAGTCATTCCCATCCAGTGAATCTGCAAATCGTTTTATCGCTACTACAAGGGTATTGACATTTACTTCAGACTTTGTTAGCTTTTCTACCTCTGGCTTAATTTTTTGCGCTAAAGCAGTATAATTTGCTATACCTGTGCTTAAAGCCTGAAAAAATAACGTATTAGAACCAATAACCTCTCTCACTGCATGAGGAACAGAAAAACTTTGAGAATACATGCATTTTTATATATGCTGTAAAAGTAATAAACCTTTCTTGCATATGTGAAAAGCTACTTTATGTACGAAATTTTACAAAATGTTATAATTTGTATTTTTGGTATTCACATGTGATCAAATTAACCCATGTTGTTATAATAGAGTTGACAATGACTCTTTTTAAGTGAATTAAGGTAATGCCCGTATTGACCAAGCGTGAATTTATAATCGACAACGGAAGGGAAAAAATTCAAGAATTCGGGCACCTCCACAAGAACGTTGCAGTAAAATATCTAATGAAGAGACGAAGATCAGTTCTAATGACAAAAAATCTAGAAAAAGTAGAGGGTCTTTTTGCTGACCTTCCTAGAAAAATTAGCATAATAGGCAAACAGATTACCCATAATTATGAAGTGAACTGGGAGAGACAAGGGGTAACTGAATTTGAGGGATCAAGATTTGTATTTACTCTGAAACCACTGGATAATTAAATTAAATCAAAATACGAATGGTTTACCCGATTGATTATTTTTTCTATATTGTTAAACATATCTTTACTTAAACTCATGGAAGTTAGAGTCCGACAACAGATAGCAACCTACTTTCATTAAGAACGAAAATACAATTCTATTTTTTCATGATGCTCGCTGAAAAATACATATCAAATCAACTGATCTTGAACACTTATGACGTCGCTTGAAATAAGATAAAATCCCATTTATCGATATCAGGTTAATATTGTTCAATCATGATTTTAAAAGTTTAACCAGTTAGAAGAGTATTTATAATATGCAATTAGATCAAGTAACTAAAGTTATATATTCTGAATTTGGTGAAGACATTT
Source organism: Nitrososphaeraceae archaeon (assembly GCA_046261955.1). Lineage (GTDB taxonomy): Archaea > Thermoproteota > Nitrososphaeria > Nitrososphaerales > Nitrososphaeraceae > TA-21. The sequence goes on along the minus strand of JBHENS010000004.1, from coordinate 2,584 downwards.
GAAATATCCGCTAAGAAATATTATATTGGAAAAAATAAAGGAAGTAGGAAATTTGTCAGACAATGAGCTAATAAGCAATTTAGAAAAAGAAGGAGTACAAATAACGGTGGCTGATCTTAACAAAACGTTACTCGATTTAGAAATTTTTGGATTGGTGAGGGTAAGTTGGCTAACAAAAGACAAAAGAAGAATAGAACTAGTCACATGATAGGCTTTTTTGATTCAAGTACTGTGATTAATTAATAATATTTTGTAAGGACAATTGAAAATTGATTCCTGTGTTATACGATTCTCATATTCATCTTACAGATACTGAATATGATAATTTTTTGCCTTCAATACTTGTAACTTTGAAAGGAATGAGTATAAAGGCATGTTCAGTAACAGTAAACACTTCGACTTCATTAAAGGCATTAAGAGTTTTTGGGGAAAAGGACGTCGATAATAGTGTATATAACTTTCTAGGAATACATCCCCAATATGCAGATGAGAACATTTCACAATTCGAAGAAATGGTTAGCTCCAATATCCATAACATTGATGGAATCGGTGAGATTGGACTCGATCCGACTTATTACAATCAGGAAAAAAATACCAAAGTGATCCAAGATCAGGTATTCAATAAGATGTTAACTATTGCAGAAACATATGATAAACCCATTTCAGTACATTCTAGGCAATCACTTGATGAAATTCTGAATGTATTGTCTACATATAATCTAAAAAAAGCGTGCCTTCACTGGTTTGATGGAACTCCACAGCAGTTAGAAAAATCTCTTGATATGAGTTTGTACATTTCTTATGGTCCACCTTTAATTTATTCCAAGAAAAAGCACAGTTTGCTGAAGTTAACAGATCAAGGGAAGCTACTAATTGAAACCGATGGACCAGTAAAATATCCATCATGTCTTAAGAATGTAATTACACTACCGACTTCGGCCCTCATGAGTGTCGTAAGAAGTATGTCTGAAGTTCTTTGCTTGACACCAAAAAATGTAGCAGAAAAACTTGAAAAGAACTCTATTTTATTCTTTGATTAGTACCTAAATATTGTTTCTTTTATAAGGAAGGTATAAAATAGCCTTCATGAATAGTCTCAGATATTGAATAGAGTTAAAAAACTTTCAACTGAGCTCTTAAACAGATATCCAGATAAATTTAATGTTGATTTTCAACAAAATAAAAAAACAATAGATGAGATTGCAAAGGTTAGATCAAAAGAACTGCGAAATCAAATAGCCGGTTATATTGCTTCATATATCAACAAACAAACAAAAGAACAAAATAAGAAAATTGAACAGGACGTTGAGGAGACATAATGTTAAGTTCTCAGTGGGAAATTGATTACATTACGACTGCTAGGCTCAATCAAGAAATATTGCGGTAAAGAAAGTATAATAATTCACGAAAAGGAGATCATGTTATCAAACATATTTTCCATTCTTTATCAAAACATTACTAATTCTAAGCATATTGATAAAGAAGACCTCCTAGTTTTGATTAATGGTGTAGATTTATCGATATCAGGCACTGATCAAAAAATAAAATCTGGGGATATCGTAACTATTGCGAATCTAATTCATGGCGGTTAAGTCTATTAAATATTTAATACACGTAATCTGACATGAAAGAAAAGATTAAAATCATTAATAACATTCCCTTATATGAAATTGATTCAGTTTTTATAGCAATTATCAGTACGGATACTCTACATGTAACTGACATAGGAACTACTATTGAATCATTTAGAAAAATGTTCCCGGAGGTTATGATTCAGGGCATTAATCCAAAATACATTTTTGGCAAAGGACATATCTTTGAGGTAATTAAAATTATTTTAGAATCAAACAAGAGGAAAATCAAAATTGCTAAGAGGTTGGAAATGGAACTCTTATTGAGATTAATTTGTAGTAATCAGGTTGATAAGGCGATTAATATCGGAGGTATAAAAAATAATGGTTCTGGTTGTTTCATTTTACTTTCTGAAAACAAGCGTCTCATAGTAGATTCGACACAATATGTGCGAAAAATGTTTGTTAGACAAAATACCTCACTATTGAATGCAACAAGAGAAAAGATGGTATACATATGTAAGAGAATGAAGTTTAAACGTAGTAATTTTAGTAATAAGGAATTTCTGAAAATTCTAACTGAAAAAGCAACGCTTGTTTCATTGTAGAGTAACTTATAATATTAACTTATATACTCATTTTAGTAATTAAATGCATGATTGATTATGTTACTTTAGAAATATCAAAACCAGTTCAACGTAATTTAACACTAGTTAAGAACAAGTACAATATGTCCAAAATATTAGAATATGTGACTGTCTTGAACCTGAAATAAATCCTTCTGACTCCAATCTTGTACTCGCAATTCGATTCTAGAATAAATCTATGCAGGTCTTATTCTAGTATCAGGAGGAGTTAGACTCATTCGAATCTACCCCTGAGGACTTATGCGTTTGCATCCGACCACTCTTAGCTGCTCTCTTAGTATTTTCAAGATATGCTACAGTAGTTGCAAGATTTCCGAATCCCATTGAATTTAAACTCTCAGAGGGAACCATTACTATGGTATTACC
>JBHENS010000003.1:7236-44767 GCA_046261955.1 Nitrososphaeraceae archaeon | reverse complement strand
GTTCAGATAAATCACTTGGAGTAAAATCTATCATCAAGGAATGGGGCATAAAAAAGGAAGACATTGTAGTAGTGGTCGATGGAGCAAATGACTTAAAATTATTTGATATAGCCGGATATACAGTAGGTTTTTGTCCAGTTGACATCGTTAAACAAAGGGCGGATTCAACGATTGAAATCAGAGACCTTTCAATCCTGCTAAGTCTATTGGAAAAGAAATTTGGTAAGACGATAGAGACACAGTTATGACATCATTTGTCCTTAATTTGATTGTTCAATATGGGCGAATTTTCTAATACACAAATCATTCCGATTCTGATCCATGATGACATAGTGATGGGTGATGATATTGTTGATATTATCATAAAGTCAATTAGCGAAAAAAATGAGTCCTTAAGAGAGAACGATGTGGTTGTTATAACACATAAAATCATATCGAAGGCAGAAGGTAAAATCACTGATCTGTCAAGAATAATTCCTTCTGAAGAATCTAATAAGATATCTTTGGATACCGGTAAGGACCCTAGATTGGTAGAACTTATCATTTCACAATCCAATGAAATTATCAAAATTGAGCGGGACATTATTATCACTGAAACCAAACATGGATTTGTTTGCGCCAACGCAGGGATTGATGCTAGTAATGTGGGAAATTTATCCAATCACGTTGTATTATTACCTGATAATCCAGATGAATCCGCCAGACAGATTAGAAATGATATCAAATCTAGGACCAACATGAATGTAAGCGTAATTATTTCTGATACCTTTGGTAGACCATTCAGGAAGGGTCAAGTAAATATAGCAATTGGGATAGCAGGCATTGATCCAATCAAGAGTTATATCGGGAAGACTGACATGTATGGGAATATTCTAAGGGTTACCGAAATAGCAATTGCTGACGAAATAGCCTCAGCTGCTGAACTTGTCATGGGAAAATCCTCTCGTATACCTGTAGTAATTGTGCGTGGCTGCAATTACATATCTGGCGATTCTTCAATATCGAAGATTACCAGATCAAAAAAGGACGATTTATTCAGGTGACCTGAAATTCCAAATTCTTGAAAGCTAGATAGTTTTATTCGAGTTTAGCAAACTGCAATCATTCTATAAACATTTAATATAAACAGGACCTTGATTAATAGTGTTAGGAATGAATATGACGGCTGAAAATGGAGCTAGAGAATCATTTGCTAAGGTTATCGATGTTAGGGGGCTATATTGTCCAGAGCCAGTTTTTAGGACTAAAATTGAAATAGAAAAATTAGGTATTGGTGACAAAATCAAGATTATCGCTGACGACCCTGAATCGGAGGAAGATATTACAAGATGGGCAGATAAAACTGGTCATAATTTGTTATCTATAGAAAAAAAAGACAACGAATTAGAATTTGTTATAAAGAAAACAAAGTGAACTAAATGACATCAATAATTGGACCAGACATATTGCAACGTATAGGTAATACTCCGCTGTACGAACTTTCTTCATATTCAAATGAAAATATTAAATTTTATGCAAAGTTAGAATGGTACAATCCATTTGGTTCAGTGAAGGATCGAGCAGCATATTGGATGGTTAAGGACGCTGAAAAGAAAGGTTTACTTGTAAAGAATAAGAGCATAATTATCGAACCCACTTCTGGAAATACTGGAATAGCATTAACTGGTATTGCTTCTTCAATGGGCTACAAGGTTGAAATAGTTATTCCAGAGAAAGTTAGTGAGGAAACCAAAAAAATTCTAAGGAACCTTGGAGCATCACTTCATGAAACTTCAGACGATCTGTGTCCTCGTGTTGGAGCAGGGACCGATCAAAGTATTGCTCTTGCTACTGCCATTGCAAAACCAAGATCTGATATTTATTACATGCCAAATCAATATGAAAATGAATCAAATTTCCTTGCCCATTATGAAAGTACTGGTCCTGAAATTTGGGAACAAACAAGTGGAAAAGTAACGCATTTCTTTACGGGCTGTGGAACGGGAGGCACAATTACGGGAACAGGGACCTTTCTCAAGGAGAAGAACAAGAATATGAAAGTTATTGCTATCCAAGCCCAACAGAACCATTTACTTCAGGGTTTGAGGAACTTTGAAGAATCATCGATGCCAAACCTCTTCAAACGTAGAGAGATTATAGTGGACCAGTGGATGACTGCGACAAATCAAGAATCATTTGACGCGGTTAAGGACCTTCTCAAAAAAGAAGACATGTTCGTAGGGCCATCTTCAGGTTCTGTAATGTCCTCCATGTTAAAGTTTTCAAAGGAAATAGATAAAGGTGTTATTGTGGGTATTTTTGCAGATGACGGTAGAAAATTCAAAAGTCTCTACAAAGAACAAAATGTTCTTGCAGAAAGTGATTATGTTTCTGCATTGGAGAAATTACCAGAGCTATACATTAATCCCTAGTTTATTTGTGAAATTTTTTCTCACTTAACCATTTTTCTAAATCTAGTGCAGCCATGCATCCAAACCCTGCAGCAGTGACAGCTTGTCTATAACGATAATCATGAACATCTCCAGCGGCAAAAACTCCTTCTATGCTAGTTCTTGTATTTTCTTTGAGAACAACATAACCCTTATCATCCAACTCTAATTGGTCTTTGAAAATCGAAGTATTTGGTTCATGACCAATAGCTACAAAAAGCCCTCCTACTACTAAATTTTGGCTCTTACCTGTTGTTAAATCCTTAATATCAATACTTTCTATCTTCTTATTACCACTGATTTTTGTCACGACGTTGTTCCATATGAATTGGATTTTTGAGTTTTCAAATGCCTTTTCTTGTAGGATTTTACTGGCCCGCAGAAACTCTCTTCTGTGAATGATCTTAACTGATTTACCAAACTTAGTAAGGAAAGTTGCCTCCTCAATTGCAGTATCACCTCCTCCTATTACTGCGATCTTCTCCCCTTTGAAGAATGGTCCATCACAAGTAGCACAGTATGAAACACCTCTTCCACCAAACTCTTGTTCGCCCTCAATACCCAATTTTCTCGGGGATGCACCTGTACAAAGCAATATTGCTCTGCCTTCGTAACTTTCAGAATGCGTTGATATGAGGAATGGGGAGTTTTTGAAATCTACCTTTAAAACTTCATCATCTACGACTGTAGTTCCAAATCGTTCGGCTTGTTGTCTCATGTTCATCATAAGCTCTGGTCCAAAAATTCCATTGGGAAAACCAGGATAGTTTTCAACTTCACTAGTAGTCATGAGCTGGCCACCCGGAAGTGAACCAGTAATTATTAGGGTTTTGAGCTTTGCACGTGAGGTATAAATTCCTGCAGTAAATCCTGCCGGTCCTGAGCCAATAATTATCACATCATAAAGGTTTCTTACTTCTGTTTTGCCATGTGAATCATGATTTGAATTTTTTGACATGTGTGATTAAAGTGGATGAAGATTTAACCATTTAATAATTTGTTCGGAATTAAGCATGACAAAAATAATCTTTACGTTTTGAAAATAAAGTCGAAGATTGCTAAAATATTACTTCGAATATCCTAATACTGTAATAAATTATTCGCCAGCTTCAGCCAATATTCGGAGATGTTCTTTACACAGTATTGGATTTATTACTTGTGTATAGATCAATTCTTCTTGCCAATGTGAATTGAATAATCTGCAGGGATATTGTGAGCAGAAAGGGTTACCATTTGTAAGAAAAAAAAAGATTGCTTGAATAGCATAACCTGTCGCCACATGTATTAGGCGAGGGTCGTCATACTTAAGAAAATTATCCGCAAATTCCTCTTCTATTTCTTTACTACTCATAGAGAGTAAATCTTTCAGCATTTGCTTGAAATAATATCCTTTTGGTTTCGCGGGACCTTCAATAATACTGGAAATGGATATTATACTTGGAGAACCACAAATTATTGGTCTCGCATGATATCTCTTATCTTTTTCGTCAAAGGTACACACCAAATTATCTTCAAAAATGAGATGCAAATGGTCTAATTGCATTTCATTCTTATTCATGATTCTAGAGTAGATTCTTTGAAGATAGAAACCATCAATAATCATCATTTTTTGACAAGTATCATACGGTGAATTTTGCAACTCCCTCAGACTTGTATTACCACTATCTTCATGCGATAATTGAATCATCATGTTGTCTTCGATATCCTCTTCACTCATATTCTTCCTGAAATAATTGGTAAACGATCTAACATCCACGTCAATAAATGGCATGAATTCGTGCAAATATGTTGAAACTTCTTTTGCTATAGAAGTCAACAAGAAAGATGAGTAGAGATGTACATATGATAATTTCATATGTATGTCATTAGTTCTACTTCTGTCCTTACTAAATTTTTATATCCGGATTTGGAATTTTCTTTAATTTACTTATAGCGACTTGTGCTGCTTTCCTTCCTGATAACAACATTGATCCAAACGTAGGACCCATTCTAGGCAATCCATGTGTTTCTGTTGCTGACATTCCAGCCACAATTAATCCAGGATAAACTTCACCCGTGTATTCTACTACCGCATCTTCTCCCGTAACGGACATGGGTTCCATTCCCTTCCACTCCACATATCCTCTATCCATCATTCTTTTTATCGCCACAGAGTCATGACCTGATGCATCGATCACTATTTTTGATTCAAGAGCAACGGGATCGACGCATGTTATGTTTCTTGGTAATGCAGAAACAGGCATCCAATTTACAACAACTCCACTTACTTTTTCATTTTTCAAAACTAGATCATCAAATTTGGTTAGCTGGAGGAATCTTACTCCCGAATCACACGCAGATGCAATTAGCTTTGAGCATGCATGCGGTCCCCATGTGGCAAACAATGAGTCTGAAATTTTTCTGTACGGTACTCCAAGTTCATCCCAAATCTTATTTGCTGGATATCTAACTGTTACAGGATTCATCATATATCCTCCTACCCAATATCCTCCACCGATGTAGTTATTCTGCTCAATTATGAGGGTTTTAACACCGTTTTTACATAATTCTCTTCCAGCCATCAATCCTGCTGGTCCAGCACCAATGATAATTACATCACAATCGCTATATTCCATCAAAGTTTCATTGAACATTTGTGCAATAGTTCGCGTTATGTCTTTTTCACTTACCTCCGTGAAAATTTTTTCCATAATTAAATTATCCCTCTCTTGTATTAATATTATGTGTATTGTTAGTTTCGAATCTTGCCAATAAACTCAAATTTTAATTAAAAGCCTATTGTCAATACATCAAATGTCAGACCCTGCCGCCCGACGACTTCTTTGGTATCTATTCGCGGGTTCGAAGGGTGGAGAAAATAGAGTCAAGATAATAAACTTACTACAAGATACTCCGCTCAACATAAATCGTATGGCAGAAACATTGAGTCTTGATTATAAGGCTGTTCAGCATCACGTTAATGTTTTGGAAAAAAATAATTTGATCTCTCATATTGGCGAAAAATATGGTATAATGTATTTTGTTTCAAATTATCTAGAGTCTAATATGGATACGTTTAGGGAAATTATAATGAAAATAAACAAGTCAAAAACAAATTAGAATTTGAAAACACTTTCATACATCAATTTCGAAATTTAAACATGTAAAAACTTTTTGATCCTATATTGTTCTTGATAAGGGACCACTTCTTACTTTTTCAATAATATTCTCTAGCAAACTAGTCAATTCTGACTTATGTGAATCGAGATACTCTTGACCCTTATCCTTCAATCTAGCCTGATATAATCTCAAATCACGATGCTGATCAAAAAATTGTTCAATCATTGTATTTCCGTGTTTGGTTGGGTTTGTCAATTGCTCAAATGAGTCAGTTGTCTGATTTAGGTCCCCATTTTTGATAGACTCTATCGATTTATCTAATATTTCAATAATGTCCTTTATCTCCTGAATAGGTGCAGAATATTCCTTGGACTTTAGAAATCCAGATCTCTTTACTTCTCCAAGCTTGTCCGAGATGTCCCTTGAAAGTTCATAGTATTCTTCCTTCCCAGTTATAGATTTCTTTTGTTTTATTGTCACCAGTCCCTTCATACTCAACCTCATAATAGCATCTTCAACATCTTGTTTATCCATACCCGTGGCCCAAATAATTTTTCCAACGTAATCATATCCCTGTCGCAATGATTCGAGTACGACCACTTCAATTATCCTCATGAATCCTTCTTCTGCACGAGCATTTTCAAAATCATTATCCCGCACAGCTTTTTTTGCATGTGAAATATCTATCTCAATTGCCCTCTTAAGCGCTTCCATCCCATCGTCCACCTTGTCATCTAGAGTGAGATAACACGCATAGTTATACCAAACCAGATCATCATTCGGATTTGCATCCAATGCTTTCGTACAACATTCTATAGCTTTGGTATAGTTATTCAATTTATAATATGCAAGTCCCTTTAAATTCCAAGCTTCATGATTATCAGGATCTATGTTCAATGCCATATCGTAAGATGAAATAGCATAGGTATAATCTCGTAAATGAAAGTGGGCGTATCCCTTTTTAAGCCAGGCGTCAACATACTCTGGGTCTAATCTTAGAGCTAATTCAAAGCTACGAATCGCATCCCCCAACTTGTCGTTCGACATATGGTTTACACCTTTTTTATATAGATCACGTACTTGGAAGTCTAGATGATCTGTGCTTTTAGTTACTTCTGATTTATTAGAATTATTATTCTTGTCTTTAGCTCTAAAGAATCTGCTCATCACTAATGGTTACTCGTGTCATGATAAATAGATTTGGACAATTAAAATTTTATGGATTTAAAAACAATTTTATGCCAATAGAATCTGCAAAAACCATATTCAGTAATTCTAGACGATTAGACCTTGTCTAAGACTTTATTATTATTATTGTCAATCAAAATATTGGATAAATCTATTCTCTTCTAGAGTTAAAAATAACCGTAAATTTGAAGGATATGCAAATTTGAGCTCCTCCCTAATCTATTCTATTTGGCATTACTGATTAATTCAAGAAGATTAGAATGAATTATTGTTACTGCATTTAAGAATAACGCCATACCTACGTAATAGCCTAGTTTTGTAATTTATGAGGACTGGTAAGATACTAAGATAGTGAGATCCCGTGATACTCTTGTTAGTAAGTGTATTTTACTTGTTATTTCTGGTGTAGAGTAACAAGAAGCTTTTTTAGGCGTTCAAATCAAATTTTTTCGTTAATATATTCGCAAGATTCCAACACTAGATGCGACAATATCTACAAGCGAGATTACAGAGAATTAACACACAATTTCCCTGTAATAATGAATATTATTCACACGCCAAAAATAATGATGCAATGCCTTGACAATTTAGAATTAAAGACTTGGATTTGTCTTCTCAGGTTTTAGTTTTCTCGCTCCAAATGAAATGAAAAATATATGAATTCACATATTATAGTATTATCATAATTATTAAATATTATGTTTAATTGTATTGATCGTGATATTAAAATAGAATCATTAGAATTTCATATTATATTGGTATATTTTTTATACTTCTCTAAAATATTGGTGAATAATGTTTAGGAAGAACCTCACTATCTTTATGTTAGTTGGAATTTTGACAACACTCACTGTCACATCAACTTACCTCATCAATGCTTCTGCTTACAAACCGGGCGATTCTGCTGCAAAATATAATTGCTTCGCAACTGATGCCAATGGAAATTACAATTTAACTGCAGAAGGGGATCTAATCCCTTGTGAATTTGATACCGGCGATCATGCATGGATGCTAACGTCCTCAGCACTCGTACTAGTTATGACACCCGCGGGTTTGGCTATGTTTTATGCTGGACTGTCAAGACAAAAAAATTCCGTAAATACCTTGCACATGGTGTTTATTACTACAGGCTTGGTTTCTGTGCAATTTGCCTTATGGGGCTATAGTTTAGCTTTTGGTCCTGATGCGGGCGGCTATGGATTTATTGGAACTCTAGACTGGGCTGGTTTGAATGATGTTATTCATGACGCTCCTTCACTTGTCTATGCAACTACAATTCCACACGGCACTTTCATGGTATTCCAGATGATGTTCGCTATCATTACTCCTGCCTTAATTGTGGCTTCTGTTGCTGAGAGAATGAAATTTAGTGCATTCATTATCTTCGTAATACTGTGGGCAACATTCGTCTACGACTTTGCTGCACACTGGACATGGTCAATTTCAGGAGCAGACAACTATGGATTGAATCCAGGATATTCAGGTTTTGGATGGACTGGGGCTTTTGGGTCTCTTGACTTTGCAGGTGGTACAGTAATTCATATCACTTCCGGATGGGCTGGACTTGCGGTAGCATTAATGCTAGGAAGGAGAATTGGATATGGCAAAGTCCCTATGGAACCACACAACCTTTCACTAGTGGTAGTGGGAGCAGCGTTACTGTGGTTCGGCTGGTTTGGATTCAACGCTGGTTCTGCTGGTGCTGCAGCTACCAATGCTTCAAGCGCTTTCGTTGCAACACAGATAGCTACTGGCATGGCCGTAGTTACTTGGTCATTGCTCTCTTGGGCACATACTGGTAGAGCTTCAACTGTTGGAGCGGCATCAGGTGCTGTAGCTGGACTTGTAGCAATTACGCCGGCTGCAGGATTTGTCTCGCCAATGTCTTCAATTGTCATAGGAATTATTGCATCAGTTGCATGCTACGCAGCAGTAATGTTCAAGAACAGTAGAAAGTGGGACGATGCATTGGATACATGGGGCGTTCACGGAATTGGTGGACTTGCAGGTGCCTTATGTACAGGATTGTTCGCGGAAAAGAGATTTACATCTTGGGGAGACGATGGACTGGTGTTTGGCAATCCGGCTCAGCTACTTGAGAATGCTGTAGGCGCATTTGCAGCTATTGCATGGGCGTTGGGTATTACCGCATTAATCATCAAGGTAATGGACAAAGTTTGGCCTGGAGGCATAAGAGTTACTCCAAAAGAAGAAGAAATTGGACTAGACTTGTCTCAACACGGAGAACGAGCTTACGTAAGCGAATAAGAACCTCTATTTTTTCTTTTTTTATTTTTTTATTTCTTTGAAGTAGTAAAAACATTAGTCTCGTGATTGTAGGCTTATATATTTTCAAATATTAGGAGTAACATGGTTGATAAATTTACAATTGTCAGATTAAGCGCGGGAAATGAAAAATTTGAAATTTTGGTGAAACCGGATCCTGCTCTTGAATATAAACTTGGTAAAAAAATGGATATTTCAAATATCATGATCTCAGATGAAATATACTCAGATGCTAATAAGGGCACTAGAAGCTCAACTGAGAAGCTAATGAAGCAATTTAAGACGACTGATCAGTTAGAAATAGCAAAACAGATTATGGCCAAAGGCGATTTGAACATGAATACAGATCAGCGCAGAAAGATGATTGAAGAAAAGAAAAGACAGATTGTTGAGTATATAAACAAGAATTTTGTTGATCCAAAGACTCACACGCCACATCCAATCTCAAGGATCAATGCCGTTGTTGATGAAGCCCGATTGGCCATTGATCCCTTTAAGCGGCTAGATGACCAAATTAAGAATTTCATCGAACCGTTGAGAAAAGTATTGCCTCTGAAGTCGGAAGTATTGGAATTGACTGTAACTGTACCGGCTCAATTTTCGGGCCAATCATTCAGTGTATTCAGGAGTATAGGTGAAATAAAATCAGAACAATGGCTTTCGGATGGATCACTACAAGTTGTGCTTAACCTCAACGCCGGAATCAAGAGCTCATTTCTAGATCGGATTGGTACTGCGACTAAGGGTTCAGCTCAGGTCACAGAAAAATAAGAATGACCCACGTTATTGGCCACACTTAAAATATAAGTCTGTTCTAACTTCCCAAAAAGGGAGAATTATGAATAAAAGATTTTTGAATTCTTATTTAGGAGGATTACTCTATGCAGGAAGTTAAAAGAAAATACGTTATTCCTGGTGATATTGTGGCTGAAGGTAATTTGAGACCGTTGGTTAATGTATTTAAGATTGGAAATTCAATTGTGGCAACTCGAATTGGAATTACAGAATCATCCAAGGATGGTGCCAAAGTAATTCCATTATCCGGAATTTATTTCCCTCGAGCAAATGATATTGTCATAGGTAAAATACTGGACCATTCATCTCTCTCTTGGTCGGTGAATATCAACTCGTGCTTTGCTGCCCATTTACCTGCTCAAGATATATTTGGAAGAGACTTTTCCCCAGCGCACGATGACATGGGACGTCAATTATCATCTGGAGATGTTATTGTCGCTAGAATTGCGATTTTTGATAGGACAAGGGATCCAATCCTTACTATTCAAGATAAAGACTTGGGAAAAATACCTACAGGTGAATTGATAAAAATATCACCCACCCGCGTTCCAAGACTTATAGGAAAAAGAGGATCCATGATCCAAACAATAGAACAGGCAAGTTCTACAAGGATAACTATAGGCCAAAATGGAGTTATTGTAGTATCAGGAAAAGACAAGGAAGGAATTACTCTTGCCATCAATGCAATTCACATAGTAGAAGTAGAAGCACATACTTCAAACCTTACGCAGAGGATCAAGAAATTATTGAATGTGCCTGAGTCTGAGATTGAAGTTGATGATACTCAGAATAATGAGGTAAATGATGAGGCAATAAAAGATGATAGTGTTATTTCGAACGACAATGATAAAGAATTGGGAGTGATTAATTCAAATGGTCCAAAGTAGAACCCTTATTGACGAAAGCGGAAAGAGAAGCGATGGCAGGGTCATTGATGAATTAAGAGAAGTAAAAATCAAAGTTGGCATTATAAAGAACGCGGACGGTTCTGCTCTAATTGAGTTTGGTAAAAATAAAATTATTGCGGCTGTCTATGGTCCGAGAGAAGTTCATCCAAAACATATGGCATTGTCTGACCGCTGTGTTGTTAGATGCAGATACCACATGTCTCCGTTTTCAACAGATACTCGCAAGAGTCCTGCACCCTCTAGAAGGGAGACAGAAATATCTAAAGTTATTCGAGAAGGCCTCGAGCCTGCTCTGATACTTGAAGATTATCCTCGCGCTGCAATTGATATTTTCATTGAAGTCTTGCAAGCAGATGGTGGCTCACGATGTGCAGGCATTTGTGCTGCTTCTGTTGCTCTTGCAGACGCAGGAATAAATATGCGCGATATGGTTTCAGCATGTGCTGCAGGTAAGGTAGATGATAAAATAGTGATTGATATTAATGATACTGAAGACAAGGAAGGAGGAGCTGACATGCCATTAGCATATATGCCAAATCTAAAGAAAATAACACTTCTGCAACTTGACGGAGAATTGAATCCAAATGAATTTAATACTTGTTTGGATGAAGCAATACGTGGCTGCTTGAAAGTGTATGAAATACAGCGTTCCTCTTTAATAGAAAAGTACTTTGGCAATGAAAAGGGATTGAAGGAAGAATGAGTCTGTCAAAAAAATCTACAGTAATTGTGGAAAACCTCCGCAAAAAGCAGATGCGAGAATCAATTTCAGCAGGGAAAAGACTAGACGAACGAGGTTTAGATGAAATAAGGCCGCTTGAAATTGAGATAGACGTTATCAAAAAGGCAAATGGATCGGCTTGGGTGAAATTAGGTAACACAGAAGTCGTAGCAGGAATAAAGGTGGAAACCGGTGAACCTTTCGAAGGATTGGAAAATAGTGGAGCTATGATAATTACTGCTGAAGTACTCCCAATTGCATCACCGTACGTAGAACCAGGTCCGCCTGATGAAGAAACAATCGAACTTGCTAGAGTGGTTGATAGAGGAGTGAGAGAATCTGAAATGTTAGATCTAAGCAAATTAGTTTTGGTCCCCGGAAAAATTGTGTATACCATTTTTGTTGATTGTAGTATCATTAACGTAGATGGTAACCTTTTCGATGCCGCGTCTTATGCCGTAGTATCAGCACTAACGAGCTGTAAACTACCTGTTTTTGAAATTAAGGATGACAAAGTAGTAGAAACAGGAAAAACTCAAGAACCTCCTATAACTACTATGCCTGTATCTGTTACTACGGTTAAAATGGGAGATTACCTACTCACTGATCCAAATACTGAGGAAGAAGCTTGTATGGATGCTAGACTTACAATTACTACAAATTCAAAAGGTTCAATTGTTGCAATGCAAAAGGGACTTAAAGGGAACTTTTCAGTAGATGAAGTTAAGAGTATTGCAGAAAAAGCAAGAATCAAAGGAGAAGAAATTAGAGGTAAACTAAAGGGATTGATCAACGTTGGTTAAAAGAAGTAAGCCCAAAATAACTCCTCTTAAGGGGTTAGGTGTAAAATACGGAACTACTCTTAGAAAGCGATATGGAATGATTTACCGGCTTTTGAAAAAGAAGAGAAGGTGTCCCAAATGCGGTTCAATAAAATTTGATAGACAAGCACTAGGAATTTGGTTCTGTTTAAAATGCAATTACAAAGTAGCTGCCGGTACATATGATGTAAACTTTGAAAGAACAAAGAGTAAATATTAAAATCAGAATCACCTTAGACAACCTTTCCCCAGAAATTTCTTCTAATATTGGCCATAGTATCAGCAGTGCACTAAAACCTGAAACTAGATTTCTAACCGGTGATGAAAAAATAAGCATTACCTCAAAGAATGGTGTAATTTCTCTCAATATTAGTGCAAATGATTTACAATCAATACGTGCAATTGTTAATACATACATCAGATTGTTGAGTTTATCGTATATGTCTCTAAATTTATAAAACGCTATAGATTTATGACGGTAAAGTCAAGTAATAAGAAATGAGCGAACAGGAAATTCCACCATGGCTAAGAGAACAGCTAGCTAGACTACAACAACTACAGCAAAATTTGCAAGCTATTATGATGCAAAAACAACAACTAGAAGCAGAATCTGTAGAGATTGAAAAGGCCACCGAGGAACTTAAGAAATCAGAGCAGGATGAAGCAGTCTACAAGAGTGTTGGTCCTCTATTGATTAAGACCAAAAAGGATGATACGCTAAAAGAGTTGGATGAAAAGAAAGATCTTGCTAACACTAGATTGGTAGTTCTGGGTAAACAGGAGACTAGAGTAAAAGAAAACTTAAAGGAAGTTGAGAACAAGATAAATGAGATGATTCGAATGGGGCAAGGGCAAGGACAAGGACAAGCAGGAAATTTGGGTACAAAGCCAAACGCCTAATTATTACTTTTTGATCCTGGATGATAGTTTACTTTAAATTGAAATAATGTTTTCTAACTTAGAGAACACAATTCAAAGTTTGAAGTTGTGATATCACTCATAATACTCTACAGATACTCTACAGAATAACTTTCGGAAGATATTTTTTACCTTATACTGCATATGACAATACAGTAAAAGTAGTTTACCTTAGTTGGTAAACAAATTAGTATGTGACACTAAATTCAAATTCATTTCTATTCCTTTGGTGGAATCGGAATTTCCCTGGTTGTTTTTCTCATTTCAATAAATGTTTCTGTCTTCTGTACTCCTTCTATACGACCGACTCGTTCTGATATCAGCTGATGCATCTCATCCAATGAGTGAGAATTCATCGTTACTAATATATCAAATCTGCCAGTAACCTCAGAAACTTCCGTAACGCCTGGAATCCTGAATAATTCATTCAATACATTATCTCTCAATTTTGAATCCATATTTATCCCAGTTAGCGCCTTCACGTTAAATCCAAGCGCCTCATCATTCATCAGAATCGTAAATTTTCTAATAATTCCTCTCTTTACTAGTCTCTTTATTCTGCTGTACACTACCGATGCATTGATATTTATTTTTCTTGAAAGTCTGGGAACTGAAATCGATGCATCATTTGAGAGTTCCTCCAAAATTTTAAGATCTAAATCGTCTATTTTATACATAGAAATCACTAATTATATCGTAAATTTTGGGGTTAATAAATGTATTAATTTCAATTTTATTTAATTTTTTTATCAATAATGTATGATTAAATCATTTTTTTCGACTTAAACATTTCGGCCAACAATATAGCACCTTTTGCGGAGCCCATTTTTTCATTGTGTGTAAGGAGCACATATTTTATACCGTTCTGAAATACAGTATCCTTTCGCAACCTTCCAACTACTGTTGTCATTCCATCATTTATCTCCCTGTCAATTCTCGGCTGCGGTCTAGTGGGATCATCATGAACAATGATATAATCTGCTGGTGCAGAGGGTAATTCCTTTATTGATACTGATTTGGAAAAATTGAGCATTGAATCTCTTACCTGTTCAGGTAATGCAGTTTTCTTGAGTTGAGCAAATACTGTTTCAGTGTGTCCATCCATAACAGGTACCCTTGTACAGGTACAACTTACTTTTAGGGAGGCATTTATGATCGAATTACCGTCAAATTTTCCCAATATTTTTTTTGTTTCGACTTGAACTTTTTCTTCTTCTTTCGGTATATACGGAATTACATTATCCATTATGTCTAACGCTATCACTCCTGGAGATCGGCCTGCCCCAGACAGAGCTTGCATAGAAGTCATAAAAACGCTTTCCAATCCCATTTCGTCCATTAATGGCTTGAGCGTTATGGCCATACCAGTAGTTGTACAGTTAGGCAATGGTGCAATAAAGCCGTTCCAATTTCTCTTCTTTTTCTGAATATTCAACATCTCAGAATGTTCATCATTAATTCCGGGAATCAGTATGGGGACATCTTCTTCATATCTAAATGCAGCTGCCGTACTTATTACAGGGACTTGTGATGCCATTTTTGGTTCAATGATTTTGGCATCTTCTGATTCAAGAGCGGTAAATATTAGGTCTACTTTCTTCGGGTCTATCTCCTCTACTCTATTTAGGACCATATCTCTAACACTTTCGGGAATATTTTCCTTATTGTGCCATTTGAGGAGTGAAGTAGATGGATCCCTGAGTGCATCTATGTATTTTTTTCCAGCCGATCTCTCTGATGACGCGATCTGCATCAGCTCAAACCATGGGTGTTTATCGAGCCCAATGACAAATTCTTGTCCTACAGCGCCTGTCGCACCTATTACTGCTACTTTTAACATTATGTGCCGTTATTCAAAATGCAACTAATATTCGTTTACAGAAAAAACATAATATTATCCATTTATGTTATATTGGAACTCATATGGAATCTAGATGATACAATATTCTTGTTCTCATGGCGGGGTTTATAGTGTAAATCCGAGGTTAGTAAGAGTTGATTTCAGCTCAAATATCAACCCAATAGGAATTTCAAGTAATGTTTTGAATGTCCTTAGAAAAAATTTACCAAGGTTATCATCAATTTATCCAGATAATGAAAACACAATTCTAAAAAAAAAAATTATCGACTATTTGGATACCGATTTATCACACGAGTCATTAAACATAGGCAACGGCGCAACTGAATTAATTTATAACTTTGTGCGAGCATTTGTTAGGAATCAAGTGGTTATACCATATCCTACATTCTGTGAGTACGAATTAGCATCAAGAAAAATGGGTGCTAAGATTAAGCATGTACCACATAAGGAATGGAAACTAGATGTAGATAGAATATTGGAAAAAACTAAGAATTCTGATGCAATTTTCTTATGCAATCCAAACAATCCAACAGGACTTTTTTCTTACGATTTAGTAGAAAAATTAATAAAAAAAATAGATCGGTCTGTAAAGATACTCATAGATGAAAGTTTCATCGAGTTTGTCGATGATAGAAAACACCCAAGAACTTTTATCGAAAAGATTAATGAATTTCAAAATGTAGTAGTTTTACGTTCGTTGACAAAATCATTTGGACTTGCAGGATTAAGATTGGGTTATTGTGTATCGCATCCAAGTATCGGAAAAAAAATATCGCACAATAAGATAACTTGGAATATAAATGGATTAGCCCAGATAGCTGGAATTACTGCATTAGAAAATTTATCTCACATCAGAAGAGCGAGAAAAATCATAAAAACTGAACGCGAATTCATGTATGCCAGCATAAACAATAATCTAAGCTCATTTTCAGCAAGTGAATCAGATGTAAATTTCTATCTGATTCGGTTGCGCAATGGTCGTTCGAAACAAGTTAGAGATTTACTTCTTGAAAAGAATGGGATCCTTGTTCGTGATTGTAGCAATTTCAGAGGAATGAATGACAAGTATATCAGGGTTGCAGTAAGGACTCACAGTGAGAATTTAGCGCTACTTAATTCGTTGGAGTCCTTTGATAAATGAAAGCAAAACTGCTGATGATACAAGGTACTTCATCAGGGGCTGGAAAGAGTACTCTGGTAATAGCTCTATGTAGAATATTCTCTGATATGGGGTATAAGGTATGCCCTTTTAAGGCCCAAAATATGACCTCCAACTTTCACTTTATTAAAGAAAAAAAATCACTAAAGAGAATGGCAAGAATACAAGCTGTTCAAGCTATGGCGGCGAGAACCGACCCGGATATTAGAATGAATCCAGTTCTGCTGAAACCCTTGGGAAGTAATCTAAGCGAAATCATTCTAGGCGGATTAAAAAATTTGAATATGACTGCAGAGGATTACTACAATAGTTTCGTTCTCCAAAAAGGATTTCCTAAAGTTCTTAAGGATCTGGAAAGTCTTAGAAATGAGAACGAATTGATCTTGATAGAAGGTGCAGGATCTCCCGCAGAAATTAATTTATCAAATTATGATATCGCAAATATGATTCTTGCAGAAAAGACCAATTCAAAGGTATTGTTGGTAGCAGATATTGAACGGGGCGGTTGCTTTGCAGCGATAGTTGGAACGATAAAATTATTGCCAGCCCGGCAAAGAAAGTTCGTAAGAGGCGTGATAATTAACAAGTTTCTGGGACAGAAATCTATACTAAATATGGCAATAACATCTGTCGAAAAGATGACGAAGAAGAAAGTCATTGGTGTAATTCCCAAAACAGAATTTAATATTCCAAATGAAGATTCATTGGATCAAAAGAGATCGAAGCCCTCGTATAGTAAGGGATATCTTGATGAGCAGATTGACTTCGTCGCATCTACTTTTAGGGGGAACACTGACATGAAATATCTGTTAAATATTCTAAAAATGAAGTAAATGATGACCTCTGAATTTGTTTTATTATCGCTTGTCGGTGGAATTTCACTCTGTTTTTTACTTGTCGATCCGCCGAACAAGATTCATCCTGTTTCATGGTTTGGAAAATTAGTCACCTATTTTATACCAAAATTAAAACACAAAAATCCCAACCAGGAAAAATTAAGGGGTATTATTCTTACCTTGTTTTTGATTGTAGGTATTTCAGTAGCATCATATTACTTTTCGGTCATCCTCTACAAATTATTTGGTCTATTTGCTTTGTTGATATATTCACTAATGGTGCTAAAATTTACAATGGCGATTCTGACTTTAGAAAAACATGTGAATGTCGTAATTCACGCACTAGAACAAGAAAAACTGACCGATGCAAGAATGAACCTATCACTTATTGTAGGAAGGGATACTGATACTCTTGATAGAGAACATATATTATCAGCTACAATAGAATCGATAGGGGAAAGCATGGTAGATGGAATATGTTCCGTAATATTCTACTTTTCATTATTAGGTCCTCCAGGGGCTATTGCTTATAGGATTATCAATACACTTGATTCAATGATAGGTTATACTGATAGTTATCATTATCATCTGGGTGGGTTGGCAGCAAAATTAGATACAATTTCAAACTATGTTCCAGCACGAATATGTGCAATATTGCTAGTGATTTCTTCAAAGATTGTTGGGGGGGACTGGAAAAATTCCATGTTGATTATGCGTAAGGATCACAATAATACTCCTAGTCTCAATGGAGGATACCCTATGTCGGCATTGGCAGGGGCACTCAGGGTGAAGCTGGAAAAAGTTGGCTATTACGAATTAGGAACAAATATCGAGCCACTTTCGATCGATAAATGTAAAAGTGCTCTTACAATGGTTAAATTATCAATTATCCTATTTTTTGTTTTCATATCAATACCAATAGTATTACTATTGTCAATTTTAGGTTGGTGGAATTTTCTGTATGTTTTTTAATCAATTTGTCTCTATTTTATCTTTTTTGACAATTATTCCATTGCCAAAGGCGTATTTTTTTGATCTAAATATCGTTGCGAGGAACATGCATTATTTTCCACTTTGTGGAGGAATAATAGGTGTGATTGTAGGACTTGTTGCATTCGTCTCTTCTACTTTGCTGCCACAATACATTACTAGTTTTGTAATATTGGTAACATTTGTTATAATTACTGGTGTTCATCATATTGATGCGTTAGCCGATTTCGCTGACGGGCTAATGAAAAAGGGTAATAGGGTATCCAAGCGAAAAGCAATGTCAGATCCGCAAGTGGGGTCTGCAGGGGTTACTGCACTAATTATTAATTTTATTGGTCTGTATATCGCGCTATCAAGTTTTGAATCATCCCTTGGGTTATTCTATGTGATTATTGCTGCAGAGATAATAGCGAAATATATCATGGTGATGCAGGCATCTATTGGTACCTCAGCCTGGTCCGGTTTTAGCTCACCTTTCACTATTGAGATGAAAAAAAGGTCCAAAGTAATTGTATCTGTAGTAATCACAGTAGTACTAATATTCCTTATAGAAGGTATAATGGGTTTACTAACTTTAGGAATTGTAGTAATAATAGGTCTAATCATTTATTTCATATCTTACAAGAATTTTGGAGGAGTAAGTGGTGATGTCTTTGGTGCTTCTAATGAAATCTGTCGTTTGGCATCATTACTAATATTATCCACATTTACAATATAAAAATGACACAAAATATGTATGCCTTGATTATGTGTGGTGGTAAAGGCGAAAGAATAAAAGACTTTTGTTCCGATAAATCTATGTTAGAATTTAATAATAAACCATTTATTGAACACATCTTGTTATCTTTGAAAAAATCTAAACAGTTTGATAAAATAATTGCAGCTGCGAGTGGCAATAGTAAAGCTACACTAAATTTTTTAAAAAAACATGATTACTATCATAAAGGCTGTCTTGAGGTTTTAGAGACAAGTGGTAATGATTACTCAACTGACCTCATATCTGCCCTCGAAAAATTGAAACCTGCAATTGTATTTGTAATGCCATCAGATATGCCCTTAATCACTCCTGATTTAATTAGGAAAATAATATCTAACTGGAAGGCAAAAAAACACTCTATTTCGATTGTAATGGACAAGGAATTCATAGTAAAATTAGGTCTGTTACCAACTTTATTGATAAAATTAAGAAACAAAGAATACTTTCATTCCGGAATAACCATTTTTAATTCCTCCAAAATACGAGCAGGACAAAT
This sequence comes from Nitrososphaeraceae archaeon, assembly GCA_046261955.1. Taxonomy (GTDB): domain Archaea; phylum Thermoproteota; class Nitrososphaeria; order Nitrososphaerales; family Nitrososphaeraceae; genus TA-21. Next base: position 25,503 of record JBHENS010000003.1, on the reverse strand, counting down.
AGTAAAAGAACATTATGTAACCTTGAATGACGAAAACCTCGCATTCAACATAAATACAAAAAAAGATTTCTTTTTACTAAAGGCTAAGATTAATCAAGGGTATTAATGATTTCTCCCAAGATGCTTGCTTTTCCGCCAGTTTTTTTTGCAATTGGATTTCCACATGATTTACAATTAATGTCGCTGGTTGAATGGGAAAAGATGACTTGTTTTTCCTGGCAACTGGTGCATTGTACAGATAAGAAGTTGCTTTTTGGTTTTGGTATTAAGATATTTTCTCTTTTCATCACACATCACTAACTATGGTTGGATCTCCAACTTTCGCATTCGCATACCTTCTTTCATCGTTTTACGTTGACAATTTTTGCAAGTATACCTTAGAGTAATTTTCTTTGTAGTTTTGGCAGTTCTCTTTAGCTCAGGAAACTTTTGTCCACCATATCCTTTTTTATCTTCAGCATGTCTTCTTGCTCCCTGTGCGGATTTTCTATCTTTGCCTTTCTTGTAGATGGCGATTGATTGTATGGTGTGCTTCTTACACTTTGGGCAGAATTTGTTCAACTCTTTCTGCATTTTCATATTTTCAAATAGCCATCTGTGGGTAATTTAAGGGCAACGTACAATTCCCAAATGTATCTCAAATTAATGATAATACCGCGATTCTGGCTTTTACATTTAAGAGAATCTTAGCTATATCTTTTTGCTTGAGAAAATCTAATATACTGATTACTTTTATACCACACTTAATAATGTTCGAAAGCATGATTCAACAAATAGTACCGGCAACTATCGAAAGCTTCGGAGTATGGATACCACTTGCATTTGGATTAGCTGTAGGTCTAGCTTATGCAATAGCATCCGGTTTACGAAGGTCAAAGTAGTATCTCGCCGACGACTTTTTTTCTTTTTATTATAATGTCTAAAGAATCGGTTTTTCATCATGATTAAAAAAGTACTGAATGGAGCTACGAAGGAAAGAGAAATTAAAGTAAGCGCAGGGCAGACTACAAGCTTCTTGTGGAAAGGTGAGAACGTATTTTCAACTCCGTCCATGATCTCAGAAATGGAAGAAACCTGTAGATTGTTGTTAAAGGAAGAATTTTTGCAAGATGAAGAATGGGATTCAGTAGGAACTCTTGTTAATGTCAGACACTTGAAAGCAACTCCCGTTGGAACACAAGTTAATCTGAAAGCTAAAGTAATCAATGTGAATGATAGAAGAGTTACTTTTGAAGTAGAGGCGGTGGATAAGATTGAAAAAATTGGCGAAGGAACCCATGAAAGGACAATTATTAATGTTCCAGAATTCAGAGAAAGATTCAACAAGAAACTAAAAAAATTAGAAAATTTGTAAATCTAGACGAGTAAAATCATTACAGTTCAAATTGCTATATATGCAGAAACATATTTTAGAAAATTATTTGACTTTTGATAAAAAGAAATAATGTTCAGTGAATAAAAGTTTATATGATATATTTCGAGTCTGTAGGTTTGTATGGCTCAGCGGCCTTCTCCGAAAAGTGGAGGTAAAGTATCAAGACGTGATTTTATGAAACTAATGGCTGCTGCAGGTACGGTTATGACTTTTGCAGTTTTTGCAGACTGGGGAAAATTTCTTCCACCTCCAAAACAGCAATCAACTGAAAGACAAATGGTGGAACTTCCCGATGGTTCTCAAGCCAATGTTAATAGTTTTCCAGTTAATCATGCAGAAGCTGTCATTTTTCCTAAATCAGATGATCCAGTATTAAATAAAGAAGCTTTTCGAACGTGGCAATTTATTAGATTACCTGAAGAACTAGGTGGAAAAAAGAACGACGTATCTGCCTTCAGGATGTTTAGTATGGTTTGTCTTCATCTTTGGTGCCTATGGAAATATTGGCCACAAGATGGAAGAAAAAGAGGCGAGTGTCCATGCCATGGAAGCATGTATGATCCTCTTACTGGTAAATCATTTGCAGGTCCTGCAGCGTTGCAGGCTCCTCCTTCTAATGTGTTACCTAGTTTAGATTTAGAGATTACTTCTGATGGTAACGTATGGATCAAACCTCCAAATTGGAGTCCTAATGGCAATGGGGTAGTGGGATATGGGCGTTTCCTTACATAGAGAAAATAGTCTGACTCGTTTTCTTAGATGGACCTACGCCGGAGTAGACCGGACTATCTTTATGGGGCTCAAATTTACATTCCCGAGTAGGTTTGTAAGTCCACTTGGATTTTTGGGAATGCTTACATTTGTAATTTTCATAATTCTCGGAGTAACAGGGGCATTACTCATGCTTTATTATGAGCCTATTCTAGATAGAGCATGGGACAGTGTAAAAAATATCAATGATGTTATTCCATATGGATTTCATCTGAGAAACATTCACTACCATGCATCAAATGCAATGGTGATGGTAGCGTTACTACATATGTACTACCAGTATTTTAGTGGCAGGTACAAGATTAGAAATGAAATACTCTGGGTCACAGGAATAATCCTAGGGGTGCTTACAATATTAGAGGCCTTTACGGGATATGATATTATTTTCAGCGAAAGAGCTGAATTGGCCATTTCAATTGCGGCTTCGCTTACTAATTCTATCCCGATATTGGGACCACAGATGACAGAAGCTTTCTTTGGAGGAGGATTCCATGATTTTGTACTGAGGTTTTACGCATTTCATGTATTCCTATTGCCTATTGCAATGTTGGGTCTAATGGTTGTACACTTCCCTAGGTTCTTGGTTTTTGATATCCCAATGGTAATGGCAATAACAGGTGCGATTATGCTAACGGGGGGAGTATTTCCTGTGGATATGGGATTGAAATTCGATCCTAATGTTCCGCCTGGTATCACCGTACCTGAATGGTATTTGACCGGTCTCTACGCATTCCTGCGAAGTGCATATGATAAGTTTACGACGGGTGTGGCTTGGCCAGGCTTGTTTATTTTTGCATTGCTTATAGTGCCGTTTATTGACAGATACAAGAAATTTTCATGGAAAGATAGACCAATTATAACTGCAATAGGAATTACAAGTTTGGCCCAGATCATAGTAACAACATACTGGGGCTTCTACATAGATCCTGATAGAACCAAATCGTTACTAGAAAGACTTGTAATAGATCCTGTTTTCCTCTATCTGGTCATGATTTTGCTCGTGCCTTTGTCGTTCGGATTCACCTATATGATGATTAAATTAGCAAGGAATGCAGAAGCAAATGCAAAGATTCAACCAAAAAAATCAACAACCAAAAGCTCAATAAATTTAACGGAAAAATGGATCTACGCAATATTTATCGCTCTACTAGCATTCCAAGTTTATCTTAATATCGCTGCATATTACGCAGTTTTGAATGGAATGAAAAACTACTCTCTCTTTATCATAGGTATCATGATGCTTGTTTTTGCAGGAATGTTTCATATATTCAGACATGGTAAATCCATGCAAAAAGCACCTCCCCCGAGGCCAGCTATTCCCCCAATGCCTGCGAAAGCAAAGCCCCCTTCATTGACACAGCCACGAGGTCAAGAGGCACCTCAAATTGCTGCAAAAACAAAGGTGCTTGGAGAATCAACGGCCGCAGAGAAGGCATTGGCTCCCTCTGCGAAGGGCAGTGCACCATCGTCACAGTCAGTCCAGTCTGTAAATAAAACTGAATCCGTTAGTGCCAGTAGTGAACAAGAATTAGTTACTGATGAAAAAAAATAGGCTGTCATTGAATTCACAATTACAAACTAGAATGATATTATTACGTCTAGTACCGAACCATTTAATCTCCAAAGCATGACTAATCTTAATATTATATATAATCGTCAAATTAAAGCAGATGACAAATGAATAATCACGCTGCAGGAATCAGTATCATTGCATTTATTGTTACTGTGGCCGCAAGTATGGGTTATTATCAATTTGTATATACTCCAGAAGCAAATGCTAAGCCAGAATTACCGGAGGAGGTTCTGAATCCCTCAGAACCAGTGAAAGTATCTATCATAGAAGGCTCAGCCTTACCCTCGCAGCAGAAAAACTATGATCCGAAGGAAATAAGGGGGACATTAGGTATTAGCAACAAAATAATTTGGACTAACGGAGACACTACAGCACATACTGTTACTACTGATAATCAATATAGTGATCAGATAAGTGGCCCCTTTAATTCAATAGAAAGTACAGGCTTAATACTCCCGCAACAAACATACGAATTCACGTTTACTAAAGATGGAGAGTATCCATATCATTGTGAACCCCATCCATGGATGACAGGCAAGGTAACTATTGTAAAGAGTTTCGCCTAAATTTAATGATCCACTTCAAATACCCATTACCGTCTAGAAGTTAGGATTCTACGAATTCTATAGTCTAATTTTGTTAAATATTTGTATTGACCATTGGCATTTTAATTCATGGTACTATTTTAAGGAATGCAACGTCATTGGCAACTTCCTTATGTTCTTGAATTATGGACGCTCTGAATTTAACGTTTGAAATTACTTTAGTGACGTGTTCCGTGATTACTGTAAACTTAATTTCGCTCGGATCCTTTATGTCATGTCTTAGTATGGGCATTCTTGCATACGCATAATTGATTTTTTTATCATTGAGTTTTATGAAACTAAAAATTTCACTAGTATTTTCTATCTGTGAATTTATCACAATGCTGTCGAACCGCCCCGGATAGTTAATGTTTATTACTCCTTCGAGTTCTTCTTTTGCTTTGATTTCTTTCTTGTCAAAACTAATGATTATGTCGCTTTGTCCCATTATTGTAGATTAAACACTGTTCAATTTTAATTATCGTTAATCATTGATCATTGTTCCCTGGAAGACCGAAATTAATTATCATGCCATTTTTTATGGAATGATCATCAGTAAAGCCAGATCGAAGTTCTATAACATATAATGAATCTACTTGAGGACTATAAACAGGACATGCTAGAAATATCTTACAAGGTTCCAATTCTTTTTCGATGTGGACGACTTTACTGTTTGAATCCAGCCAAATAATGTCTATGGGAAAATTCATTTTGTTCATCCAAAACCCTTGCTTTGATGGTTCATCAAATAAAAATATCATTCCTTCATTTTCATTCATCTTTTCCAATCCCGAGAGACCTCTGATCCTTTGTTCGTCAGTAGATGCTATCGCCATTGAGACATTATATCCATCAATTGATATTGTTGTTTTTTGATAAGTAGGAAAGAAATCTGTAACACCAGCTGATGTGATGTTATTACTCTGAAGTTCAGTTGCTTTTGATTGAGAAGACGATATCAAAAAAATAAAAATAGTAAGAGCAATGAGCATTATTCTCTTTTTGGTATCCAAATTAAGAAACAGTGGTGTCCAATGAATTTTAATTTTACTTTTGAACAAAAAGAGTCAGATGCGGGATGTAAGAAACATGAATACCTGTATCCCAAGAAAATCTTTTACAAAACATCATATTTAACAGCAATGAGATGTGATAAAAAATCTAAATAATAGTAAATTTACGTTTATTTACGAAAAGAGATTTATCAACTAGACAGCTTGAAAAGTTACAAGGTGTATTTATTACAGGTACTGATACTGAAATTGGAAAAACTACAATAGCATGTGGCCTGGCATGGTTGCTCCGGAGAAACGGAATAAGGGTCGGCATTATGAAGCCATTTGCAACATCATCCAATATGTTCTCAAGTCGCTACAAGTCTCATGATACTGCTGCCCTGGCGGAAGCTGCAGATATTGAAGAATCTGATCAAATATTGAATCCAATATTCTTTCCGATACCCGCATCTCCCTATATGGCAGCTGAAATTTTGCACAAAACTGTGGATCTAGGAATAGTAACTAAAAAATTTAATGTTCTTAAAAAAAAATACGATTTCACTGTGGTAGAAGGAATTGGTGGTGTTATGGTTCCAATAACAGCGAAAATTTCATTACTTGATGTTATCAGAAGTATGAATCTAGCCACAATTATTGTGTCAACCCCTAAACTAGGTTCCATTAACCACACCGTTTTGACCATAAACGCATGCAAAATAAAGAAAATACCAATTATCGGGGTAGTATTTAATCAAATGCCAAAACTTCCCAATATTGTGGAATCTATGACTCCAAATTGCATTGAAAAACTAACAGGCACTAAAATAATATCAATTATTCCGTTCATGGATAATTGTAATTTTAAGAAAATTGGTTCATATCTCGGAAGAGCTTCAGTTATCAAGAATGTTTTATCAAGATTAGCTCGGAATTAACATTTCATTATTTTCATGTCATATCCTAATACTCGTAATGGCTGCCTTCTTCAACCTATTCATAATAGCAACGCCTGTCTTGTTATACTGAATTCCTTGAACTATTATAACATCCATATTATTTTTGTCAGCTTGCCGGAGATTCGCAAAAAGATTTCTTGCGATTGTTTCTAACGACCTTCCCATATATTGAATTTTTTCTGGATTTACTTTCAGTGATTTACTAGCGGTCATAATTGAAACTTTCTTCCCTTCAGCCTCTAATTTTTCAGTTAATTGAATTATCTTACACTTTGCGTCATTTTCGGAACCTTCGACCAGTATAACGTGGGCCTTTGGAGAATAATGTCGGTATTTCATACCCGGAGATCTGTAAATCTTAACCTTTTTCCTGTGAATACCAATAACAGAATTATGAAAGAGAACTTTACCTATTTCATTTTCAATTGACTCCTTTGAAATTCCACCGGGTCTTAATATCACTGGAGTGGTTTGTGTCATATCAATTACTGTCGATTCAATTCCAATTTTCGTACTACCGCCATCTAAAATTAATTTTATTTTTCCATCAAGATCATCTTTCACATGAATGGCAGTTGTGGGACTGGGTCTTCCCGAAATGTTTGCAGATGGGCCAGCAATAGGGAGACCAGACTTTCTTATTAGTGCTAGGGCAACATTATTCCTTGGCATACGTACTGCCACTGTGTTTAAACCACCTGTAGTAATCTTAGGTACAATCTTTGATTTCTTCAGAACGAGAGTCACTGGACCGGGCCAGAATTTTTTAATAATTTGGTTTGCTCTAGGCGGTATTTGACTCACAAGAGTCCTCAATGTGTTCATATCTGCTATGTGGATGATTAATGGATTATCGGAAGGTCTGCCTTTAATTTTAAATATTTTTAATACGGCTGATGGATCCAACGCATTTGCTCCTAATCCATATACTGTTTCTGTTGGAAATGCAATAATTTCTCCACTGGTAATCAATTTTGATGCATTTGAAATTATAACATGATTAGGCCTTTTTTCGTTTACCTTGATTACTTCAGTTATGAACTGTTTTTTCATGAATGGAAATGATAATAATTCGTACTATTATTATATAGATTCGTACACATCGTGGGACGAAATTATAGTTATCTATGTAGACGATTCATATTCAAATTAGGATAAACAGTTTAATCGCTCTGAGTTGGAACGATCGTTCCAAGATGGAATTTCATGGTTCCCCTTAATTACTTAAGAATCTTTCATAACAACGAAATGAGCAAAACGGTCTATAAGAATGAAAATAATAGAGGAAAAATCCAGATTATGGCAGACATAGTAGACCTATGTAAAGCAGGTATTAGAAAAACCCACATCATGTATAAAGGAAACTTGAGTTATGAGCAAATTAATAGGTACTTATACGAACTTTTAGAAAAGGAACTAATAACTCAAAATCTAGATGATGGTGTATTGACTTATCGCGCAACAGAAAAAGGTAGGTCCTTTTTGCAATATTACAACATGATGTTAAGTATACTAGACGAAAGCGTTATTAGAGTTGAATCTCCCATTGCCAAATTAGCCTGATGCACGGACTTAATTTTACATATTTTTTTATGGATTTTCATAACCCCGCTTTCTGTCCCGGCCATGTGATCTAAAAATAAACCCGCTAATTACAAGTATGATTGTTAGGCCAGAAGCGACAAGTGCTTGTATTATTGAAATTCCTAGAATGAGGGTAATGATGATGGGGATTGCGGCGGAAATGGCGGCTATTGGAAGCCATTTCTTTAGGGAAGAGATGTTCAAACTCGATTGTTGTTAATGCTGTTATGTTTATTATCTTTTAAGTTCTCATTTGTTAAAATTTTTCAGGTAGAATTACTCTATAGTGTTAATTGTAATCCTCTTATGATCAGCTGCATTTTACATTAGACGTAAAGGTACCCTTGTTCCCATTGTCAGATACCAATCTTACAGTTCCTGATCCACAATGTCCTGAAAGATTAATGTCAGACGGGGTTTGATTATCGCAAATATTGTCAAAGGCTTCAACCCCTTTCAAAACAAAACTATTTGATGACACCTCTATGTTAGTAATTATGCCTCCCGATGATCCAAATTTTTTATGATCGATATTCCATTCGGCAAAGGACGTTCCCTGATCATAGGACACGAAAAAATTTATCCTTACCCCCTTTATCTCTTCTCCGCCTTGACAGGAAATATCCCCCTTTCCTACACTTTTTAGCTCAATTTCTTTCGCAAATGTTATCTGAATAAGAGCGGATGAATAGAAGACTAGACTAATAGCTGCCATGATAACAACTATCATTGTTCCATTTGACTTTTCCATTGAATTTAATGATAGGATTATATCTTTTAAGGGCTAGGTAAGATATTTCTGAATCAAGTTCTGTTATCTTTTACTAATATTTGGTTCTTATTTTTCTGAATTCTATTAGAAATTTTCATGAGTTCTTTTCTTTCTAAACATGATGATTAAAACGATCTCCCCGGATTGTTTTATATCAACTTTGAACTCTATCTATTGATTACAAGCATAGTAGTTTTGGTTTTATGATTATAATATCTATTGAAAAAATAAATATTCGAATTGATTATTTGGAAACTATTGAGTGGATAGGATTTTCTTTTATTGTAAGTTCAATTGTTGAAAATCCTTACATTATAGAACAAAATATTAAATTCATTAGTCGCCTGTTTATATGACTCGTAGAAATTTGAAAATGATCAACATTTTTATATCAAAGAATATCTTTGGTAATTGTGTTTAGGCAAAATGCATTTTTTTCATTGGTTTTGTCTATTATTTTAGTTTTTTCAGCCTTAAATTTACCTTTCTTGAGTAAGCCTGTACATGGCCAGACTCCTGGATCTCCCATTTCTCAAGAGCAATACGATAAAATCAAGAACTGTACTACGGATCTTAGTAAAAAACCCACACCCGTAGAATACCTTACTCACTTCAATTGTGGCCAAGTCTCGAAAGATGAAACCGGAAGGACTGTAAGACAATTTACACTAATTGTTGAGGAAAATCAAAAGATACCTGTGTCATACGAAGGGCATATTCTAGACGCATGGACCTTTAATGGTACGGTACCAGGGCCCACCATAAGAGCTACAGAAGGCGATCTCATCCGTATTAGAGTTATTAATAGCAATGAGAATTCAAACCCTCATTCGCTTCATACTCACTCTATCCATTTCGCCAAGAATGATGGCGTTTCAATGGGGGGATATCCGGGCGGTGCTATTTCGCCCGGTAGGAGTTTCACTTATGAATTTATTGCCCAGCCATATGGGGTGTATCCATATCATTGTCATGTAGATCCGATTGCTGATCATATCAATAGAGGGCTTTATGGAATGATGATTATTGATCCAAAAGAGCCCCGGCCGCAAATGACAGAAATGGCTATGCTCCTAAATGGATATGACTTGGATCTTGACTTGGAGGGACCAACCAAAATACCTCCCGCTGCATTATTTCAGACAATTGAACAAGACGATACTGAAGGAACTAACATGACTGAAGGTGCTATTAGTAACGAAACCAACACGGATGCCAACATGACTGAAGGTGCTATTAGTAACGAAACCAACACGGATGCCAACATGACGCATGTTTCATCTAACATGCAAGGTGCTGATGAGGAAGATAACGGTGGGGAAGATGAAGTTGAGGAAGATGATGGTGGAGTAGATAGGATTAATGAAATTTACACAGTTAATGGGAAGGCATTTGACTATATGATGAATCCAATTGTATTACAAACTGGCAAGCCATATCGTATTTACGTAGTAAACATGCTGGAATTTGATTTGGTCAATTCATTCCATTTACACGGAGCAATGTTTGATTACTATACTGCCGGTACCGATGAAACTGCGGATTATAAATCCGACATAGTAACATTATCGCAGGGAGATAGAGGTATTATGGAATTTACATACGCCTATCCAGGGACCTACATGTTCCATGCACATCAGACAGAATTTACGGATCTAGGTTGGATGGGACTATTTGATGTAAGAGGAGAGCCTGTTGATCCTCCTCTACATGATGCCACATAATATATTAAAAAATTATTTTGTTTTGCAGAAACCAACTTAGTAGAGTGAACTTGATTAAGCCCTTGTCAAAGTTCAAGTGATGTGAATTTGATATTGTTTAACATTGAGAACAGAGATAATAATGTTTTATCTTTGAGATTTTACAAGTCATTAAATAAATCATACTCGATTCAGGATATTCAGATATTCAGGTATTGTAAAAAGGCTGCAAAATGATTGGAAAGTAGTGCTCCAGTTTGTTTCTGGAAATGTCAAATCTAGCCAAAGCGACTAGCTTGAAAAAAGATGCTCAATAGAACTATTCCTACTTTGTCTTCAATTTATTGGACTACAAATGTCAAAGACTTTGTGGTTTCGATTCCTGCCTGAGAGGCGCTTGCTAGAACTGAAAACGTTCCTGTTATGTCCTCATTGAGTCTGAATGAAGGTGAGAGTTGTCCATCATTATCAGTATAATCCTTTATGATATTGCCTGATGGATCTTTGATGGTCAATCGTAGAAATACCCTATCAAGTGCATTGCTGGTGACGGGGTCCGAAGCAGTGAGTGTAACTGTTTGCCTTTCCCCAGCTGAGATTGGATTATGTTCCACACTAAGATCGAGCGATATTTTATCCGAGTTTGATGTATTTGTCGTAGTCGTATCAATTGGTGTTTCGGTTTGCGGTGAAGTTTGAACATCCGGAGTCGAAGCCTCGTTATTCGCAGTTGGTAATGGTAATTCTACATTACTTGATTGATTAGACGATGTAGTTCCCGTAACGTTTATGCTGTACCACTTAGTAACGGTTGGTCCGGTAGGTGGAACTAAACAAGTAATTTTTGATGTTAAGTCATTGACTCCTGTTTGAATAAGATGATATTTGGAAGTATAGGTGAAGCTCCATGTTGAAAAGTCAGCAGATCCGTTGGATCCGGTTGGTGTGGCGAGTTGATAGGGCTTTAGATTATTCCAATCTGCATAAACCTGACATTGTGAAGTTGAATTGTCAGCAGATGTTCCAGATATGGTAAGTTCACCAACAGGAACTTGTTGATTACCAAGAGGAGAGTCTATCTTTATTGAAATTCCAAATACATTAATAGATCCAATATTTGTAAACATCAGTAGAGCTAAAACCGTTCCAGAAAAACCAAGAATAAGCATCCTTTCAAAGCCCATATGCATTGTTATCTATCATATTCCCCTTATTTTTGTTTTTTATATTTTTTTAACATAATTTAAATGACTTCAAATTATCCGCTCGAATAAATATTAATTGATTTTTAAGGAAAAGGAATATTTGGTAATTCAAATGGAATATCGTCTCTTACTGGCTTTGATTCATCAGCACAATCTGATTTGCATTCATCATTATCATTTGAATTCACATCATTTGAATTCACATCATTTGAATTCACATCATTTGTGATGATGCCCTGCGTCGAGGACAAGTTGAGGGTGTTACCTTCATTATTACTAGTTCGTGATTTAAACGGGTCCGAATTCTCTAATTGAGATTTCAGCTCAATCATGATTTCCTTATTAGATGTTTGATTATCTATAAGACTATCTATTGTGTAATATCGTTGAACTTGGTTGCTATTAAGTCCATTTTCTCCGGTCATTAAGCTTCCGTACGCGTGGCCATGAATAGTAGACACTAACGATATTATGCTACTTATTACAATAAGGGCAATAATTCTACCTACCATGACCTAACACTAATGCAATTTAGCTGCTAGCGAGTATATTTGAATTAGGTAACGAATTGCTGTATGAAAATCAAGGTAAAATCAATAGTACATAAATTAAGGTATAATTTTAGTACGAAGATTACTATAACCAAATATAACTGACATATCTTCTAGAAAATTTCAATTGAGATTAGTGTACAATTCTTATTATCACCATCTACTATCATTGCCATACATTTTCTCATGACTTCTATTTTGTTTCTCATAATTATATACAATATCCAATAATATCTCTCAAAGTAGAGCAAGCTAAATTCCAATTATTTATGATTTCCCAAGGACAAATTTTATGAAAAAATAATTTTTGTGAGATATGAAGATCATGTATTCTCAACTAGTTGCACTCGTTGCAACGTAGAAATTGTTATGATACATCTCTGAAATCTGATTCATTTCTTGGAGATCTAGATAATTTCCGTCTGATATCTGAGAAAATCTATCTATTTCTTCAACACTTATCATTGTTGGTAAGACTACTGATATTTGTTCATGAGAGAGAATAAATTTTATTGCAAGATCAGTAATGTCCCACCCTTTCTTGTCGGAGATTGTCTTCATATTTTCAACCTTTTTTAAGGCCTCTGAGATCCATTCCTTTTTTCTCACGCTCCTGTGGTCATTCTTGCTAAATGTGGTATTCTCATTGACTTTGCCAGTTAAGATACCCGAAGCATCAGGCACTCTTGCCATTATTCCAACATTTTTTTCTTTACCCGCCTTTAGTAGGTCATTACCTGGATCTTGTTCAAGTATATTAAAGACTGTTTGAAGGCAAGTAATATCATGTTCACTTATTGCGTGTAAACCTTCCTCCTTCCATCCAATTGCTGGACCCAGGGCGATACCGTGACTTTTAATCTTCCCATTGGTAACGAGTGTATCTAATGCATTAAACAATTTCTTATCTGTGACTGCCTGCATTTTTGGATTGTGAAGGTTATATACATCGATATAGTCTGTTTGAAGTCTCTCTAGACTCTGACTTAATGCATATTGCAAGTACTCGACGTTGTGTTTCTGCGGTAACTCATTGTGTCCTATTTGTTCAGCGTTGTACATGTCATATCCCCATTTTGTAGAATAAACGATTTCGTTTCTCATGTCTTTGAATGCAACACCTATTAACTTCTCACTTTTTCCTTTCCCATAGATATCTCCAGTATCATAAAAATTAATGCCCAAATCATAAGCTCGTTTTAGCATCCTGATTGCTTCATCATCTTCTATTTTCTTACCCCACCAATTTAGACCAATAGTCCATGCTCCAAACCCAATTTCGCTTACCTTAATATCGCTTCTACCTAATCGTCTGTATTTCAATTCCAAATCTCCGTAAAGTTATCTTGTATTTTGTGAAAATCCTTATCTTTTATAACAGGCACACTTTGATTCAACAATTCACTAATGTTCTCATATTGATTCCCATATTTACTAGTGAATTCAATGTCAATCCAAGATTTGCATCCTGCCCATTCAGGATTTACATCTATTGGAATGGGCTGAGGCAGCTTGTAAACCCTGAGCAATAGGGCATTCATAGGTTTTTTTGGATTATAATTCATTCTCATGTTAACATATTTTTCATTCCATATATGATACTTTTCTAATTTAGATAATTGCTCATGATTATGAAATTCTTGCATCGCCTCAATTTTTGCCATAATCCTTATAGTGTTTACCTTATCCTGGACATTTCCCGAGCTATTTCCTTTTACTAGTAATTCATATTCTTGTAAATAATTTGATTGCAAATATTCTGTAGTTTGATGTTCCAATGTAGGATATAGCAGGAATAATTTTTGGCTAATCTCAAATCCTTTCTTATATTCTAAAATTCCACCCTTTCGTAGCAATAATGTTTGTTTACCCTCCTCCATTGCCTTACAAATAATGGACCATTCTTTCAGTGCTATCATACTCATCCTAAACTCTTGATTATGTCAAAAATTTTTTTATAAACACAAACTATCATGGGAGTATCTTTTACGACATACCTGCTTACCTGGGTTTCACGAAGTTTGATAATCAAATCCTGAAAATCCATCAAGTTGTCCGTCTCAAAAGCCAGCATAAAATCCTGATCACCAATTCCATATGAATAGGACGTATTCAATTTTATCTGTGGAAATTTTCTACCAACATTAATGTGCTCTTTCATCATCTCACTTCTTTTTTCAAAAGGAAGAAGATACCATTCTCTCGATTTAATAAATGGATAAACTATATTGTATTTTAAAGGTTCACCGTCTTCCATGAAGCTCGTAGTAATTTGGTTCGAATAAACTGATGGACGTGATGCCGACAAATATACTTCTGATGAATCAATATATTTTCCAAGCACGGTAGTGTAAACCTTTGAAGTTAATACTTGAATCTTTTCTATAGAGTCAGAAATGCTCCATAGCATAAAGTCAGATTCTTTTCTTAAACCCAGCGTGGAATATGTCATAACCTTCATCTTTGTATTGGCAATGTCTACTAATGACGAAAACTCCTTTGCGGCCTCATCCTTTCCTATGTCGTTAAGCCATCTCCATTTTGAATCTACTTTATAAAAGGAAAAACTGAGATACATGGTAGGTGAGTTGGCATCATTTTTTTCATCCTTAATCTCTTTTTGATTATTTCTTGCTTTGTCAAAACTCATAATAATACACAAATATCATAAATATTCAAATTAAATTTAGAACCTCCATAATACTTAAGACTTTAAGAGGATTATGATCAAAAATAATTTGAGGAAAAATACGACAAAATTTGTCAGAAATTAATAGAAATATTAGTGGTTTATTTGATTGACGTCTTTACTAATCCTTCAATATATTTTCTGTAATCCTTGTCTACTTCCTGAGCAGATATCAATATTTTACTCTTAATTTCAGACGATTCTAAGAACATTCGTGTATCCTTCGGAATACAATGACCTCCGATACCATCCCGGGGCTCTAAAATGTTTACATTCCACTTAGTATTTACTGCATCTCTTAATTCTGCAAACGAAATACTATTTGCCTTACAGAACATGTACAGATCTTCGGCAAAAGCAATCTGCAAGAATCTGTCAGCATTCTCAACAATCTTGCTTAATTCTGCTATTTCTACGGTTGAAACAGAATACATTGGTATGCCAAGACTCCTATATGATATGTTTCCACTATAATATCCCAAAACTTCCTTTTCTTCTCCATGATCCACTCCATCGTAAAATCTAATGCCTGTTCTAAGACAACAGTCACAAACCCCGCCTATTACTCTTAATTGATTTACACCGTGAACATCTTCTTCGAGTGCATACCACCTATGTGGTGCATGAACCACATGAAATCGATGGTCAAGTATTTCAAACATTTTACGAGTTGTACCCCTTGGTACTGTACTTTCAATAGATACGAGCTTTCCATTGGTAGCCTCCTTAGCTATTTTTCTCGTAATGGCCATTAATCCGTCAACCTGCGGAGAGGAAATATCATCTTCTCTGTGGGTAGATATGCATATCATAAAGACATCTATGTCTCTGAAATTGTCTACTTTCTTTATGCCATACTGTTTTTCAGCATTTTCGACGACAAGCGGATTATTGTCATAACCATATACATCAAATCCCTTTTCCTTGACATACTTTGCGACTGGAAGACCCAGTTGGCCCAAGCCTATGACTAAAATTTTTTCAAACGAGATTTCGTCTTTGGTATGATTAATCAACTTTTTAGCTCCAAATAATTTTGAAACAAATGATAGTGTATTAATATTTATCTATTATTGTCCAGCTTTTCAGGCACAATTCATCCACATATATTCAAAACATAATAAATTTGTAATAGAAGAAACTAACATAAATTTTAACAATGTAAATCTATTACGATATAAATAGATCAGATTAGCATAAAATAAACCAATTTTGTATTAATTTACCGCATATCTTGTATAATTTAATTTTTATTAATACAAGAAAATTGAACAATTTATTAGTCATATGCAGAAATTAACATTATGGCAAAAACATTATCAAGTCAATCTTTAAAGAAAAATGATAATGCTCCTTCTTTCAGATTAATGGGTACAGACGACAAATTCTATTCACTTGAGGATTTTAGGAGCAAGTCCCTTTTGATAGTTTTTATTTGCAATCACTGTCCTTACGTTAAGGCCCGTATTGGTGATTTAATTGATTTACAGAACAAATTTTCAAAGTCTCAATTACAAATTGTAGGGATAAATAGTAACGATCCTTCTTATCAAGAAGAGGGTTTTGAGAACATGATCAAGTTTTCCAAAGAAAATAACTTGAATTTTCCATATCTTATTGATGATACACAACAAATTGCGAGATCGTATGGAGCTGTCTGTACGCCGGATCCATTTTTATTTGATCAGAACCGAAGCCTAGTGTTTCATGGAAAAATAAATGATGCAATGGAACCAGAGATGACTCCGCAAGTTTACGTAATGGAAAACAACATCAAAAGATTATTGGACGGACAGTCAATAGAAAAAGACTTTGATCCATCGATTGGTTGTTCTATTAAGTGGAAATCATAAATCCCTAACCATATCTGTACCTTATTCCTTTTTCCCCTTTGGGATGTTTCCATATAGTTCCAGCGGAACAAGTTCCACATTCAACACAGCCTTCATGTTGTAACACCACATCTTTGCCTTCAAGACTATAGCACTTGGTAGGACAAAGTAAAATGAGTTTTTTCATGAAATCACTTCTTTTGTCATTGACAATGATATGTGATTCACTATCATCATTATATTGCAATTTTGCAATTCTATCTGATAATGTGGGAATTGCCGGCACATACGAAGAATTAACAATACTGCCCAGTCTGTCTGCTAACAGTATTGGTACTTGAACATATGTCCTTTCTGATTCTATAATTGGTAAAACTTTATCATATCCTAAGTAGTTTGCCAATTTAAGGGAAATTCTCCGAAGCTGCTTATTTTTCATCAGATGAAGTCCAAGAGCTAATCGAGGATCAATCGATCCTATTGAAATATCTTTAATTGTGTCAAGAAACAAATTCAAATAATTTTCATCGATCTTGTTCATTTCTCTGGTGTATGGACTCTCATTGACCATAGATGCATAATAATTTCCCATGTAACCCGAATCAAAATTGTTATTCTCAATAGATCGCGAAATAGCAAGAGACGCTCTGACTGCATCATCAATACCAACATTGAGACCTTCAATTTTTGGACCCATAAAGATCCCACGACCAGCTGCATCTCCTATGAATAAAATATTTCTAAAATGAGGTCTTTTCATCATACATCTTTTGCCATCTGGGATTAGTTTCGCACTATATTCAAGCTCAACATAATTGTTAACAAATTCCACTCCATATTTTTCATTGAGGTCTTGTTTGATTCTATCAATTCTTGATTTAATTTCCTCCATATTTTTGAACCTTCCTGACTCTATCAACTCTACATTATTCCTGGAAAAATATTTGTATCTTAACTCGTTGTATGTTTTTATTAATTTGCTAACACTAAGCTGAACTTTGAGTTGATCTTCTTTTGAGAGATCATCATGATCATTTCTTAAAGTAACTTCATCCTTGATATATTCGCTGATTAGCGGATTTTTAATTAGCTCATCTATTAGCTGAGCTGGAGTAACGGGATTTGAAAGAAGGGAGTTATAGTGATATACTGCACCAAGTGACAGAGTTTCGCGGTTTGTATATAGAAAACCTCCGCCAATATGATTCAAAGTAATGTCCCCTGCAAAAAGATGTGCGGACCCTTCTGAGGAACTAAGATGAAATCTCTCCTCGATAATCTTTTCAGGTAGTTTTATTATTACTTTAACACCAAAATATACCTCTTCTGGTTTGAATTTACCTCGAGCTGATGTTACCTCAGCTACCTCTGAATTTATCCCATCGGCCGCTATTATTGATTTTACCTCGAATTCTTCCAGCTCATCAGTCTTAACAATTGTCTTGTTGTCTATCCATTGTATATCTGAGACATGCACTCCAGTGATAATTCCTCCACCATGTTTTTCTGCGGATTCGGAAGCCAATTCTGCAAACCAGGGATTCAATCGATTTAGTAGAACGGAAAATCCAAAATTCGTCTTGTATTCATGAAGTGGAGTTAAATCTACAGTAAAAATTTTATTTTTAGAAGTAGCATGCAGAAAATACTTCGTTATCAGTCTCTCTACTGGTG
>JBHENS010000003.1:0-7226 GCA_046261955.1 Nitrososphaeraceae archaeon | reverse complement strand
TTATTTCCTGCTTCGATCAATATCGCACTTTTATTGAGATCTGATAATTTTTTTAAAGCAGATAGTCCTGCCGAACCGCCCCCAATTATCGCCACATCAAATTGTTCCAAATTAGTTACTCCTTAAAGAAATAGCGGCGATTTGCTTTTTTATTTGGTCTACAAGTATTGGTACTACGTCCTCCAATCTTCCCTTGATAAAAATATCTGATTCATCTATGATCGGAGAATTTTCATCGGTATTAATGGAGATTACAAGCTCTGAATCTTTCATTCCTGCAACATGCTGAACAGCCCCGCTCAAACCTATAGCTACATAAATGGTAGGTGCTACGTTGCTACCACTTGTTCCAATAACTCTATCTGGTATCATATACTTTGAATCCATATTTTGACTCAATTGATATGGTTTTTTTGACAAGGGCAATGTTATGCCTATCTCCGCGCCTATTAATTCGGCAAATTCTTCAACAAGCTTGATATTTTGTTCTGGACTAGCTTTGATTCCGCGTCCAAAGCTCACTATTACTTTACTAGTTTCATAATCAATTGTTCTTTTAACCACTCGTCTATTCTTTATTTTTATTTTTGGATCTTGGTCTATTTTAGGGGAATATTCTACAATCGTCCCTTTTCTTAAATTATCCTTTTCAAACGGTTTAAAGGCCCCTGGTATAATGCTGCATCCTTGTGGATGATATTCCCTAAGATTTTCAGGATTCTTGTTATCAAGACATAGTATTGTAGTCCACAAAAAACCAGAAAAGTCCGGACGATACATTTCCAGAATTTTTTCATATCTTACAGTCTGACCTTTTGTTTTATGTTCATGTCTTATGTCAAGGTCACTTATAACAAGCTTATTGATATCTGATGCCAGACCTGATTCGAGTTCAGCCAGTACTGTAGAGGATAGGTGTCTACCGATATTGTCCGCGGCAAAAAACATGTATCTGGGTCTTACAAATGTGGTTGAATATTCTGGCGATATTTCCTCAATTATTCTTGCGTCTTTTGCAATCTGAACTATTACTCTTGTATCGATATCATTTCTAGGATACTTTAATTCCTCATGGTTAGCATAAATCACAGAATCTGCTCCAAAAGTTAATAATTCCTCGCATAATTTTCTAACATTGATACCTAGAACTACTGCTATCACCTTTTCTGTTGAATCATATTTATTATTGAAATCGTCCATCAGTCTTCTAGCTTCGCCTAGCATCTCTAAACTTACAGGCACAACTTGTCCTTCAAAATGCTCAATTATTACGTAAATGTGTCTGTATTTTTCATTGGTGTTTGAGTTAGTCTCTTGAGTCGTTGATTTAGACACTTTCATTTACCTCTAACTGTTTGAATTATTTTTTCAATTACTGGAGTTAAATTATTTGGGTTTGAGGGATCGACTATCTCAGCTTTACGGTTCGTCTTTGCTCGTGGTATTTTTTCTACTTTATATACTATAGTTGGAGAACCTGGCAGGCCTACAAGTTTTGGATCTAGTTCTAATTTTTTGCCATCAAATATTTTTAAATATTGTCTGTAATCTTCTGAATGTTTTTTAGCTTCCTTGCTGAAAGTATTGGCTGATAATCTTTGTGAAACGGTATTGAAAATTGACCTATATGAAGGATCAATAGTTATAAAGACAGGTAATGGCGACTCAATTTCTTCGATGATAGTATCCATCCCTTGAAGAGAAATCAGTCTTTTTGCAAATACCACTTTTCTCTCTAAATCAATATCAAAATCTATGACATTGCCTAGAAAAGTATATCCCAACTTCCATGCGGTCTGTGGACCTGTCTGTCCAGTTTCACCATCGGAAGCCCTATGTCCAGAAAATACAATGTCTATTTTATTTTCTCCAAACATCTTTTCAATTCCGTTCTTAAGTACTAGAGCCGTAGCAAGGGTATCTGCACCTGCGAACATTCTATCACTATATAGATGGAGTTCTTCAGCATCACTCAGTATTTGGGCTTGCCTAAGGGCGGATTCTGCGATGGGGGGGCCCATCGTGCCAATAGAAACATGAGCACCATAATTTACCTTGCAGTAAAAAGCAGCAGTGCATGCGATTGCGCTATGCGGACCCAAAATATTTTTCGTCTCAGCCCTATTTAGAGTACCATCAGAATTATAACTGACATTGCCTTCAGAAAAATCAGGTTCTAGTTTAATAATAACAGCAACGTTTAACAAATCTTGCTTCTTTATAGATTATCTTAATATAATTCTTGATTTTCCGGCATTTCCAATTATCGTTGAGACTACCATAATAGACCAATTTCTTCCTAAATACGATATTGGCCGTTACCAAAGGTGAATCCTTCAAACAATCGTCTTTTCTGTAAGTTATCATGCGCACAATACCTTTAATTATTATATTCAACATGTAAAAACATGGTAGATCTCATTTATGGACGCGGTATAACCGATTTAGCGCGCGAATTTCCTTTTTATCTGACGTTTTTTCGAAATATTATCGATATAAGGTTATTTCATAAGAAGAGGACTTTGTATGGTTCTGCTGACATAATTAACGTATGTAACCTTCACTGTTCACACTGCTATTGGTGGCTCAATCGGGAAGATGAAAACAATGAATTGAGCTCAGAGGATTGGAGATCGATAATAAGGAGTACTTTCAAGAAGCACCGTCTTATTGGCGTCACGCTGGTGGGAGGTGAGCCAACCATGCGTCCTGAAGTAATTGATGTATTCTGCCAAGAAATGCCTGGTAGGGTTTCTGTGGTAACAAACGGAACTTTTCCACTAAAAAGGTTTGATGATCTATATTTCTACTGGGTATCACTTGACGGTACAGAAAAGGTGCATGATAGCATAAGAGGCCAAGGTTCCTATGCCAAGACGCGCAACACCATTTTGGAGTACATATCTGGACCCCCAAGAAATGGCAAACCGGCTTGGAAAGACATATGGATATCAATGACCATTAATTCATTGAATTATCATACAGTCACAGATCTGGTTGAAGAATGGAGGAATAAGATCAATAAGATTGGATTTCAATTCCATACACCTTTTATGAAAGATGATCCATTATGGTTACCTTTTGGAGAAACAAGAAATGAAGTTGTTGATAGAATTATTTCAATCAGGAAAAAGTATCCTGATTATGTAGTAAACACTGAGAAACAAATTTCTCTAATGAAAGGAAACTGGGGTGGCAATGGAACAACTCCAATTCAATGTCCTTCATGGGCAATACTTTCTTTGGACCATAAGGGGAGGACCAAACAACCATGTTGTATAGGAAGTTCTGATTCGAAAGGACTGAAACCGATCTGTGAACAATGTGGACTTGGATGTTACTCTGTGCTTGTAGCACAAGGCATTAAGGGATTTTGATTATCTCACATTATCGGGACTGATCTGTTGTTATGTCTTGTAATATGTTGTTCATACAGATGTAGCGCTTATCAAAAAACTAGATGATTCTCCTGTGTTATTAGTTTAAATTAGTTTGGTTTTATGAACAATTAACGGTCACCATTGGTTAGAGTATCCAGAAGAATTCTTCGCTTTAATTTGTCACATGACTACAAGAATGATCATGAATCAATTGACATAAACAAGTTTGTATATGGCAGAAAAATTAAATACAGTTGCGAAAAATGCAACACATCATTTACAACTTGGAAAGCTTTACATGAGCATAAAGTCGAGGATCACTCATACTAATGTAATACGATAAAGTTGACTATTTAGTTAGAATTTTCGTTGCAGGAGTATTCGCGACTGATGATTCAATTTCTTTTAATCTATCAAGGAACCCCTCATTACTACGAATCTCTTCATAAGACGAGTCAGAGCGAAGTTTTTCTATTATTGCAACAACATCATCGTTTGTTACTCCGTGTTTTTTATCGTATTCAATGTATCGTAATATCTTTACTATTCCTCCGTATTTATAATGCATCTTTTTTTGATATCTTGTCGCGTCAGGAGATAAACCCTTAACATGCTTAATGACTGTGTTTTCCATATGTTTAATATGCCAATCTTTCATGGGAAAATTATTTTGAATCAAAAGAATCAATAATATTTGTATTAAGGGTTATATAATATATTATTATTTTATTATCAACACTGAATAAAAAGCATCATTATGTGTTAATATTCTCGTTATTACATGAATAAACTACTAAACTGCAGGAGTGATTTTAAAACTAACTTGCTATAATCGATCTAGAATCTTTTTACTAATGGAGTTAACACTAAACATATAATTCTTGTCGTTGTGCTCTGGTGATACGATTACGAACAATAGTTGTGCTCCAGCCTTAACACATTGACGTATGGAAAAACCTGACCCAATTATTTCAAAAATTCCAAAGATAATTTGACTATATCCATTATATGCATTTGAAATTGCATCTATATCTCCGTATGCGTTGAGTAGTTTTTTTCAGGAAATCTGTCGAAGTCGTCATCTATGAGATGCTTACTGCAACCATCTTCTATCTAGTTGAAAAATAATAAAGAAGTCAGGTTCTCAGTTAGATTCGTTTTGAGAATTTTCTTCTATTGTTTTATTGGGTATACGTACTTTAATATTCATCGGATTGCAGATAATTGTGAAATATTGGATATAAATGGACACTTGGTTGCAACAAGATTTTTTTCTTCCAAGAATGCATCAAGCTATGACAGGATTGTTAGATTAACAACATTTTGTAAAGATTCGTCATGGAAGAAGGAGATGGTGCGATTTATCAATGGAAAAAATAAATTGATTCTTGATTTAGCATGTGGTACGGGGATCGTTTCTTCATTCATTAATTATCAATCGGCTCATTCTAGGATTATCGGGACTGATTTAACATTTGAATATCTAAGACTGGCAAAAAACAGACAAAGTTATATGCTCTTGACCAATTCTTTGGCGGAATTTCTTCCATACAAAGACAATAGTTTTGATGTTATAATTTCTTCATATCTTGCCAAATATACAGAGTTATCCGCCATGGTAAGGGAACATTGGCGAGTTTTGAGAAAAGGAGGAATTGTAATTATTCATGACTTTACCTATCCTAATACAAGAATGATGAAAATATTATGGCATTCTTATTTTCAAATCCTGAACCAATTGGGTAAAGTAATCACTTCTTGGAGAGATGTGTTTTCGAATCTTGACAAATTAATACAACTAAATCCTTGGGTAAATGATCTTGTCAGAGAGCTTGATATGACGGGATTTACATCCATCTCTAAGAAGTATTACACTTACGGTACCTCTGCTATAGTCTGTGCGAATAAATAAATGAAAGATCAAAAAGCACGCCTAAATGAATGGTTTGTTCCTCAATTTGGCCCAATAAAATTCAGAATTTTTGTTGGGATGTTGTTCCTTCCTTATACAGGAATGTGTATTTCTTTTTCAATCGTAGGATCTCTGATCTCTCCAACAACAATAATGTGGGATAGGATAGTTGCAATAGTTATAATTTACTTCGCAGCTCTAGGTATTTCCGCACATGCTGCAGATAGCATGGGATCAAAAAAAAAGCCATGGGGAAATCATTTTTCGAATCTAGAACTACTAATAATGCTTCTAGGTGGATTAGTTGTAGCCTATGCCATTGGAGCATATTACATCATATTTTATGTTCCTTTGTTACTTCCAATAGCAATCTTGGAAGGTTTCTTCTTGTTCGCGTATAACTATGAGATTTGGAGCGGTTTCTTTCATAATAATACCTGGTTTGCAATATCATGGGGCAGCATGCCATTATTGGCAGGATACGTCATGCAAACAAATTCGCTATCCTATGTTCCACTATTGATATCTACGGCAGCTTTTCTAATTTCCTATATTGAGATAAGACTTTCACGAAGATATAAGGAATTTAGACAAACTCAAGACGTGATAAGATCTAAAAAATTAGAATCAAAATTAAAAATTATCAGCATCACCACCATATTATTTTCTGTCGTGTTTTTGATTTTCAGGGCGCTACAGATCACTTTTTAATTTTCAATTTCATTATCAATGTGATGGATGGAATATATCGGGTCAAAAATCATCAATTTTTGACTAATGATGATATTTTCAAGCTTGAAGTAATCTCGCACAAAAAATTTGATCTTATGCAAAGAATACTGTTGATTGATTTAGGAAATACTCAACAGCTCTTAGAAGTGATGCATAGGACGGAATCAACAATAAAGGTAATTGAACAAAATGAAGAAAAAAACATCATAACAAGAAAATCGTGCATAATTTCTTCGACAAATCATATTTTGGCTTTTGCAGATTCAAAAATATACTGTAAAAAAATACCTCTTCAGATGTTGTCTGAAATTCGGGAATGTAAGAGAGGAATTGGCAAGATAGCGCTTTATCATAAACTAGAGATATTCAAGAAGATAACAGAAATAGGATACGTAGATGGTTTACATATTTTCAAGAAATATTCATTATATCATAAGGGAAAATTGATTTGTAGAATAAACGAAATCTTTCCCGTCAAAAAAAATAAAGATACAAGGAAACAATAAAGTGACAAACAATATTTTGAACTTTTCTGAGGCAAATCTCTAAGAAATCTCTAAGTATTGAAATACAATACAACGACAAACCAATTTCAATTAATAAATATAATCCTGTCGCAATAGTATTGCATTGAAAGCCAGAGCTAATCCACCAGAATTAAATGACATCAAAGAATTCGATCTCATCGTTATAGGTAGCGGGGCCGGTCTTGAAGTGGCCAGTGCGGCGGCTCAGAGCGGACTGAAAGTTGCAATTGTAGAAAAAAGCAGTATGGGTGGAACTTGTCTTAATACAGGTTGCATCCCATCGAAGCTCCTACTCCACAGTGCAGATGTTGTTGAAATAATAAAAACCGCAAACCTATTTGGCATAAATGTAGAGAATTTCTCTATTGATTTTCAAAAAATAGTTGAAAGAGTAACGAGTATAATTGATTCAGACTCTAATGATATTAGAAAATCACTAAATGATACAGAAAATCCGAACCTGTTTGCGTCAGAGTGCAAGTTTGTTGGTGATAAGGTCCTCTTGGTTGGTGAGGAAAAAATATCGTCCAGCGCAATCCTAATTGCTGCAGGCACCAGACCTAGAATCCCTAACATCAAGGGCTTGAATACTACAAATTATGTTACCAGTGATGAAGCTCTTCGATTCCGTGAGCAACCAAAAGTCCTGACAATTATTGGTGGAGGTTATATAGC
>JBHENS010000002.1:44917-56373 GCA_046261955.1 Nitrososphaeraceae archaeon | reverse complement strand
GAGGAAGTCCCCCCTAGTGAGTCTCCTTCAATCGGATTCGCCTGGGTCAAAACAACTAATGACCAGATAGGATATGAAGTAAATGTCACAGACATAGATAAGGTAAATGCAGCACACATTCACCTTGGGGAATCTGGAAAGAACGGACCCGTCGTCCTAACCCTCTTTAAGGGAGGGCCTACTGAGCAAACAAATGGTACCCTTGGTGAAGCAAACGTCACAGCATCTAACTTGGAAGGACCCATGAAAGAAAAAGGTATAACAGATTTAGTTGCAGCTATGAAGAACGGTACAACCTATGTGAATGTGCATAGCACAGATTTCCCTGAGGGTGAAATGAGAGGACAGCTGCAGGCCAATTCAACAAGTTAATCCCTCATTTTTTTATTTTTATCTGATAACTTTCAAGCTCTTCTTTAACTCTTTGACAAAGTGTTTTTATGGTGACAGGCTTCTCAATAATCGAATCTATTGCGCCCTCTTTCATATAGGTCTGGTAAATGGGATCTTCATCAAGATTGTAGGCACTCATAAGGATTGTTCTTACTCTAGGATTGAAGTTTCTTACCTTTTTTAATAATTCCCGGCCATTAAGCCCAGGCATTCTCATATCGGAAATAACCAGTGCATAACTAGATTCATTTTCTGAAGTGTCTTAGTCCGACCACACGATCATTAAAGGCCTATACTGAGGCATCAAGAATATTCTCACAAGGCACGTCATGAAATAGCGTAGTAATGTCTATATCATGATCAGTTTTCCTTCAATTCCTTGGTCGTCATTATTTATTATGCTGGATTGCCATTGAATTCGAACTTGAATTATCGACTGATTCCAAATGTTATCTCTACTCCTCTGCTCTTTGAGTAACTATACCTATACGAATCGTTAAGTGTTATGGGAAAGCTTGACAATTGGTCTCTTTTGCAATGCGGACAACTATGCTCCACGTCCGATATATCGGATAATTCATCCAGGTATTTCTTGTCAAGGCAAGTTACTGTCCATAAACACTGATCACATAAGAGAAATATTCTCTCTTTAGTCTTGAGATTAGTTTGTTTTGCCTCCATTGGTTTACAGCTTACTTGCAATCGTCAACTTCTCCATTATTTACTTTCCCATTTCGCTGTTAAACCTGCTTGATCGTCGAAACTTCGTTCAGATTAGACCCCATCTCCCTTATAGGCCTTAGCCGCCTAATACAAGGCCTTGAATAATTCAGATTGGCATTGTCATACAGTGTATAAGCCAAATATTTTTTTTTAAACGGTTTGTTTCGTCTGATTAAAAGTTAAAAATTAGAGACATTCCAGTGAAAGCGTTTACTTGCAAGACTCTAGTAAACATTAAAATTCTTTCCTGACAATCCTCTTTAAATAAGGAATAGTCTGAACTAGGTTTATTGCCAGCTCCTCCAAGATCAGTGGTTGCATGCGTCGATTGCGGCTGTGTTTTTAGTCTAACCAATAGAAGATCACAACCAGGTCAATATCCAGTGTGCCAAAGCAGCATTTATCAGAAAATTGAGGGGCTCAAATAATCTGATAAACTAGAAAATTCTGAATGACAATCTGCGTATTATTAACTATATACGATTTGGCTATGAATTAACTAATCAAGCCTGTTAAAAATGTCTAATAGTTGAACTTTAACCTTGGTTTCAGCACTTTGGTAGCCCAAATCACTCAACTCATTTCCTAGATTAACTAAATCGTTCCTTTGCTGACTTGACAGATCTGAGATATTTAAGATATCTTGATTTATTTTAATAAATCTCTGAATCATCTCCCTCATAGGTCGGGCTTCCAGTTGCAAGTTCATTGGATCCTCAACTGAAGAAGAGATGTTATAATCTGTTGCTAACGTAGGTACCTGTTCGCTAACAGGGTAAAAGTTAGCTGGATTAAAAAATCCGCTATTCATTTTTTGTTGGGTCTGTTTACGGTGCTTTGCCATTCTTTTATTTTCATTCCTAGCGCAAATCGACTTAAATAGAAAAGAGCATTAAGCTATCTTTCAAATGGCATTAGGAGAATTAATTGTAGAAGACAAAGGTAGAATTACCGGCGAACGAGTATTAGATGCAAATGGCCCGGAAAATGAAACGATCCCTTGAATCCTTACCGTAGGCTAAGCTTTGTAAAATCATGAATTCCAAAACTTACTTTTAAACTGCTGTGACCATGCCTAGTCCTTATCACATGATTTATCTAGACTGCATATTGACTCTAATCTATGACCTGGGAATGGCTCACAAATAATTGGCTAGGAGTTGTTTCTCTTATCGCGACAATTGTTATTGCATTTGTAGCAAACTGGTATCTGCATTTGTAGCAAACGGGTATCTGAAAAGACAGCATCAACTCAATGGACTCCAAGATGCTTTCAAAATACTGAATAGTAGAGAACATAGGAACTCGAGAAAAAGGGTTTACGAAGGTATATCTCCAATAAATACTATAATGTGCTACATAATTTAAGATGGAAGTAGAGCTAGAACTTAAGACAGATGAAAAGGATGAAATTCAATTGATGCAGAAATTAACAGAGATTGTGAAAAAGGCTAAAGAATTAGGTTTCTCCATCAAGGAGCTGGAACTAGAAACTGAAGAAGACGCTGAGGAAGAATAGCAGAATCAGAGAGCAGATAAACACAATTTTTTTTGCAGATTATTTCAATAGTCTCTTGATTAACCTCATCATTCTTAATTGGATCCAATCCTTTGACTTTAAGTGTTATACAACCCATTTCTAACGTACTCACAAATAATGCTCTGAGACAAAGAAGGTAGAACCAATATGAAGTTAGCAGAGACTAAATACACAAGGAAACTAGTTTTTGATTTCTGGTTTACTTTTAGATGACTAAGAAAGTTCGCTACTCTCCAAGGTAATAAAACAATAATTAGAAAAATTCTCTAAATACTTTTAGATGGAACTAGTGTGAAATTCCACATGGTTCCCACCGAACCCGCTTCTCGCCATTTACAATATGCGATCAGTTTTCTTTGATCTAATATCCACAAGATTTTATTTTGTGATTGCTAGAAACTGATGTGGAGACGTATAAATCAACTTTTAAATGTGAAATAATGTAGAATCTATCATTTCATGATGTGGACGTCATGTAGAGGCGAATTATCAGAATATTATTAAATATATATCGCGGGGCTATGAATTAACAGATAACGGAACTATAATTAAAATAAGTTCAATTTCCAACGGGTTTAAGGTAGACAAAATTGGGTTTCAACAATTCGTTACCAGTTTGCCACCTGCGTCCCCCGATACAATTACGGCTCCTGTCTTGTTTACAGATTTGAACAAGACTGCTCCACTGTCAAATTCTATAAAGATTTGTTCCTTAATATAACATGATAATATCCCATCGTTTAACCTAATATTTCAGAATAAGAGCTAGTCGTGGACTCATTAGTTCTCGGGCCGTGATGGGTCACGCAATTTAGTTTCCTGACCCTCTGACTTCAGTAATTGATTTGCTACCACATGAAATCTCAACTATTAGAAATTTTCAACAGCCTTAATAGCTAGATTGCAGAGATGAACCTGCCTTCAAATTAATGTTTCGCAAATTATTGTGGCCTTAGTCCTTACGGTAGACTGTTTTATGAGATCTCTAAACTCATGAAATTTCCTGGGCTTGAGAAATTAATTTTCCAATATCCTGTTTATCAGAAAGAATTCCCTGCCATGCGTCGTGCTTGCGAATAATATCAGGTGCATTTGTAATCGTAAAATCCGTGGGAAGAATGTCATCTATTTTCTCCCAATCAATTGGCATCGAAACATTTGCATCTGCAGTCGGCCGCAGAGAGTAAACCGAGGCTATTGTTTTTCCTCTTGCGTTTTGGTTGTAATCAAAGAATACCTTGCCCTTTCGTTTTGATGTGCTCCATTCCAAAGTTACTTTTTTCGGAAGCCTATTAGCCATTGTTTTCGCTATGGCTTCTGCAAAACTTTTAGTTTGCTCGTAAGTATAGATATTTGCGACAGGAACGTAAATGTGAATTCCTGACCTACCTGATGTTTTTAGGTAAGATTTAATTTTTAATTCCTTGAAAATGTCTTTTAATTCGTGAGCAATATCTATGGCTGCTTTGAAACCAGCGACGTTGTATTGCGGTTCTTCTCCTTTTTTTTCTTTACCAGAGTAGATATAGGGATCTAAATCAAATACAATAAAATCAGGAAAGTTAAGTCCACATTTTTCTTCGTATAACTTTGTAGAACTATTGCAGCTGCGAAAGTCGTTGATCCTGCTATACCAAGGATGCATCTCAATACATCCAAGATTTGCTACCCATAGCAACGTTTCCTTGTTGTTACATAATATGTAGTTGATACTATCGCCTCGATGTTCTGAATGAATTTTCGCTGTAGTGACAAAATCAGGTTTCTCCTGATCCCAGTCTTTTTGATAAAAAGACTTGCCTGTAATTCCATTGGGATATCGACTCAATGAAAGTGGCCTGCCCTCTAAATATGGTAAAATAGTCTCACTTATTTTTTCATAGTAATCTATCAGGTCTCCTTTTAAAAAAGCTGGATGACTTTTTGTCGCCTTCCAATATACTTTACTGGTATTAGTGACGGCTACCTTGTCGGTATAGTTTGGCTTAGGCTTTTGTCGTGTGGTTGGGCGTTTGAGTTTTATACCCTTTGGCTCGTTGCCAACTTGGGAAAGGTTTTTGATAGGCTTGTCTGCCTCAACTAAGCATTCTTCTGGTTTCTTATCCTCTCGGAGCCTCATGAATACAGGCGCTCGGAGTATAGCGTCAGGAGTCCATTCATCAAACTTGACTTCTGCGACGAGAACTGGCTTTAGCCACGTTGTTGCTCTATTAAGATAAGGAACTATGTCTATTGGCCTAGATTTTGTTTCCAATTCCCTAAGCTTTGAATATATTTCCGTCAAGGTTTGATCATTGAAACCCGTTCCTGCATGTCCCGCAAATTTTAGTTTTTTTTCAGTAGCAGAATACACGGCTAAGACTAAAGAACCAAAGTGATTAGCACGACTTCCCAAACCTTCTGTATAGCCAATAATAACGCAATCTTGAGTTTTTGTATTTTTTATCTTGAGCCAATCCCTGGATCTGTTGCCTTCCCTATACACACTGTCTTTGTGTTTTGCTACAATACCTTCCAGCTTCAACTCTTTACTGCTCTTTAGTATTTTAGTCCCTTTTTCTTCGATAAATTCAGATATTTTGATAGTATTGTTAGTTTTTAAGGTTGAAGAAAGGAGGTCTCTTCTCTCCAAATATCCGAGTCCCTCTATATTTTGGTTGTCTTTGTTGAGAATATCGAAAACGTAATATGTCGATGGATATTCTACTGATAATGCCATAATCTCCTGAAGACTCTGAACGTGCATTCTGTGTTGATGTGTATGAAAATCTGGAATTCCCTCCTCATTTAACACCACAATTTCTCCGTCTAAAATTGCTGATTTATACGCCCTGAGACTGAGCTTTGCAGCAGCTACCACCTCTGGATACCGCTTTGTTATATCGTTGCCGTTTCGAGATTGAATTCTAATTTCCCTGCCGTTCTTAAAAAGGATCGCCCTGACTCCATCCCATTTGACCTCAAAAACCCACTCTTTGCTGTCGAATGCTTTTTCAAAAGGATGAGCCAACATGGGCTTTATTTTTTGGAATGAATCTACAGACGTGCCTACTTCCTCGCTAATGCCTTTTTTGAACCGGGAAATATTTTTCTTTGAATTTTTTTTCCCAGAACCCAATATAGCTTCGGGTTCAGTCTCCATGTCTGAATTCGTCTTACTGCTCAGAACAGATTCTGGGCTGATGATAGTCAAGTCATCTTCAGAGACGTATTTGTCCTGCCCTTTGATTAGTAACCACTGGTTCTCTTTCTTTGTTTTTACTAATTTAAATAGACCTTTTAGCTTGTTTCCGTATAACTGAACGGACACTTTCCCTGCTTCTACTTGTTTTGTGACCTGTTCCTTGCTAGAGTAGCTACCCGTGTCCCATACTATAACTGTGCCAGCTCCATAATTCCCCTTTGGTATAACTCCTTCAAAATGCAAGTAGTCAAAAGGATGATCCTCTACCATTACCGCCAAGCGCTTGATTTTGGGATTCATTGAAGGCCCTTTGGGAACTGCCCATGATTTGAGAACACCGTCTTCGGATTCAAGTCTAAAGTCATAATGGAGTCTAGTGGCATCGTGTTTCTGAACCACGAAATTCCTGAGCTTTCTTTCTGTAATTTCTTCATTCAGCTTACCTTCTGGTTCAATTGTTTTGTGAAAATTCCTCTTCTTATTGTATGCAGAGAGCAATGATTTAGCTTTTATTTGCTGACCCCTCGGACAATGTTTTTGTTTTGCCTGTAAGCGTTCATTCTCATTGAATATTGAATCAATTCCAATCTGGAGAGCTGTGATACCGCAGGCAATACTGAAAGAATCATTCAGTTGTTTACTTCTTACTTTCTATGCTGGCCTTAAGAGCCTCAAGGAGATTTTTGGTAGGCTTAGATTCTTTTGGAGCAGATGAAACAAATTTTTTGCCTTTACTCTTTGCCTCTATGAGCTTTTTAAGTTCTTTTACATAAGTATCCGAATAGTCACCAATGTCGAATTCCTTGCTACGATATTTCTGCACCAATATCTTGCCAAGCGAAATTTCTTCAGGCTCCAATTTTGATTTTATGTTACCCATATCTGGTATTTCATCTACGGGCTTCATGTCATCCAGATAATTCAAAACATGCATGACAAGCCCTCTCTGGTAGGGTCTTAAAGCGACTACGTTTTCCCTATCCCTGATAATGACCTTGCCGATGGCAACTAATTTGTTGTCATTTAATATTTTTACTAGGAGCGCATACGCCTTTTCGTTACCTTTTTTTGTATCTATAGCTACATAGTAACTATTATCGATCAATATAGGATCTAATTCTTTATAGTCTACGAATTCTATGATATCAATTGAATGAGTTGTCTTCAGTTTTACTTTGTTTAGTTCTTCCTTCTCGAATACTAAGTAATTGTCTTTTTCTACCTCGTAACCTTTTTGTATCTCCGGGTAGGGGACTTCTCTTTCTTCTTCCGGACACCACTTTTTATATCTTATTCTGTGACCGTTTTTGCATAGTTGATTAAAAACATACTCTCTGCTATTTGTTGCTGTATAGAGTTTAATCGGAATACTCACAAGTCCAAAGGAGATATTCCCTTGCCATAAGCTTCTAGCCGACATGTAATATACTTGGGGCCAACAAAGATTATAAGATTAACACAAAGCATTTAATTTCGACGGAATTCCCGTTTCCTTTCATTGGCATATCCGATGTTTGGTGTTAGCAATTCTATATCTGATTAAGATTTAAAGGATCGCAACGAGTTTACTCCGTCAAACTTTATTACATTCACTTTTTTATAAACCGTATTGGAAGATCTGTCGAACAGAACTAGGTCAATAATTGTCGGTCTCGCAATTGCATCTTTTTTCTTGACAATTGTGGTATTTTATAATTGGTTGCCAAGGACTGGAATAGATCCTAACATTTTTGTAGTACTGAGTTTAGTTGCTGCAGCTTTTGTGTCTTATTTTTTATAACAGTATTCGGAATAGTAAAGGAATTTTCCTTGAAGGGAGCATCTTTCGAATTCACGTCAAAATTGGAGGAGGTGAGAGAAGATATAGAGGAAACAAAGGAGGAGGTCGCTACTGGATTATCATCCATAAGTAACTCCGTCCAAGCGATTAACACTAGAATTGACACGGTTATAACGAATCAATTTACTAACACGAACCGATTAGATCAAAAG
The DNA here is from genome assembly GCA_046261955.1 of Nitrososphaeraceae archaeon. Lineage (GTDB taxonomy): Archaea > Thermoproteota > Nitrososphaeria > Nitrososphaerales > Nitrososphaeraceae > TA-21. The sequence continues at coordinate 48,541 of JBHENS010000002.1, read as the reverse complement.
AATGAGTTTTATATTAATAATCTCGAAAACCAGAAGGAAGTAACAAAGTTGGTAGCTGAAGAGTCTGGAGTGTCTCCCACGTTACCAGTGCCAGGCCCGAAGGAAGCCCCATCTGACTCTAAAAAGACTATTCGTCTAGTCCAACTTTTGAAGAGTTTATCCGAGATGCCGACCGGGCCTATATTTAACGTCGAGTCAGAATTGAACAAAGGATACGGTCTGATCGTTGAGGGTAAATACGATGAGGCATTGAAGACTTATGACGCTATTATAGCCAAGGAACCCTACAATACAGAAGCCTTGCTAAGAAAGGGGATTTGTCTTTTTTATTTGGGAAGAAGAAACAACTCTCCAGAATTTCATAAAGAGTCTATTAAAATGTATGACAAGGTTTTGGAATTTGAGCCAAAAAATAAGAAGGCTCTGCATATGAAGGGCTTAGCGTGCTACTATTTGGGAAAAATAGCCATGGCTAACGAATACTACGACAAAGTGCTAGAAATCGATCCCAATTTCGGAGTTTCGCTCTATAACAAAGCATGCAATTTAGCTCGTTTAGGTAATACCGAAGAAGCATTGGAATACTTACGAAGAGCGATCTCATCAGAGCAACGATGTAAGCAATGGGCAAACAATGATGAAGCCTTCAAGTCCCTACGAGAGAATCCTGAATTCGAGAAAATGGTTAAATTTGATTTTTGATATTGATGGGTCAAACTAGAATAATTTTTTAAGAAATTCTAGCTTTTACGGACGGTTTGTTGATTTGAATTGTAAAATTATAAGAGTAATTATTACTAAAACAAACTGTCTAGAGACGACTCAATATGTCACCAAAAAGTTAAAAATTCTAACGAGACAATACGAGTATTATTAAATATATATCGCTTGGCTATGAATTAATAGATAAATAATGTTAGACAATCTTCGCTCAGGTCTCGGGGCAGCTTTAAAAAAACTTGTAGGCGCTTCTGACGTAAATGAAGAATTGATCGATTCTTTGTGCAAAGATGTACAAAGAGCTCTTCTTCAATCAGACGTTAATGTTAGATTGGTACTAAGCATTACTCAGAATTTGAAAAAAAGATCTCTAGAGGAGTCTCCTCCAAAGGGATTGTCAAGGAAAGATCACATAGTCTCAATACTTTATGACGAACTTTCAAGATTGATGGGTTATAAGGGAGAAGATATTGCTGATAGCAATCAACCTGAAAAACAAGTCATTTCATTTACTCCTGCAAAACTCAATATTGTACTGATGTTTGGTATTCAGGGAAGTGGTAAAACAACAGTTACTGCAAAGCTGGCAAGATGGTTAACAAAACAGGGATATCATGTGGGTGTAGTTGGCGCTGATACATGGAGACCAGGTGCACTTACGCAGCTCAAAATGAATTGTGTCAAAATAAATGTTGAAGTATTTGGAGACGAATCTAGTAAAGATGCAACTTCAATAGTAAAGAATGGAATTGATTATTTCAAGGGTACAGGATCAGATGTAGTGATTATTGATACTGCAGGAAGACACAAAGATGAAGCAGAACTCTTAGAGGAGATGAAAAGCATGTATGATATTTCTAAACCAGATTTGATTCTACTGGTAATCGATGGGACTATAGGCCAACAGGCATATAGCCAGGCAAAGTCATTCCATGAAACTGTTCCGGTAGGGGGGATTATTATTACAAAACTTGATGGAACTGCAAAAGGTGGTGGAGCACTGGCAGCATCCGCAGTAACAGGTGCAAAGATTTTCTTTATCGGAAACGGTGAAAGAATTGATGATCTTGAGGAGTTCAGTCCTACAAGATTTGTAGGGAGAATGTTGGGAATGGGAGACATTAAAGCAATTTTGGATTTAGCCAAGGATTTGGAATTACAGGCAGATGAAAATCAGTCAAAACGGGTACTAAGTGGCAAAATGACGATAGAAGACTTTTATTCACAAATGGAAAGTGTCGGCAAAATGGGATTTAGAAACATCATTGACAATTTACCTGGACTATCTGGAGTAGTTAAGGAGGATCAATTAGATGTAATCCAGGGGAAATTAGAAAAGTGGCGTTATATTATCCAGTCAATGACAAAGGAAGAAAAAAAGAACCCCGAGGTGATTAATGATTCACGAAGAAAGAGGATTGCAAGAGGTTCAGGTGTAGCTGAACATGACGTCAAAGATCTGATAAAGAATTTCAACAACTCAAAGAGCATGATTAAGCAAAGTAAAGGAAGGCAAATGCAGGGTATGCTTAGAAGATTAGGTATAGGATAGAACGATACAACTAATTGAAAAGAAAATCTGTATACAAGTTATGCAATTGGTGTTTGGAAAGACAATGTATTAAAAACCACCCTCTTCAAAAAATTGTTGAGGATTGCAAGATATGTCACGGAATATGGAACCAACTAGATAAAGCATGTAACAAGGTTATCCAGGCAACAAAAGATTATCAGTACGATTCTTTCCTTATTGGATTGACTCTAGATCACAGCTTTTATGACAATGAAGACAGGTTTAGGTCAAAGTTCAGGATAAGAGGAAAAGAAAATATCAAGACCAATCTCCTACGTGAAATTAGACAAAAATTTGGCAATATTTCAAATAAGAAAATTGATTTGAATTATCCCGACATTACTATTAATGTACAAATTGGCAGAAAATTAGAAACGATTGTATCTGTCAATTCAAGTACACTTATCCTGAGTGGGCGCTATAAGAAGGTCAAGAGGCTTCAAATTAATACCAAAAATTATAGCAACACTGATAGTTTAGAAATTAATCAGCGTCATATTGAAAAAATCTTAAAAAAAGAATTGTTGAGTCGTTTCGATTCTGATTCCATTGTTTTTTGGCCTCTGGGAAAGGAGGAGCCTGAAAGTTTGGTTCTTGGAAATGGAAGACCGTTTTATGTATCGATAAAAAATTCAAAAATAATTAGTTTCAAACATGATTTTTCAATGCAATCCAATGGAATGATATTCAAAATAAATGAAAAGGTCCGGGCGTTACCCCTCTCCTCTCCGGTTTACGTAAAGAAAGTTAAGACACTTGTTTCCATTCAGGAAAATTTGAGAACTTCTAATTTGAAGGAAATCAATGATTCAGGAATCAGAATAATCGAATTTGTCAATAGGAGAAGTAAAAATTGGAAATTTATTTATCATATGGAATTCAAGATCAAAACTCGAAAAAAGTTAGAATTTACAATAATATGTGATAACGGATTACCTATTAGAAAATTTATTGAGGGAAATGAGAATATCTCACCGAATTTAGGACAGATATTAGATAGAAAATGCAGATGCGATAGATTTGATATCTTGGACATAATGAATGAAGACGACTAGGTAAATTAAGAATATACCATAAAAAACAAAATGATAAGGTTTATCTATTTCGACTTTTGTTTGAATTCCGTAAAGCCGCATTTACCGCAAGTATTCCTATCTTTGTGTTCTGCCATGAAAACTCCCCTTCCACATCTAGAACAATCCCTTTTCTTCCTGGTTACCTTGTCACCAGAAATATCATAGAATGAATATATTTGAGATTTTGAATCTTTCTTTTTATCAGCCATGCCAATATTTCACTACTATTTCTTGGATTTACCCTTTTCTGAACTT
>JBHENS010000002.1:34607-44907 GCA_046261955.1 Nitrososphaeraceae archaeon | reverse complement strand
CATCTAAGATTTTCTTTCTCTCTGCCTTTTCTATTAGTCTCATTGAGAGGTATTTTGGTAAAGTTTCCTTGGCACTCTTTTCATCTTTGTAAATGTGAAAAAAAGCATTAACGTCAGTACTTCCCCTATTGCATTTTATTTCTATAGGGATAATTGTCTTTGAATCCAGTTTGTTTGTTATAGAGATTGTTTCAATTGCATCTTTTTTCTTTATATTTCCAGATACGTTTCTAAATATGACTTGGAGTTCCCTCCGATTCATTAATTGATTATCATAATCTCGTAAAACTACCAATTCAGTACTCATATTATTGTAAATCGAATCAATTTTTTACTCATATAAGGATTTCCAATTGGGTTCCATGAAAGTCTAATGAATGACGGGTCCGATGGGCTTCGATCCCATGAACTCTGGCTTCGGAGGCTTATGCTTGAAAATCAGCACCCTGTCCTGACTGGGCCACGGACCCATTGAATATTGAAATGTTGAAATATTTAATCATAAATGGAATCGTGAGTGTTAACTGTGATAATCGTATCCTACAGGTAATAGTAGTATAGTGTGTAGTATTGTGTTCTTTTAGAAAAGTTAATGATACGCAGGACTCAACTGAATTATTCAGTATAGCCTTTGTCGCGTAATGATCTGAGCATTAAAGCGTTTGCAATAGACATTGATGGCACTCTAACCGAAAATGGTGATGGAATGATCCACTTACCTGCCGTTTCAAAAATGAGGTTTCTTGAAAAGATTGGGTATAGAGTATTCTTTGTTACAGGTAGATCCTCAATAGAGGCTTACATTTTGTCTGTGTTTTTGGGTATAACTAGGATGGCTATCGGAGAGAATGGAGGAGTCGTTTCCAAAGGACCTTCAGATCATATAATTCTTGGAAATAAGGAATTGTGCTTAAAGGGATATGATGAATTAAAACAAAGCTTATCTAATGTAGATACTAAACCAGTATTTCCTAGATTGTCGGAAGTTGTATTACAGAGGACGTTTGATATAGAGGAGGGCAAAAAGATACTAAAGGAGAGGGATTTGGAACTAGACATAGTAGACAGTAAATACGCATTTCATATCAATGAACTAGGTGTGAATAAGGCAAAAGGTCTAAGCCATGCACTAAAGTTACTAAATATCGAACCAAAAGAAGTTGTGGCAATTGGTGACAGTGAAACTGACATTCCTGTTTTTGGTACCTGTGGATTGAGTATTGCTTTAGGTCACTCTGATGATGAAGTTAAAGTTCATGCAGATCATGTCGTAAATGGTAAGGAAGGAGTGGGATTGTGCGATGCTATCGACTATGTCACTTTAAATTATTTAAGATAAAAGATGAGTTTTAAGAAATTTATCAGTGAATCCAATGAAGTAATAAAATATGCACTTGGAAAACTAAACATCAAGAATGAATCCTACACTCTTACTGAACCGGCCAAAGACGAGTTTGGTGATCTAAGCTGCAACGTTGCATTCTTACTGACAAAGGAATTACAAAAATCACCTCATGCAATAGCTTCAATGCTGGTTGAACAATATTCTCAATTTCGGGATGATAACCATGTAGAATCACAGTCGTATATATCAACTGTTGTCGCGCATGGGAGTGGATATATTAATTTTAAGGCAAACTTTACTTTAATTGGTAAGGATATAATTACTGAAATTTTAAAAAATGATTTTGCCTGCCTTGATATAGGTAAAAATAAAAAGGTGATTATTGAGCACACTAGTGTTAATCCAAATAAAGCACTACACGTGGGCCACCTCAGAAACGTGGTAATAGGCGATACCTTGTATAGAATACTAAAAAATACAAATCATGATGTCACGGTATTAAATTACGTTGATGATTCTGGACTTCAGGTCGCTGATATTCTGGTTGGATTTTTATACCTAAAATTTCCAATAAAGCCAGATAACAGTAATATCAAGTTTGATACATATTGTGGTAACGAGATTTATGTAAAGGTAAATGAGTTATATGAAAAGGATCCTTCGTTAATTGAAAAAAGAAAATCACTGTTAAATAAGTTAGAAGCAGGGGATTCTGAAATAACCTCATTTGCATCTGAAATTACAACTAAAGTGCTCAAAGATCAGCTCAGAACGTGCTGGAGAATGAAGGTTCGATATGATTTACTGAATTTTGAATCGCATATAATAAGTTCAAAATTATGGGAAAAAACATTTGAAAGAATGAGAGATGAAAATATTATTATCAAGGAAACTGAAGGGGAAAATATTGGATGTTGGGTTTTTGATTCTGATGATGAGGGAACCAAAATTATCGTGAGGAGCGATGGTACTGCAACTTATATCGCAAAAGATATTCCTTACGCATTACTAAAGGTTGGAACAATTGAGGATCCATTCAAATATCAAGTTTTCATGAATCAATGGGACGATACAACTCTATGGATAAGTACTATTGACGATTCGAAGGATAAGAATCAACCATTATTCTTTCCCGCAGAAGATTCGATAACTGTGATTGATAATCGACAAACAAGATTACAAAAAATAATTAAGGAGATCTTGAATAAATTTGAATCAAAATCAAATAGGTATATGCATTTGGGTTACGGTCCAGTTTTACTTTCAAATAGAACTGCAAAGACTCTGGGAATAAATCCCGATAATGTAAAGTCGGTACAAATGTCTGGACGAAAGGGCATATACGTCGACGCTGACTTTGTGCTTGATACTCTGTATGGGAAAGCCAAGGAAGAAACAATGAAGCGAAATCCAGCGATTACTGGAAAAGATCTTGAAAGAACGTCGGAAGAAATAGCAATATCCGCTATAAGATACAGCTTAATTAAGAATGATTTAGAAAAAGAAATTAAATTTGACATGATTGATTCATTAAGTTTGGATGGCAATTCCGGGCCATATTTGCAATATGCATATGCTAGATGTTGTCGCTTGATAGAGAAATCAAATGTTAAATCATTTTCTGATGATGTATCTCAACTGACAGACAGAATTGAATTTCGTCTCATAAAGCAACTTTCAAAATACGCAATTGTTATTGAGGACACTATAAAAAATATGGAACCAAAGCTCATTGCGCAGTACGCATACGAACTAGCAACGTTGTTCAACTTATTTTACGAAAAATTACCAATATTGAAAGAGAGTAATACTGACATATCTGACGCAAGAATTTCTTTAGTTGAAGCGACACGAAAATTACTCGAAATCAATATTTCCCTCGTCGGTATAACTCCTCTCGAGAGAATGTAGCTCAATTCATGAGGTTAGGTGATGTGAACGATGGTCATCTAATTTACTTGTTGATCTTGCTAATTGGTCCAATTGTACAATTGCTTACAATGGGATTATAGATTCTAAGTTCTTCGCACAGTTTTGTTATCTCCTTTTTAGCATCTGCTTCTGATTTTGTATTAATGATTATATTATAACACTTAGCAGATCTGACGGATTCAACATTTGAATATCCACTTCTAAAAATAAGATCCTTTTTAATTGTTTCCCCTTCTGGGTCCCCAACTTGCTCTTTGTTTTCTATTGTGACAGCAACAAGATATCTTCCCATACCAATTTTCTAGGTTATATTTGTCAAAACATTGGAATAAATTTCTTCTTGTCACTACGCAATATTTAGTAATCTGTCAACATAGATGGATGCATCAAACACACTCACACTAGATTTTCTCAATATCTTTTGCATTTGAATCAAGTAATATCTATCGCCAACAAACTTCTATTTTGACTAGATGAAAAGGTAACAATTAGTCTTTAAACAGGTAACACAACAATTTCTCGTACAATTTTTGACTGAAATATCTTAATCAATAAAAATTTCACGACATTTATAAAAAGAAGTTTAGCAACATACTGTAAGTGTTAGAACATGGTAGTTGAAATTGGTCCAATCTTACAGGATTTTACGATAATTATGGTCGTTGCCTCTATAATGGCAATGATTTCATACAAACTAAAGCAACCAATGGTAATAGGATATATCATCGCGGGCATGATAATCGGACCTTATACCCCTCCCTTTAGTCTAATTCTCAATTTCGATATTCTAAATTTGTTTGCAGAGATTGGAGTCATTCTACTCTTGTTTGTTGTAGGGATGGAATTCCCAATAGAAAAATTGAAAAAAATTGGTAAAAAGGCACTAGTCATAGCCTTTAGCGAGGGACTAGGCACCTTTGCGATTGGATATTTCGTATGTCAAGCGTTGAATTATTCTGTTTCTGATAGTCTCTTCTTAGCACTAGCAATTTCAGTAACAAGCACAGTAATTGTAATGCGCATTTTAGAAGAGCTTGACATGATTAAAGAAGAAGCAACAATAATAATTCTGGGTGTTGCTGTAATCGAGGACATTATAATAATATCGATGCTAGCGATAATGCAATCAGTATCTTCTACCGGTGAACTGTTTGGTTTAGAGTTGATCACGTCAGTTGGCACAGTCTTGGCATTTATTGGTGGCGTTTTATTTATAGGCTCAAAGACAATTCCAAAGTTAGTAAATCTTATCGGAAAAACCAATCAGCATGATGTTATAGTTGTTGCAATCCTTGGAGTTGCCTTTGGACTCTCATATATTGCATTTGAGATTGGAATATCTGTAGCAACCGGAGCCTTCTTTGCGGGAGTGTTAATTGCAGAATCAAAAGTTCATGCAGTTACCCAGGTGTTAACTACTCCACTTAAAGACATGTTTGGTGCACTGTTTTTTGTCTCCGTTGGTGCACTAATGGATATTACAAAACTACCAATCTTTATAGTACCAGCTATCATACTAATCTTAGTATCTATAGGCGCAAAATTCTTTACGGTGTATATAGCGTCAAGGTCGCAAGGTTATAACACTCAAACGGCCCTAAGGACTGCTTTTGGACTCTCGTCTTCAGGTGGAGAGCTTGCACTAGTTGTTGCTAAGGGTGGAAATGACGTGGGCGTGACAAGTTCCTTCCTATTACCAATGGTAGGAACAATGACCATTATTACAACATTTATTACGCCCTATCTCATAAAAACTGGTTGGAAACTTGCAGACTATGCTGGCAGTTCGCCAGGAAGATTTCCTATTCCATTCAGAAAAGATAGGAAGTGATCTGAGTTTTCCGACAGAAATGATTTAATCATTTTTATCATTCAATTGCCGACAATATCATCCGTCGTTTCCTCCTTGCCGTCGTGTCTATGTCCGCCGAGTTGTTCTAAGCAAATGGTAAAACCAACATGTGCGCAGTCATCAGATTTACAATGCTTGCAGTAGGGTACGCCACCTGTCAATTTAACTTCAATATTATTTGATAAGGTAGTATCATAAAGTATCGTGCTTACATCATTGATAAATTTGATTAACACTATTGGATTACCTGAACTAAGAGACTTTTTATCCGATGAACCCATCCACTTCATGAACGCTTCGGTTCCATCTTCTATTGTTTCATACTTACTCCTAACATTATTATCAGGAGGTTCATCTGGATTCGAGTTTTTCTCTTCACCCGAGTTATGATGATTTTCTTTCAATTGGATTGCCTTTAGAATTAAACTACAAGAACATGGATCATATTTTAACATATTGTCATTATGCTAATTCGAATGAGAAGATGACTTGCATTATAATATTATTTTTATCTATTATGGTTGAATTATTATTGGGTACTGAATGCAAATAATACTTAGGAAAATTGCTCTCATATACGATGCCTTTAATCATGCAGAAAAAGTAATCAGCAAAGCACTTATCTAAAATAGTAAATGGAACCAAAACTTATAATAATAAACGTGAATAGACAAAATTTCAAATCCAAGAACAGTATTTCCCACACAAGTTCGCCAGTCCATGATTTTTCCTTCAATATTTGTATTTATTTGTCTGTAGGCTAGGAAATTTCCAATAATGGATATGCAATATATATTTGGCCCTCTTAATTTTGTTATTGAACGTGAATTACGTAAATTTTGATATGTAAGTTATCTTTAGTGCCAATAAACTTTTAATTATGCGATAAAAAAAATTTAACTCTGTTGACGGTCATGTAGCTCAGCCTGGTTAGAGCGAAGGTTTTGTAAACCTTAGGCCGTGGGTCCAAATCCCACCATGACCTCTTTTCTTTGTAAATTGTCATCCCAGGAACAAATCAGATTTCATTCTTTGAACATGATGGATATTCCAAATTGGTATCGATCGTTAAATTATTGTTTTTTTACCAATTTATAAGTGGATATATACTATCTCTATGGAGAGTATATTATGACGTAAGGTGGAACAACTAACAATAACTTAATGTCATAACCTTAAGAAACAAGGATATATACATGGATAATATATGTACTACATTGGACAAAAAAAAGTCTAAGGAAAAAATTAATGATATACATGAGACAGTCTATGCAGCTACCCATCCAACTAGATTTAACATCCTTATTCGACTTGAATCTGGAAAGGTGTACGCAAGCAAGTTAGAAGAAATGATAAACGTCAATAGAAAGATTATTTCATTTCACTTGGCTAAATTAGAAAAAGTCGGATTGGTAGCTAGTGAATATGGTTTAATGACTTCTTCAAAAACAAGACCAATGGCTGTCAGATACTATTCACTAACAACTGAGGGTGAGAAAATGGTCAAAAAAATCAAATCAATTTTATCAGATTAAATTCGGATTTGCCGAATTAGTAATCTGAACCCGTGTATATTAATGAAAAATAGGCAGATTGAAACTAGCATAATAGGGTTATCCAGCAAATACGATTAGAGTAATACCAAAACATTTTTCTTAGAGGATCATGGTCATTTTCTTTGATAACTACCATGGCTAATGAGCAAATTAAAGTGAATGACAATGTGTATAAAGTCACGATAAATGATCAAACTAGGATGTATGCTATGAAGCTCAATAGGCTCTATCAACAAGGATTTAACGACGTTGATAGTTTTGATGAAATAAGCACTGAGATTTCTAATACCATAAACAATCTTCTAAAGAATAGCTTATCCCCCGAAGTGCGTGAAGAAGACATGGACGGTGCGGTGAAGCAGCTATTACATATGTTTGACAAATCCAAAAAATGAGTAAAAATCCACAATTTGAACTTCTGTTTTGTAACCACTGACCTATTGACGTGAGTTACATTTGATCTTATTAACAAAAAAAGTGATAGGATTCAGAGAAAACAATGTCCTTTAAAGACAAGTGGAACAAAACCCAGCCAGAAAATATGGCGGTAAAAATTTTGGAGAGTATCAAGTCACAACCTCCTTTAAAGCCACGAATTGAGGAAGCTCAAAAGAAACTAGAGCTCCAAATCTCAAAGCTTGAAGGAATTTCTACTAAGATTGTACAAAAGGATCAGCTTATTTTCAAAAGAATTGTACATTCCATCCAGAATCATGATGCACAATACGCTAAATTACTCTCAAATGAACTATCACAAATTCGCAAGATGAGTAAAATGGTAGATTCGGCAAAGTTAGCATTGGAACAGATTCAATTAAGGCTAAACACTATTACTGAATTAGGAGATGTTGTGGTTACGCTAACCCCTGCAATGTCTGTAATAAGGAACATACAAGGAGGCTTATCATCAATGGTTCCTGAAGCAGATCAGTCACTATCTCAGATATCAGATCTCATGGGCGGAATATTATCTGATTCTGCACAAATTCCTAAGCACGAAGTAGATAGCGGAAGAGGATTGAGCGAAGAATCAACAAGCATCATAGAAGAAGCTACTACTCTAGTTGAACAAAGTATGAAAGAGAAGTTTCCAGATCTTTCGTCCATCCGGATTGATGAGAAAAGTACAGAGGCGTCTACTTACTAAATCCCTATTTTTTGTTGCCTGACTTTGCAATTAATTTGATATCCTTCTTAATTCTACTAATCGTAGGGTAGCTGTATCCTTTGTTTCTATAAATCTTTATCATTGACTTCCAGTTTGCAAGTCGCCATTTAGCCTGTTCCTTTGTCAACATACTAGTTTCTTTTTTTACGAAACTTTTTCTTCCAACAATTAAATAACCTCCATCCTGGGCTTTTTGTCTATTGTACGCAAATTTTAGCCCTGTAACTATAGATTCAGGTTGTAAAAGAGAGAAATAATATTTTATCTCTCTAAATTGACGTTCTGATGTTGTCAATTTGAGCTTTAATTCTCTTTCTGTCATTATTGACCATTTGCAGCTCATATTAGATAAATATTGCTAAATTCGAATTCTGAAAGATTTAATAGAAGTCAAAATGTACAGTATTCTAAATTATATCTAATATCTGGGGATACGAATTTCGCAGCAATTTTATTCTTTCAATTGTATAAATATGCATATTTGGTTAAAACTAATGTAGAAATAAAATGATTCTGTCAATGAGATCAAATGACTTTATGTTTCTTACCTAGTTTTTCTAGTTGGTCTAGGGCATAACCCAATTGTTTCTTAGTATGCGATGCACTCAAAGAAAGTCTTAATACAGCACTTCCTCTTTTAACGGTGGGAAATCTCATTGGATGTACAAAAATACCTTTTTGTAACAATATATCTGCGAAGTTAGTGGCTAGTTTCTCGGATCCGATACGGATAGGAATTATTTGACTGGATGAATTTCCAATTTCAAATCCTATCTTCTTTAAACTATTGTGCAAGAACTTTACATTTTTGAAGAGCTCCCGTTGTAGAATACCTTTTTTTGCAGTACCAATTCCAACTAGTGCAGAATTGCATAAATGAGTGGGAATGGCAGAGGTGAAAATGAATTGCCTCGACCGATTTATCAAATAGTCCCTAACCATTTCAGTACATGCCACATATCCTCCAAAACAACCTAATGCCTTACTAAGACTACTGATATGAACATCAATTAGGCCATTGACACTTAATTCAGAGGGAGTTCCAGAAGCTCTACTTCCAAAAACAAAGTCACCATGAGCATCATCAACAATAGTAAAGATGCCAAACTCTTTGGCCAATTTACAAATTGATTTCAACTTTGCCATGTCACCCTCGATACTAAATATTCCTTCTGTAACAAGAATTTTCTTACCCTTTACATTTCTCAATAATTCTAAAAGATGTTCCATGTCATTGTGACGAAATATTCTGATACGGGCGTCGGACAATCTACACCCGTCAATAATGCTAGCATGATTTGATTCATCACTGAAAATAGTTGTTTTACTGTTTGCTAGAGTACTCAGGACTCCCAACACTGCGGAGTATCCAGTGGTATATACCAGGGAGGATTCTGTTTTTCTATGTTTTGACAAAGCATGTTCCAGATTTTCAATAACTAAATTATTTCCACCTACCAGTCTTGAACTACATTGAGAAATTTCATCAAAATCCTTTATCGTATTTTTTATTATTTCTTGGTTTGTCGATAATCCAAGATAATCGTTTGAATTAAAATTAATTATTTCCTTGTTATTAACTATTAACGACCCATCGCGATTTTCGATAATTCTTAGTTTTCGATAAAGATTTTCCGCCTTCAGTTTATTAATGTCTGCGCTAATGAATTCGGGTATTGAGGCCAATTTCATGTATCATTTGGATATCTTTATTTGGTTCATTACCATTTGTAGTAAGGTAGCCACCCGTAATAATTCCATTTGCCCCAGCTTGAAGGGCGAGCTTTCCCCCGTCACTGAAGTGGACTTCTCTTCCTCCCGCAATTTTCAATATTGTTTTTGGCATAATAAATCTCCAAACAGCAATAGTCCTAATGATGTCGATTGGATCAATTGAACAATTATCCAGTTCTTTCGGTGTGCCCTTTCTTGGAATCAATATGTTAATTGGAACTTCATCTGGTTCAAGAGATGAAAGAGAAAATGCCAATTCAATTCGTTGTCTTGTAGATTCGCCCATTCCAATAATCCCTCCACAACAAAGTTCGAGCCCTGCCTCTTTGACCATTTTTGCTGTCTTGACTCTGTCTGAAAAATCATGTGTATTGCAGATTTTTGAAAAGAAACTTTCTGAGGCCTCTAGATTGTGATTGTATCTCTTGACTCCTAGTAATTTCAGCCTTTCCGCTCGTTCTGGTGTCATGAAGCCTAGTGAAACATTAATGTCCAGATTTACTTCATTTCTTAATTTTTTGATAATCATGCAAATTTTTTCAAAATCATTTTGTGAAGGTTCTCTATAAGCACAAACAAGACAAAAACTGGCAGAACCATTAATTTGTGCTTCTCTTGCTTTCTCCAAAATTATATCATCATCTAAGAGTGGATATTTTGTTATGCCAGTTTCGTAAAATGTAGATTGGGCACAAAAGGAACAATCCTCGGGA
>JBHENS010000002.1:22076-34597 GCA_046261955.1 Nitrososphaeraceae archaeon | reverse complement strand
ACCCGACTTGGCATTTATCAAAGATTCGACGTCAACAGTTTCTTGGTTAAATTTTTTAGTAATAATATTAGCACAGTCTGCAAGCTTTATCAAATTATTAGTTGAAATTAATCTTTCTGCTTCATCAAAGGAAATATTATTTCCATTAATGACCTTCTTCATACAAGAATCAATGAACTCGAAATCCTGCATCATTAGTTCTTTTTGAGAACCCATACTTATTCTTTAATTATCTGACTGGGATCAGTTCATACATACATATCAATGGATTTTTTAGAATCTAAACTAGGAGACATAAAAGGTACTTCGCATTGATGTATAAGGATAATTAAGAGCTCCTGCTTTTTTAGGCGATCTCTATCGGTCCAACTCCAAATTTCAAAACAATGTTAATATTCGAACATTAGGATATTAGTAGTTAATGGGGAAAAATAACTAGCATAATTAGGTGTTTTTGAGCTTTTTACCCTTATAATACAACCGAAATCATCAAAATTGAAAGATGTCTTGGTGATTATGTTAGTGGGAAATATATGCGAAATTCGTCATTTCATCTTTAGACTCTAACAGTCTAAAAAAGGACCCGTTTTTATATCATCTAAAAAAACTGGCATTTTTTTACTCGTATTCAGTCTAAATAATGTGACACCTTTTTTCACCTGTACGTATTTTTTTTGACCTAAAGTATTATCAAGTTTTCATCAAGTAATATATAATGAAATATTCCTTTGGATATTTGCGAGTCAGTACCGCCGAACAGACAATCCTTAATCAGAGGTTGGCAATTGAAAAGTGGGCGGCTGATAATGACTATAAAATTCTTGATTTTTTTGAAGATTCTGCTGTAAGCGGAGAGATCCCTGCAATAAATAGACCTGCTTTCAGAGACATGCTAAATCTGGTTAGATCTGACCGTGTTGAGTCGGTCATAGTTTATGAATTATCACGAGTCGGAAGAACATTTTGGGAAACACTTGATGCAATAAAATCAATTGAAGAATATTCACCACTGATATCTTGCTCACCAAAAGAACTATTTCTTCAAACCACTGATCCGAGCGTTAGGAAACTAATGCTTGGCATCCTGACCTGGGTCGCAGAAAGGGAAAGGGAAATGTTGATTCAACGCACAAAGGATGGAATGGTAAGGGCAAAAATGTCTGGAAAAAATATTGGACGTCCAAAAAAGACACTTGACAAGGATACACTGATCAAAATGTTGTCTCAAAACATCCCACGGAATAAGATCGCCAAAAACCTTGGAATATCAAAAGCTACCCTTTATAACCAGATTCGGATGATTTAGATGAATCATCTGATTAATATTATCTGATTTTCTGTTGGATCTTTTCTACTATTTTATATTCAGTATCAACTATCTTTGTCAGGTCTTCTTTTCCTATTGCTAATGGCGGAATTATCGTAATTATATTTCCCAAAGTCCTAAGATATACACCATTTTTCAATGATTCTCTTGCAATATATTGTCCAATTGGAACCTTGTCAATCATCTTGATAGGTTTGTTCTCTTTTCTTAACTCTATTCCACAAAGCAATCCTTTATTTCTAATGTCATAACAAATATCTAATTCTGCAAATCTTTTCAAAAGTCGATCAAGTAACAGGGAATTAATCCTTATTTTTCCTATAAGATCTACCTTCTCATAAAGAGCCAAGTTTGTCAATGCTGCTGTGCATCCAACGGGGTGGCCAGTGAATGTATGACCGTGAAAAAGCTGTCGCTTGTCCCAATAATCTCCAAGGAATTCCTTGAAAATCTTAGAAGTTGTTAGCGTTACTGCTAGGGGAAAATAGCCACCTGTAAGAGCCTTTGCGAAGCAGACTATATCTGGTTCAGATCGTTGTGCCATATACTCTATCATATTACCAAGTCTTCCAAATCCCGTAGCTATCTCATCCAGTATCAGAAGAACATCATATTTTTTGCAGAGGTCACTGATCTCTTTTTGAAATTTGTTCGGGTATATGTTTACCCCACCTGCGATTTGAGCTCCGCTTTCCATTACCATCCCAGATATTTTTGGCGATTTCTTCTTCAGAATGTTCTCAATTTTATCTACATACTGTTCAGTGTTTTGTTGTCCAAATTTTTCATGTCTTATAGTTGGTGAATCTACCTTTATTGTTTTGAGTAGTAGTGACCTGTAGGGGGAAAAGTAACCGTCAACATATCCTACCGACATACAACCAATAGTATCGCCATGATAACCATTTTTTAAACAAATAAATTCTCTTTTCTGCGTTTTTCCTTTATTGTTCCAGTATTGTATTGCTATTTTTAATGCAGCTTCAATCGCTGTTGAACCATTGTCTGTGTAGAAAACCTTGCTCATTCCCTTTGCAAATGTTATAAGGCATTTCGCCAGTTTTGCAGAAGGTTCGTTAACCAAACCAAATAATGAAGAATGAGGAAGAGTATCAAGCTGATTTTTCATGGAATCAATTATTTCGGTTCTATCATGTCCCCAGACATTGCACCACATGTTACTAATCCCATCAAGATAAGTCCGTTCGTTGGAATCGACAAAACTAAAACTACTCCCGGATTGGATCGTAATATTATCAGAATTATTCCAAAGTTTCATCTGAGTATATGGATGCCAGACATATCTTTTATCTAGATTATTACTATTCAATAGAAATAGCAATAGTATTGCACTATTTGTACATTAGCCCGAGTCTAAATTGTTTAACAGAAAGTCTGCATCTTTGTCTAACTAAAAATTTTAAGGCTTTTACACTATTCGATTTCAGTCCTATATCATTTCAAACTTGACTGATCCGAGAGTTAGGTTTTAATGTGCAGTGATTTTTGTTGATTTAAATGGTGTTGTATAAAGTTATTGGATAGTTACTACAACGAGCATTTCTTACAAACTTTGTTTTTTGTTTCATATAAGAAAATTTATCCTGAAACAAGATTATTTTTCATAAACTATAACATCAAAATAAGTTTATTAATAATCTGAATATACCCAATAGATAATGAAAACGAAAATATCTGTAATATTGTTATTCATCTCGCTTGCCTTACTAATAATTTATGGCGCAGACGTGTTATCGGCATATTCTACTTCTGACGATGGAAAAGGCGGTTTTCTCCAATTGGATCATGCAATTAGAGGAGGCGTCCTCGGTGCTGGCGCCGTAATTTTGTCTATCATTGCTTTTGCCATTTCATTAAGAGAAAGATCAACATTGGTTGCTGTGCTTTTGTTTATTAACGGCGGATTAATCATAGCCGGAATGATGGGATTGGCAGCTCAAGATGGGGCAGGAGAAAGTTCTACGCTTTATGGAACAACAGGGCTAGGAATATTGCTAGTTGCATTAGGTATTGCAAAAGTATTCATTACGAGGAAAAAATAGTTCTCTTAAGAACTATTCTTAATATTTCAAAATTCGAAATTTGAAACTTTCTTTCTAAGACCAGATTTTAGCATAACATTTAATTAAAGTAATAATTTTTGTAAAATATGCGCCGCTGTAGCTCAGCATGGTAGAGCAAATTCAAAGATGGTTACTTTGGAGCTTAACTGGCTGTTAACCAGTGGGCCATCAGTTCAAGTCTGATCAGCGGCGCTTTAATTAACATCTAAATAAAGATGGACAAATTACAGGTTCATTAATTGTTGTTACTAATATTAATATCATACATGACAACAAGCAAATATTACAAAATTCGAATTTAGCAATAAAACAATTCATGTTTTATACTATTGTTTTTTGTTACAGGCGAGTATTCAAAATTATTTCTAGAATTGAATAATATCCAACGCGATTGCGTTTGCAAGAAGGTCAAGATGCCTAGAAGCTACAATGTAACCATTTTTTATTTCGCTTTTTGAAACCCATCTATTTGAGGAAGACCAAAGTCGTTCTTTCCTAATTCTTTTTTCTAGTTCTTCAACATCCAGTTCTTTTTCTTCGATTTCCTCTGTGTCAGTTTTTTTTATTGTTAGCAAGACCTTTCTAACCAGAATTCTACTACCAAATCTTTGAGAGAAATCCCTGGCAGACTCATCGTAATCAACGAGTTTTATCTTGATCTGTTTCCTGTTTAGTACATCCCTACTTGTCAGCAGTCTATCATCAACAAATCTGTCATATGACATCTCGATATGTCTACTTAGAATTACTGATTAATTAAATCCTTCAGTACGTGTTAAACAGATGAGAATTCAAAATAAGGCGAGTTATCCTTATCAAGTCCGCATTTGGTCAATTTTACTGCGCTCCCTGGGTTCATGTCTCCTTCATTCAAGATGCCGATGATCCTGATTCCTGACATTTCGACTAATCCTAATTTCTTAGAATCCCCAATAAATGATGATGAATGTTCAATTAATTGCCCCCTCATATCCAATTTAGACATGCTGATTTTTTTTGAATAGCAATTATTACAAAAATCTGTGGGCGGCCATATTTTTGAATTACAATTATTACAAATCGGAATTCTGAATTTTCCCCTACTTAGGAAATCAAGAAATTCTTTCACGTCAGCTTAAGAACATTTACATAATTAAATGATCAATAATTGATTACATTAAAGAGATTTCAAATCCTATCGACAATGACAAACTGCAACAATTACTTATGTTTTTGAAATTATGAGAACTAATGACGAGGAACCTGCTGCAGACATATTATGCACTAATCCCATTTTGCAGTCCTTAATCTGTCTACTTCCGGCAAATCCCTTTAACTGCTCGCAGATTTCGACAGTCTGAGCAACACCAGTAGCTCCCAATGGATGACCTGTACCTAATAGTCCTCCACGGGGATTGATTGATATGTTTTTTTGGAATACGAATTTACCCCCTTCCCCCTTTTTACAAAAACCCAAGTCTTCATAGGCCATAATTTCCATTATTGTAAATGCATCGTGAAGTTCTACAACATCTATCTGTTCTGGATTAATCTTTGTCATTGAAAAGGCCATATTGGAGGCAATTCTAGTTGAATGTATGCTTGAGAGGTCAGAGCTAACGTTACTAAAACTAGCAGCTTCAACAGAGCTTCCTATGCCTTCAATCCAAACTGGGGTGTCTGTATACTTTTTAGACTCTTCTTCATTAGAAAGCAATATCGCTGAGGCTCCATTACATACGTATGAACAGTCCAGTAACTTTAATGGCTCAACCAATTTTTTAGAATTCATGACATCCTTAACAGATATCTTTTTTCTAAATAGTGCATTGTGATTTAAGTAAGCATTTTTTCTATTCTTTACCGCTACCGATGCCATCTGTTCTTCAGTCGTTCCATATTTACGCATGTGAGCCTTAGCAAAGAGTGCAGCCCAGTAAACAGGCAAGTTATAAGCTCCTCTTGAGACATCCCATATTAATTGCGATCCTTTAGTTTGTTTAATGTCTGCCCCGACAACTAACGCATTTTTACACAACCCTGATTTTATCAAAGAATATGCTGAAACAATGGCATTCGTGCCAGAATTGCACAGGTTGTCCAGTCTTTGAGAAATTGTCGGTTTTATGCCCAAGTATTCTGAAATAATAGTTGATCCATATTGAACATCAGCGGTTGTGGATAAAATGACCGAATCAACTTGTACGTCTATATCTTTGTATTTTTCCAAGATGGCTTTGCAAGGGTCGCACCCCAGCTCTTGTACAGAGAGAGGAGTTTCTTTGGTGAATTTTGAGGTTGATTGATCGACTATTGCTACTCTAGACATTTTCTATCAAAAGGAGAGAGTCGTTGATCGATTGCATATTATCCTTCACTGGATTTACCTGCAATATTGGAAGTGATACTCCACATGAGACAAAACGTTTTAGCGACTTAATGCAGTCCTCAGCAGTGCCATAGATGGTTAATGAATCAAGCATAGGATCTGTTACAAATTTACTTATATTTTCAATACCATGGTTTTGATATTCAGTTGTTATTTGCTCCACTTGATTTTCGAAACCATGAGACGATAAGAATTCATTATAATATTTCCCTACAGCAATATAGAAAGCCAGTGTTTTTGCAGCCCTCTCACGGGCCAGCTCTGGGTATTTATTTGATACGGCTGTGATAAAAACAGAACAGATTTCAAAAGTTTTAGACTTTCTTGATGTTAATGATTTGATACGTTCTACTGTTTTCTTGAGTTCATCAAGGGGACGAAGATATAAGATTATCCCATCGGCAATTTCTGTCGCCAGCTTAATCATTCCTGAATTCACCGCACCTAGAAAAACAGGTATCTCCTTTCTTTGCGACGGGTGCATTATCTTTATATTTTTTAATTTGAAGAAATTTCCATCAAAGTTGTTTGTTTCTCCACTAGAGATGATTTTAAAACAGGTTACGTATTCTCTCATTCGATTTAGTGGATGTATAAATTTGATACCGTGCCAGTTTTCGGCAAGAATAGGAGTACTAGCTCCAATTCCAATTATTGTACGATTTAATGAAATATTATCCAAAGTGGAGGCCGCCATTGCTAGAGTCGCGGGAGATCTTGAAAACATACTCACAATAGAAGTTCCTATTTTTATCCTTCTTGTCATCGCTCCTATGGCACCAAGCATGACAAAGGCCTCACGACCCCAGGATTCCGGTATCCATAGGGAATTTACTTGTGGTTTGAAATCTAGTTGTTTGGCAAATTCTAAAATATCTTTGGTGTTAAATAGACTACTTGGATTGTAGCCAATTTGACCGATCTCTTCAGTCATTTTTTGAATACTTCTTGAATTTCTTTTGACGCTTCCTCTACATCCTTATGAGAATCTATAGATCGCCAATAATTATTTGAAAACCTTTTTGCATTTAATTTATGTTTCTCTACCAGCATAGGCAAAGTAACAGTCTCAAGATTCCCATTATCGGGGAGGTAATCAAAAATTTCGTTAGAAAAATAATATACACCGGCATTTATCCACGTATCCTTAATGAATGGTTTTTCTATAAACTTTGATACAACATCACCATTTGTTTCTACAATTCCAAACGTACTTTTCAGAGGAACTAACGCAAGTGTCATTGAACCTTTTTCAGATATCGTAAACAGGTCCAAATTAGTCAAAATATCTCCATTAATTACAAAAAAGCCAGATTCCGTATTTCCATTCAGAATAATGTGGTCTTTTGCATTCTTTAGAGCACCACCTGTTCCGAGTGGTACGTTCTCTTCGATATAGCTGATATTAACTCCAAATTTTTTACCATCAGCCAGATGATGCTTTATTTTTTCTTTGAGATGTCCTACTAACACGATAATATCTGTTATCCCACATTTTTTTAGCCAGTTTACCTGCAACTCTATGATTGGAATATTGTTAATTTGGATCATGGGTTTAGGCCTGTCAGACGTTAATGGCCTTAATCTTTTTCCCAAGCCGCCAGCAAGTATAACTGTTATCAATTAATCCTCACTTGCACAAATATTCTATATAAGAGTCATCCCAAAATTAATAGCTGTTGTACAGTCTATTCTCGAGAATAGATGTATACGCCATCAAGAAAAACTCTCTGATCCTTGTTCTTGACTCTTGTTGATAACTCTATATTGGCAGCTGTTTGAGAAACATGCTCAAGGTGGGGCCCTGAGATCACCACATCATCGCCTTCTATTGCTACTTTTGTAGATTCTCCTACAATCTTTGACATTCTGGCTTTTCTTTCACCGAAAAAGTTCTCTACATATACTTTGCCGTCTTTTACCTTGACGGTTATTGGAAAGTGTGCGAACACTACTTTCATTTTATATTTGTAGCCGTTCTGAACGCCTTTTATCATGTTGTTGATTATGCTTTGTGCGGTTTTTGAAATGGCAAAATCCTTCCTTCTGGTGCCATAAGGTTGAATCTTTACAATATTATTTTCAATTGTCAAATTAGCTGGAAGTTTTGTAAAATCCTTCTTAATTGTACCGAGTTTACCCTTAACTGAAATAATTCTATCTTCCAAGGCTACTGAAATGCCTTCTGGTATTTCTAATGTTGAATCATGCTCATTAGTAGACATATCCGACCAATACTCCTCCAATTCCAAATTCTTGCGCCTCATGATGTGTCATGACACCCTTGCTTGTTGAAACTATTAAAATGCCCATATTATACGCAGGTAAAAATTGTCTCTCCCAATTCAGGTATTGGTTCTTTCTAACACTGAATTTTGGAGTTACTATCCCGCATTTGTTTATTTTTGCTAAAAGTTGAATTTTAAATTTACCAGCTCTGGAATCATCTATCTGTTCAAATTCCCCGATATATCGATGTTTTTGCATTACTCGTAGTACTTCACTAGAAAATCGTGAAGATGGACTGACGATGCATTCTTTTTTTCTTCTAACTTCGTTATTATACAAAGTGGTAAAAAGGTTTGACAGTATGTTTAATGCAGGCAACTCATTCACTCATTTTCTATTCATATTTCTTGAAGCCTAATTTTATTGCTACTTCTCTGAAGCATTGTCTACATAGCATAATCTTGTAAGCTTGAATTAAACCAGAATAGCAACCACATCGCTTGCACCATCTGGTACCCTTTCCATGGACACGTTGCCTTCTACCTGTAAAATCATATTCTCTTGGTTTTGGCACTAGATCAACTCAACCCCCAGATTCTTGAAAAAATCAATGGCCTCGTCTTTTGAAATTCTATGTTTCCTTCCCATTTTTCTTGGATTACTCTTATTAATTATTCTGTAGCCGGGTCTTGACAATGATATGCAGACATTCATTCCAAATATTCCAATATCTGGATTATATTTTGCTCCCGGAATATCAATGTGTTCTCGTATCCCTAAAGAAATATTTCCATAGTTATCAAACGATGATATTTTCAATTGATTATTCTTTGATTGTATTATTCTCTTGGCAAATTCTATTGCCTCAGTGTTTCTAAGTGTAACCTTGGCACCAATTGGTTCCCCTTTGTGGATACCAAAATCCCTTACATTATTTTTTGCGCCACATTGAGTAGGTTTTCTAGAGGTTAATTCTTCTAGTGCATTCTTGGCCTGCTCTAAAGGTTCACCTGATTTTCCTACGCCAATATTAATTACAACTTTTTCCAAGCTGATTTGTTTCATATTATTTACTGTACTCATATTACTTGCTTACCTGAATTAATGGAGTGTCAGTCCCAATTACCATGACAATGTCTATTGGTAATTCTACAGTTTTCTCACCCATTGAGACCGAAATGCGCTTAGGAAGAGAAAATGATCCCGATTTAATTACTTCAACCTTTCCAATATTACCAGCGTTCTCTCCTCTAGTCACAATAACACTGCATCCTTCTTTTAGCTGTACATGATTTTTGATACCAAATTTAGGTAATTCGATCAGACATGTGTCATTTACATTATAAGACTCTTCACTTAGAAATGTTCTGCCGTCATGAAGACGATATTGGTATACATTTTTCTTTGAACTAACTTTAGATTTGATTTTCTCCAATTTTAGATTTTTTTCATTTGCGCTTATTTTTATAGGTAGTAGCGGGTGTCCATTTGAAGGTAAAAATCTGTAAAATTCATTTGAAGGTTTAATTTCTACAGTATCCATCAAACCAACTGGAAAGTTTGGATGATGAATCATTTTCCCATCGACAGTAATTAATCCGTTATTTAAGGACTTTTTTACTTCTCGAATATCCGAGCAAACATGTAAAAGATCACGCAATACTACACCGAGAGGATAGGAAAATTTTCTAGTATGGGATCCAGGCATTGTGTTGAGAATAAACCTTGGAGCTTTTCTATTGATTTGCCAGAAACGCGGAGCAAGTTGTCTTTTTAGTCTCTTACCTCCTCCTTTTTTAGCCATGATTATGATTCTTCTCCAACCAATTCCTTCTTAACAGCTGTTTTTTTCATATCCTTCCCTTTTTTTATGTTTGTCTCCTTATCATTTGATTTTGGGATACCTTTTATTCGATAATCGTCATCAGTATTGAGAGAAATGATCTGAACATTTGAAGCATGGACCTGTACTTTGACGTTACCTCCTCGTATTTTTTCTCTCTGAACGCCTTCGATAGAGAGAGTCGATTTTTCAGTATTTACTTTTTCCACCTTCCCTTCTATCCCGACATATTCTCCTCTTAAAATTTTAACAGTGTCACCCTTAATGACTCTCATGCTTCGCTTACTGTGTTGTTGCCTTAAGTTTTCAGACAGGTTGGCCCCCAACAATTTATCCCTTTTATTTTTTGAAATCAGTTTATAGAACATTATCATTCCCTCATATTATCAATGATGCCAAATTTGCTATCCTCGGCCACTTTTCTGCGGCTTCGGCAGCTACGGGTCCTTTTATATCAGTTCCTTTTATTTCTCCTTCAGGTGTAACCAATACCGCTGCGTTGTCTTCAAATGATAATCTTACACCATTTAATCTCCTGATTGCATATTTTTGTCTGATAATTACAGCTCCAAACATTTGTTTTCGCAGCTCTGCATTTCCTTTCTTTACAGTTACATTTACAAAATCTCCTACAGCGGCAGCTGGCATCCTTGAATGTCGGCCTTTGATACGTGTTACTTGGGCAATTCTTAATATTTTCGCACCCGTGTTGTCAGCGCAAACTAAGTTTGCACTTATAGGTAATGCCCTTGTGATATATGGTTTGAATTCCTCTACTCCTTTTGCAGAGACTGCTCGACTTTTAGACGCCACTCTTTATTACCTCCACAGTTACAAATGATACTGTTTTTGATATCCGTTTACATTCTGCAATCTTTACTTCGTCACCTTCTTTTACATCAATACATGAAGGAAGGAATGCGTGAACCTTTGAACTATTTCTCTCGTATCTTTTGTATTTTTTCACCAGTCTTGGGAACTCGCGAGACACTACTATCATTTTGTGTGCCTTTGAGCTTACAGTAATCCCTGTCAATATTCTTCCTCTTATTGAAAGTTTACCATGAAAAGGACACAGTGCATCATCGCAAGTTCTTTTTGGTTGTGAAACTGTTACTCCAATATTTCTAGTCATTCTATATCAACCATCATTTCAGTAAACGATCTTCCGGCCTACCTATTATCATAGAACCATTCATTAAACAAATCTCATCTTTGAAAATCAGTCCTAATCTATTAATTGATTTTTTAGGTATAACATATGTTTTCAAATCATTGGCAAGTGAAATTGTATTTTTAGTTTCAAACACGATTTTACCATTAATCTTTCTCTGACTGCTAACCGGTCCATACTCTATTTGTGCATTACTTCCTATGAATTCATATTTCAGCATGTAATCCTTGAACTTCATTTTGTTACCTCCCGTTCCTTTAAAATTGAAAGTATCCGGGCAATGTCTCTTCTCTTCCATTTCATATTTCCAGTTTCCTTCTTAAGAGTGCCCTTTGAATTCTCAATTCTCAATTTCAGCAGATCCGCTCTAATTTCAGACAATTTTGATTCCAAATCAACGTCATTAAATTCTCTTAACGTTTTTAATTTAAGTCTAGCCATTACGTTTCACTCTTATTCACGGCTATTTGCTTAACTTCACTATTAATAATATCTTTACTCTCCGGCTCTATCTCTGAATCAGTTGGAATTTTCTCCTCATTGGTCTGACTCTCATCTGCGCTTTGACTTTCCTTTTGACTCTCATCTGCGCTTTGACTTTCCTTTTGACTCTCATCTGCGCTTTGACTTTCCTTTTGACTCTTGCCTTCACTCTCGCTTGGAATTTCAGTCTCGCCTTTTGGCTGAGATTCAATGTCTAAATCAAAATCACGATGAATTTCTTCTCTTATTGAAATCTTCAGTTTTATTCCTACTAGGCCCATTTTTGTTAACAAGCTATTTGTGCTATTTCTTACCACTTCATCAGCAACCTTTCCGCTCTTAGGGATGATTCCTGCCGTATGTTTTTCGAAATGTGCCCGTTCACCTCTAAGTTTACCAGAAATTGTAATCTCTACACCCAAGGCGCCAGCCCCCATGATTGTATTTATTGTCCATAATGAAGCCCTTCTAAATGCTGTTCCCCTTTCAATAAGTTGAGCAATTCTATTTGCCATAATGTTTGGATTTAATTCAGGTTTTGTAACCTCGGTGACAGAAACTTGCGCATTCTCCAAGTTGAAATTCTGTTCTAATCTGGCTGTCAAATCTCTAATTCCACTCCCTTTTCTTCCAATAACAAGACCAGGCCTAATAACAAAAAGTGTTATTTTAGTCCCTATAGGAGTTTTCTGAACTTCCGCTCCTCCATAACCAGCTTCATGTAAAGTAGAACTCAAGTATTCATTGAGTTCCATATTTCTGAAATTATTCTTCATTACGTTTTTTATCGCACTCAATATACTTTACCCTCCCTAGCCACAATCTCTACATGTGTCAATGTGTCAACTTTAGGACTTGACCTTCCCATAGCTCTGGGAATAAATCGCTTAAGTTTAGTCCCCTTGTGGATAACGCAAGACACTATTTCTAACCTATCAAGGTCCATACCCTTGTATTCTGCATTTGATTCTAAATTATCTAAAAGTCGTAAAAATTCTTCAGAAGCCTTCTTT
>JBHENS010000002.1:0-22066 GCA_046261955.1 Nitrososphaeraceae archaeon | reverse complement strand
ACCATCTCTTATATTTGATCTGTGAGCCACTTCATTATGATATCTTCTATAAGGAATCGCAACCTTTTTTTCTATGGCTTGATCTAAAACGTTTCTTGCTCTTTCAATCGACAGCCCCTTTATCGCAAGAGCAATTTCTCTGGCATGTTTGTGTGAAATGTCGGTTTCTCTCAAGGAGGCTCTGACATGTTTGTTCTTATCAAATTGTGAAAAAGAGTATGAATATGTTGGCATTTAAATCACTTCAATGGAACATATAGACTTGATCTGGAAGCTCCTACTCCAGGTGCACCGTGTTGAACTCTTTTGTTTGTAATAGCATACTCTCCTAAATAATGTCCAATCATCTCCGGTTTTATGGTAATTGGAGTAAACTCCTTGCCGTTATGAATGTTAATAGTAATGTCCACCATGTCTGGAAGAATTATCATATCTCTAACATGAGTTCGTATAGTTTGATTGGAGTTGCCATCTCTGACGCTCTTAATACGCTCACGTAATTTTCTCTTTTGGTCATCCATGTATTTTCCAACTCTTTTATCCAAGGACCGCCTTTGTCTAGCATTTAACAAAGGAAGAAGGGCTTCTATTGATAAATTCTTTAATTGATCTACGTTATAACCTCTAAATTTAAACTCACGAACCAACTAACATAAACAACTCCAAAATACTCCTTTTAAATTTAACTAGATAAATCAATTAGACCAGACCTAATTTTGTAGCTAGTTGGCGCGCCTCGTCATCTTTGGTAAATCTAACAATTGCTTTTTTTCCTTGAATTGTCCTGAAGATATTTACCTCTTTGACGTTACCTTCATACATTGTCTTAATTGCTTCATTTACATCTTTTTTACTTGCACTGTCTGCAACAATAAAAGTTAACTTATTTTCCTTTTCTATCAAATTGAAAGTCTTCTCTGTAATATAAGGCCGTAGGATGATTGAATGTATATTATCCTCTGTTTCTTTGCTCATTATTCTGTCACCATACTCTCTACTCTTGACCAAACTGTATTTATCTTATTCATAAAATCAATTGCATTTTTTGTATAGATAGTTAATCTAACAGGTTTCGTTCCAGGCACTAAGTCCATGATACTGAGGTTTTCTATTGAGACAACATTAACACCAGGTAACGATTTTTTTAATTTACTTATCGGAGAGCCTTTTGATACAACTATTAGACAGCTCAATGCCGAGTGTTTCTTTCTTCCACGTCGTCGCGATTTTCCGGATGGCACCCTTACTATATTTGTAGATCTTTTAAGATCTTCTTCTAACCCTAATGAGAGTAATGTGTTTCTTAATTCTGTAGTCTTTGTTGTTTTCTCTAAATCATTCGAAACCACGATTGGAAATTCAGAAATTTTTCCCACACTGTGACCGCGTTTTTCAATTATTTCTTTATTAGACGTTGCTGCAATTGCAGAACAGAAACCTAACTGCTTTTCCTTCTTGTTTATTTTTTTGTGATTTTTCTTCCAAGAAACTGGAGGATGAGTTAACCTTCCACTCCTGACACCTGAAACACCCGCGGCCTGACCAGCACGTTGAAACCCTTCACCTCTAGCTCTTGCAATTCTAGCTATTCCCAAGCCAGTATTACGTGATTCTGCGCTTACCATTTCTCCTGCTGCAGGATATCTTCCCTGTGGCTGGAACTTGTTTGAAAGTACGTTAACGTACACTTTTTTAATAATCTCTGGTCGATAAGGGGTCTTGAAAACAGATGGTAATTCTAAGGATTCCATTTCCTTTCCTTGAAGATCTTTAAGAGTAACTTTCATTTCACCAATACCTCCAAAACTTTAGGTTCGAGTACTTTCTTACCAATAGATCTAATTGGAAAACGCATCTTGACCAATCTTTTAGGAACTCCCGGCACAGAACCTCTAACAATTATATACTCATTTTTAACCACGCCATAGTGTTCAAAGCCACCCTTTGGATTAATCTTGAAATCACTATCTTTTTCAGAATTTGAGATAATCAAAATTCTCTTGTTGTATTCAGTCCTTTGATGAAACCCTCTCTGGCCTTGTCTCGGGACAGTATAAGTAACAACTGCAGGAGAAATTGGGCCCAAAGTTCCAAGGGCTCTAACACTTTTTCTTGACTTGTGCTGTTTTCGCTTGACCCCGAATCTAGTAATGGGACCTTCAACTCCCTTTCCTCGCGTTATGCCCGAAATGTCAATAAACTGTCCTGTTTCAAAGACATCCTTTATGCTTACCTGTTTTCCAAAATTGTTAACAACATAATCAATTTTTGATTTTGTATCTTTTCCGCCTATGGCTATTTCCCAAACGAATGGTTTCTTTTGAGATAGAGAAGCACTATTGGGATAAGATGACACAATTGCAACTACATGTTTAATTTTATCAACATGAGAGTTGATTTCCTCTAATTTACCTTCCTTGAAATTAAACGATGCCTTTTTTGTGAGATACTTGTCAGTATCTTTTGCATATGCGTCAAAAATTACACTTTTTCCATATATTGTTTCTGCGTATGCTCTTATTCCAATTATTTTCAAGGGAGGAGTAGCTATTAGAGTGGATGAATTCATGATATTTTTGCCATAGTTTGGAGTTTTTTCTCTATCGTCGACTGATAATACATTTAAATTTGTAACTTTATACCCGGCAAAACCTAATAAGGATGATTTCTCCAAATTAGGATCCGCCCAGGTTCTAATCCTAGATTCGAGACTTCGTGCACGCACTCTTGGGTAGAATGCCATACTTCCACGTCTAGGTGCACTATATTTTCGGTGACCCATGGTTAATCCGTTTTTTGCGATCCCTTTAATAAATTAATAACTTTAACACAGTAAGCAAATTATGATCGATATGCCTTCTCGATTTCAATAATCCTGATATAGAGTTCATTCAAGCGTGCAAGTAATTATTGATGATGGATAGCGTACCCAAAATCGCCTCTTCAAACCTTACCGTTTGAGTACCTTGCATAGGAAACATGTTCACGAAATTGTCATTGGACGAAATTTTCTTATTTTCACATTCCAGTATTTTTCTCAATCCAAATTTGGGACCACCGAATACAACAAGAAGGTTCTTTGACGCTTTTATCTTGCTCATAAGAGCATTTACATGCTTTGTAAATTGTGAACCCTCCACTGAAGTCATCAAGACTTCGCTTTCAGTATTCTCCAGCAATGCCGATAATGAATCTGCAAACTGGACATCGTATCCCCAATAGCCGTCAACACTCTCTTTTGAAACGTCTTCTGCTAGCAACTGCGCATTGTTAGTAATCTTTACTAAGACCTTTTTTCCTAATTGATTTCCCTTATACTCTATCAACTTTTCAAGTCCGACATCCACATATAACAAATCGTTTTGCTTTACGACAAATCCAAATCGTATTTCCTGATCCCTGATTTTATTTATGTCTATCAATGTTTTGTGGTGAGGGGATTTTATGGGTGGTAAGATTCCTGCATGTTTCAATATCCACATCTTGGGATAAATTTTTTTTCTAAGATATGGCGGGGTATCAAGGTATTCCAGTATTATTTTGAGTATTTTTTTATCCATTTTTTCTGCTTTTACGCTACTATCGTGGTAAATTATGATCTTGTTAACACAAAATATCGAACATGAACGAGAAATTTGGGAAATCTTGTAACTTTTGTCTAAAATTGTTTGAGACTCTATAAGACATGAGTCAGGAATTGCAATCCACAGATTAGTCAAGTAACTTGTAGACCGTTCATTCTGATAATAATTTTTCTACAGTTGTTGCCATTAGACCTGTGGATCCAAATGTCATTTCACGAAGAATTCCTTTTTTGTCAATGAACATTGTTGAAGGAGTGCCTCTCAGGGAATATTCTTCGAAAGTCAGGGGACTGTAAGGCTTTGTTTCTAAATATGATTTAACCCGTGAAATAATTTGCTCTTTATCCTTTTGGTGATACAGATCAAAATCAGGAACGTTTGCATTGACAAATTCCATAATTCTCTTTTCTTCGATAGGAAGTTTTTCTTTTACAAGCATGTCCATCCCTACTGGAAAAGGAATGCTGTATGATAACTTACCATCATTTAGTAACTTACTCTGGTATGTAAGAGTAGTAAGGGTTTCCCCTATGACCTTATTTTCATTTAAAAGCAATTTCAAATTTTCAAGTGTGTTCTTCTCAAAATCTTCAAATGCTGTGGCAAGTCCCAGCACCACCACGTCATTGTTTTTGTATTTCTGAAAGGTATCAATGGCTTCAGGTATTCCGTAAACAAAACACCCTGGACAGTTTACTTGAAAAACTTCTACAACAATCACTTTACCTTGATAATCTTTCAAACTTATAGGACCGCCCTGTACCCACTCACTAACTTTCAGTTCAGGTGCAGGTGAACCGGCTTTTACTGTCACAAACTTCACAGTATATCTTGAATATTTAAACCAATATTACATGAATTTAGAATTAAAAAAATAAAAATTATTGAGGTGCCCTTTTACTGGCATTCTCTTTTGACTTTGAAGCATAGTTGTCAATATCATTATTTTCAACTCGCTTCATTTTCTTTACTTTCGTATCTATTTGAGCCATTTTTATGTGTCTTGTTCCAGTTTTTTCTTCGCTAACTAAGTAGATTGACTCTAAGGCTAGGCTACTTACTTCGTCCATGCTTAAGTCTGTGTGATAGTTTTTTTCCAAGAATTCATTTACTTGATCACTGCCATTACCAATAGCAACCGCATCATATCCAATATACGTTCCACTCGGATCAGTTTGATAAAGTGATGCACCATTCTTATCAACTCCTGCGAGGATTAATGCAACACCATACGGCCTGACTCCAGCGTACTGGGTAAATTGCTGTGCCATATCTGCAAGATTCTTCGCAACTCCTTCAACGTCCACCGGTTCATCATATATCAGCCTATTACTTTGAGCGAAGAATCTTGCGTGATCAACCTGAGTTCTCGCATCAGGAATATATCCTGCTGCTGCCACCCCTATATGATCATCTATTTGAAATATTTTTTGAGTAATATCGGAAACTTGTAATTTCCTAGCTTTTTCTTCGACTGCTAATATCACACCGTCCTTACTTTTGATTCCGACGGCTAAGGTTCCTCTTCTTACGGTTTCTATGGCGTACTCTACTTGGTATAATCTACCGTCAGGAGAGAATACCGTTATTGCTCTATCATAACCAGCTGCTGCAGGTAACAAATCAGCTCTAACTTGTTTGCATTCTTTAATTTAAGTTTACCTTAGTATCATGCTTTAAATTGTCAATTGATTTTCTGAATCAGAGACCTAACTTTGGAAGAAGAAATAACATTTCAGGGTCACAAGAATATACTTTCTCTTCATATTAAGACTATTGAAATTACCAAGGATTCTAATTTGACCAAAAATGGCGATTGTATTGTAGGCGTTTCAGCTAATAAGGCATGTAATGATTTGAATCCTGCATTAAAATCTAGATTGAGAACAAACGGCACTGTTGTAAAAATAACAATTGTCGTAGAGCCACATGAATTTGAATTGACTGGGTATGGCAACAACGGATTGGATATTACACATGAACATGACATTGTATTGAGAAGATCAAATTACGTCGACTCTAGAACACTAGTTGTTTCATGTGATAAATCTGCATTTGATATTCCAAGAAAGATGGTAAGTTCACTAATGAATTCCCAAGTGAGAGGAATAATGAGGATAGTCGTGGAATGACGAAAGTATTACACTCATCTATGGATAACCTGGAAGATGGTGTGCAAACTCATATCAAGAATCATGTCTTTGATATTTTTTCATAAACATACGAGTACCTTTTTAAGAGTTCATCTACCACATTAGAGGGAAGTTTAGGAGGAATGGGCCTCTTACCATCTTTAGATGCTAATTTTATTTTTTCTCTGAATCCCACTTTAGTTAACCAATCTCTAAGGAATTGCTTATCATAGCTTACTTGTTCTTCACCTACTTTGTATGACTTCTTGGTCCACATTCTAAATTCATCAGGGCCGAGGGAATCAGCTAAAATAATTTCATCTGAAATAGGGTCTTTCCCAAACTCAAATTTTACATCTGCCATTATGAATCCCGCATTATTTGATATATCAAACATCTGTTTGTAAAGCCTTATTGAAGTATTTTTCAAATAACCTAATTCATCTTTGGTCAGGATTTTTTGTTCTAATATTTGATCCTCTGAGATAGGCACATCGTGGATTTTTGACTTTGTTGTAGGATCAAAAATTGGTTTTTCTAGCCTTGACGCAAGTTTCAAATTTGGTCCTAGATCGAAGATGTTACCTGCAATAGTGTACCTTTCAAATAGACTTCCATACAAGTACCCTCTAACAACACATTCCAGAGGTATCATTATAAGTTTCTTTACAACCATTTTATCTTTAGCATCTAATCTTACCATGTGATTTTTAGAATCTAAATATCTAAACCAGAATTCCGCAAACTTGCATAGAATTTCCCCCTTCCCTTTTATGTCGGTGACCATCGGTACATCATAAGCTGAAACTCTATCTGTAAAGTGAAATAACAAATTCTTCTCGTCTAACTCATATACATCTTTTACCTTACCACTGTGAACGAACTTCATTATTCATCATTTAAATAAGATATATTTATCATATCGTGTTTTATTCTCCAAATCCATATTCATTCCATTTTTTTGTTACTAATTCAACAGTACCCTCATCCGGGATTGCTTCCTCTTGTACCGGTCTCTCGTAGCCTTCTTCTTTTGTTTTTTTAGTTGCATCAATTCCCATCTTTGAACCTAGATTTAATAATGGAGACGCAGGATCCAATGTATCAGTAGGTGCATTTTCAATCAACATTGTATCTCTCTTTGGGTCTGATCGAGTTGTCACGGCCCAAATAACATCATTCAAGTCATGAACATTGATATCTTGATCCACTACAATCAACATCTTTGTGAGGGACAATTGTCCCATTCCCCAAAGACCCATCATCACTTTTTTGGCCTGCCCAGGATACCTCTTCTTTATGGATACTATTGCTAAACCTTGAAACCAACCTGCAGGAGGCATTGAAAAATCAACTACTTCAGGTTGGAAGAGCTTTACTAAAGGTAGGAATGCTCTTTCAATGACCTTACCTATATAGGCATCCTCAAGAATTGGTTTTCCTACAACTGTAGTGAGATAAATAGGATTTTTTCTCATCATTATACCAGTAAGGGTAAACGTTGGATAGGTTTCAGGTGGTGTATAGTATCCAGTATGATCCCCAAACGGACCCTCTATGTTAAGCTCAGAAGGATCAACATAACCCTCTAAAACAATTTCTGCTGACGCAGGAACTTCGACATCGACTGTTTTACATTTTACAAGGTCCACTCCTTTTTTACGTGTGATCCCCGCAAATAGAAATTTATCCAATCCTTCTGGAACAGGAGCAACAGCACTAAAGACAGTTGCAGGATCAGCTCCAATAACTATTGCAACTTCTGTTTTTTGCATATTATCTTTATTTATTTGATAATGGAGAGCGCCTCTCTTGTGAATTTGCCAGTGCATTATAGCCTTTTTTGGACTAATGACCTGTAATCTGTATACACCCATATTTCGAACATCTGTTTCAGGATTTTTTGTAACTGTAATTCCAAAGGTGATAAACCTTCCAGAATCATTAGGGAATGACTTGAGTATAGGTAAGCTATCTAAGGTTGGATTGGAAGTTTCAATAATTTCTGTGACAGGACCTGAATTTGTGCTTTTTGGACCATAATCAGAAATCTCTGAAAGTTTGGGAAGCATTTTAAATTTATTCAATAATCCATGAGGCATTTTCAATCTTGTTAATGCAGTCATACGTTCTCCGATATCCTCAAAATTCTCCATGTCCAGAGCCATCTTCAGTCTTCTCAATGACCCAAATGCGTTACCAAGTACAGGAAGTTTATACCCTTTCACATCCTCAAACAATACTGCAGGACCATCATTGGCATACATCACTCTGCGGAGAATTTCTGCAATTTCTAAATCTACTGAAACCTGAGTTCTTATTCTTTTCAGTTGACCTGCTTTTTCCAGAGATTCTACATATTCTCCTAGATTATCGAAATACACATTGATACTTTTTCTATATGAGATATTAGTTTTGTTGATCTAAAGTTTGTAAAATAAGGTTGATATGTTCCTATTGTTCAATTAACTTTACTTTTTTTAAACAAAGAATTCAATAGCTTGGAAATTGAAAATAAACGTATCAAGAATCAAGTACAGAATTAATTACAATCCCGTAAATTACAATACAAGAACAGGTAAGTATGAGAGCGGAAATGAATCCTATACATTTTACAGTCAGGCAAAAGTAAATTTATGGAAATGTGACAAATGCACTCTGACATTCGGTACTTTCAGAATTTTGAGGAAACATAAATCTGAAGTACATGCTTATTGAGTCTGAATGATATCAAGTGCAGTACCGTAGTTATATTTGATCCCTCAAATTATTTTAACCTCTCATGAGTCAATCAGTGGTGAGAATAGTTTTGCAAGTTGGTCCAGAATTCTTGCCGTAGCTCCCCAGATAAGCTCATTTTTATATGTAAATTTAGGTAGCTGAGGAATCGAATATTCTTGCTGGTGTTCTATGTCACTCTCTCTACTTTTAAGTAAACGGATCAGTGGAGCATCTATGATTTTTTCTACCTCATAATTAGTATCAATTATTACCGGTATCCTGTTCAATAACGTAACGTATGGATAAATTATGTAACGTGAACTCAATGTTCTCTCTGCATTCAAATGACCAATTACTTGCTCTCTTTTGATCCTGATTCCGACCTCCTCGCTCGTTTCTCTTATTGCAGTTTCTAACATGTCAATGTCAACTCTGATAAAATTGCCACCTGGAAAAGATATTTCACCGGCGTGATTTTTCACAAGTTTTGTTCTTTTTATTAAAATTACATGTGGGGCTTTATTCGTGAAATGAATTGTTATCATCACAGCTGCAAATTTGAACTCATTCATTGGAGATGGAAAAATCGCTTGCTTACTCAAAGCAGGATATATCAAATCCTTGATTAGTTTTTCATTGTACAAAAAAGAATCATCTTGTGTATTAATCAACAACTAAATAATAAGATCTATCCAGCAAGTTTATTACAGAAACAGGCCGTATTGAAATTTTGAGATTATAAATTAAGGATTTAATTATGATTAATATTGTGAGATATTGATGGACATTAACGTTATTTATGAAATGAATCCTCCAAAGGTTCTTTACAATAATCATTTTGATAATGATACAATAAACAAAAGTATTGATCTTTTTTTGTCAAGAACAAAACGTATATCCGAATATGTTGATGGAATCCATTTGACAGATAATGTCCTTGGTGTTCCTCGGGTTCCAAGTTTGATGCTTGTTTCAATGTTAAAGAGGATGGGAATATCTAAACCGATAAGCTGTACGTGCAGGCTTTATGATAAAAATCTTATTTCATTACTGCAATTTGTCACAGAGGCTATCTTTTCTGGTGTCTACAGCATCCTCATTCTTCGTGGAGATGACCCTGTTATTGGTAATAAGATCTTTGATGTCCCGCCTACCAAGGCAATTAAAACTCTCTCAGAACTTAATTTTAATAACTACATAAAACTGGATTTGTCATTTCCAAGCAAGATCCAAGAGAATGTAAATATTAAAAATAAACTTAAAGCAAGACCACGTGCTTTTATCACACAGTCGATAAGTTCTATCGACAATTTGAAGGAGATTGTTAGTTTGTCGACACCATATAGTATCGATGTTATACCCTGTATAATGTGTCCATCAACGAGGAACGAAATCTCGGCCAAGAATATCGGTTTGGACTGGGGTTCGTATGAAGAGGAGCCAGAAAATTTTATTCGTGAGGCAGGGATTTTGACAGATAAAGTGCTTTTGTGTTCTCCAAATAGTTTTGAAGATGGGCTGGATCTTGTCAAGAAGCTAAAGAAAAATTAGTCAGATTTTTGTTTTCGTGCAGCACTAATTTCATTCCTCAATTCGCCCAAGACTTCCCTGTAATAGGGCTTGAGTTCGTCATCTTCCGTAAGCCTTGGTCTTCTATGATCAATAGTAATTTCCCTCTTGATTTTTCCTGGTCTGTTAGTGAACACAAATACTCTATCACCAAGACATACAGATTCCATTATATTATGAGTTACAAAAATGATATTTTTTCTAGTCTTTGACCAAATGAGTTGCAATTCAACCGAAAGTAAGTCTCGTGTTTGAGAATCAAGGGAGGCAAATGGTTCATCCATAAGCAGTATTTCTGGGTCCATCACAAGAGCTCTAGCAAGAGCCACTCTTTGTTTCATGCCACCAGATAGCTGATATACATATGAATCAGCAAATTTTGTCAATTGCATAGTTTCTAGGTGTGCAAATGCTATCTGACGCCTCTTGTCTTTCTGCAAACCAGCTATTTTTAAGCCAAATTCAACATTTTCTATTACTTTGAGCCATGGAAACAAAGCATTCTCTTGGAAAACCATAATTCTATCTGGTCCGGTTCCGTCGATTTCATGACCATTAAGAATGATTTCTCCTTCGGTGGGTTTATCAAGTCCTGCAAGAATGTTAAGAAGAGTAGATTTTCCGCATCCAGAAGGTCCCACAATGCACACAAATTCTCCATCATTAATCGTAAGGTCGATATTTTCAATTGCAGTAACGTATTCAACTTTATTCGAACTAGATGTTTTGAATCTTTTAGATAGATTTTTAACTTGTAATTTCACGTTTTCGCCCCACTAATGTTAAACTAATCAATTTGAATACGCTCCACCATACAGTCTCTTAATCACTTTATTTCTATAAATTACTATTTATTTGTAA
Source organism: Nitrososphaeraceae archaeon (assembly GCA_046261955.1). GTDB lineage: Archaea > Thermoproteota > Nitrososphaeria > Nitrososphaerales > Nitrososphaeraceae > TA-21. The sequence continues at coordinate 11,199 of JBHENS010000002.1, read as the reverse complement.
AGGAGATTCACTATTTCCTTCGGTGTTGCGTTGGTTTTGAATCCCTTTTCGCTCATAATGGTCTTCGATACCTTGAATCCATTGCCTGAGAGAACACTAATAACATTATCCAGTGAAATTGAGCTCTTTTTTGCCAAGGACGCAATTCTATCTGTTTCAAAATAGGAAGGGAATGATAGTTCACTACTGCAGGTTTGCATCAATTTAACCAATCTGTTATGCTCTTTGACCGGCAATGAGTTTTTTTCGCCCTTTTCCAATTCATTTAACATTGCGCCCACAAATTCAGAATCAAAAAGAGGATCGATCCAGAGTGGTCCTGCCAAGTTACATTTTTGACCACATATTTCACAAACCAAGTTTTGCTCTCTAAGATTTTCAACAGTTCTATTTTTACAGTTCTGACAATGTTTAAGAAATCCTATTTTCGAGGAAATAGAGTTTGCAAGTGAACTTCCAAATATTACCCTCAGATATATTCTCATGTAGTGAAGATTAGTATGGCAGAAATATGGAACAATGGATAAATCGAATCTGGATGCATTTAGTGCTACAAAAGAGACCAAAATCCTAATGCCGATTTCATTGGAATATTCAGTCCTCATGGGAAATCCATAATATTTTCGATAGCATACATTTGGATACACTCCACATAGTACTGCAGTGTCTGTTGCTGTAATTGATATCAATCCACGATTACTTACAGATCGCAAAACACAATCCACGTAAGGCGATGGACTTCCAAAGGGGTCTAGATCTACAATGTCAAATTTCCGGGATTCACGCTCTTCAAAATTTAAGAATTTGCAAACTTCATTGGTACCAAAAAGACATTTGTCCTCTACCTGGTTCAATTTTGCGCTCTCTTTAGCAAGTTCAATGGCGATAGGATTTAGATCGTTGAAATAAATCGTGTCTATTTTCGGAACTTCTACTGAAGCTCTTAATCCTCTTGCCCCTACACCGCATATGGAGTCAGCAAGGGTTCGATTGTATTTTGATGAAGCTTGTATTTTGTATACTAGCATAGAAATATCTCTGTTCCACTTTGCATTCGGATTGAAAAAGGCAGGATTTTTTGGTGGTACGATCTCAGTAAGTGATGAACTTGGAACTAGAAGAATTGTTTTACCTTCTTTGATCCTTGAAACATCATATTGCAATCCTGGTAGGTTGTAAGATAACTTTTCGCTACTAATATATCATGAATGCTGGGGCAAGGATAAAATACCAACAATATCTTGATTTGGAGTCAAGGGATTAGAGTTCACTGGCAATAAGAGCATCATTTGTGGAGTAGACGAAGCCGGTAGAGGATCTTTGCTAGGACCGATCATCGTGGCCGGAGTCTGCGTAACCAAAAAATCAATTTCAGAATTGATTAACTGCGGAATTAAAGATTCAAAATTGCTTACTCCAAAAAAAAGACAAACTCTTTTTGGTAATATCGTTAACATTGCAGAATCGATTTGTATCTGTAGAATAAGTATTGAAGATATTGACTTCAATGTTTTTAGAAACGATCTAAACCTTCTCGAAGCTGAGGCAATGGCCATTACGATTGGAAATATGAAATCTGACAAGACATACGTTGATTCATGTGACGTGAATCCTTCCAGATATCAGAGAACTATCAGTAGTTTTCTTGAACGAAATAATACGAAATTAATTTCAATGCACCATGCGGATAGATTGAATGTGGTAGTATCTGGGGCTTCTATTATTGCAAAGGTTATACGTGATTCCGAGATAAGCAAAATTCGTATCAAATACGGGGATATTGGAAGTGGATATCCGTCTGACAAGAAAACGATAAAGTTCGTAAAAGAATGGTTTAGACAATATAATGAAATTCCCTCATTTGCAAGAAAATCTTGGAAACCTGCTCAACTGATAGTGTCAGGCAATAGTCACTAGTATTCACTATTTTGGATAAAAAACTGCGTTTATCATTGCGTGATCCTTGTCAAAAGGTTCAAGATCTATATTCTGTTTGATTTCAAATGAATTGCTTTCTAATTTCTTAATTTCTTGTGATATTACATTCTTTGGGGACATTGTAACGTCAATACTTCTAGTCTTAATAACAAGGAGCATTGGCTTTGCTTCTTTAAGGTATATTTTACAGTTATCAATCGCAATAGTTGTTTGATCAGGTTGGGCGATATCACAATAAACTAGATCCATTTTATCATATATTGAAAAATAGCTCCTGGGTTTCCTTGCATCTTCTATTATAGGTATTACATTTGTTCTCTTGGAAGAAACATTTGAAATCAACTCTCTTGCAACTCTTGTTGAAGACTCTACAGCAAAAATTTTGCCAGAGTGTCCAACTATGTCGGACAAGTGACTTACAGTAGTTCCTGTAGATGCGCCTAGATATAATACGTTGCCAACACTAGAAAACTCAAAATGAAGTCCCTTGATATATGCAGCTGCTAATTTACTTCTAAATGGATCCCATGTTCTGTATTCATTTCCGTTACTGGAGATAAGCTTTTCCCCATAAAGAGTTACACCCTTCAATAGGTTTATTGTTGCTATGTGCTCCTTTCCATTTACAGTAACGTAACTAATGGCGTCTACGTTTTTCATGACGCATTTTCCTTCTCTTGAATTTCATAGATCTGCTTGGTCTTCGGTTCATGAATCTGCTCCTATCTTCAAAGGATTCCTTCCCTTTCGGAGGCTCCTGATAAATCTTTTGAATAGTTTCAATTCTCTTCGTCAATTTATCTAATAATGAATTGTCCAATGAGGCATTGCGGTATACATCTATCCTTACTGCAATAGCTACTTTTGAAGACAGAGCACGAGCAATTTTACCCCTCTGCCATTTTGGAGCAGAATTAACTGAAGGATGCTGAAATAATAGGCCATGTTTTGGAGGTCTGGTACCTGTTTTTAGTGCACGAAACAAGGCTTTTTCTGCTCCAATAATTTGAATTGTACTCGAAGGCATCTGTGCTAATTTCACAAGACTACCTGCTTTCGCAATTAATCTGGCACCTAATGTAGCAGTAAGGATGTTCTTCAAATTTGGTGCAAGTGTCTCCATCAGGTTTTCTATAGTGCTAGAAAGATTCGTTCTCAATTCTGATAACTTTATTACTTGGGACGCCAAAATTTTTAGCGATTCGGAACTTTCAACAGTAAGGTCACCCCCCTGACTTTTTGATATCGCTAGTTGAATCATCTCAATTTTCTTTTCAGGTACCTCGAGTTTAGTTAAGAGTTCCTTGCTAATATTTTCCCTTGATCCTGCATCTCTCACGATATTGGAATATGTAATGATGTTTTGAAGTAAATAATCCAATTCTGGAAAATGGAGTCCATACCATTCACGAATCCTTGTACTAATTGTATTTATTATTTCATCCATTTCATCTAATGTATTCACTGCTTGAACCAAATGAAGATCTAATTTTTCAGATGTCTCCTTCACTTTCATAGATGAAAGATTTATTGCAAATTTTTGCAGAATTCTGGCTAATTCATCTCTGTTATCTGATAATCCAAATTTTATGATGAGATCCAGTTTATTGAGGTTTATCTCGTTTTGGCTCGAATCGGACATTAGTTTAACGTCAAAATTTTCCCGTTGAAAAATTTCAATTAGATTCTTATTATTAACTCGCACCTGATCATAAATTCTTAATATGGAAATCAAATCAATTATGTAATTATCTTGACTCTGTAGGATCGAAGAATATTCAACTACTGGGTTATCAAATTTCCTTTTGTAAACTAAATTAGAATCTTCAAGAGCACAAATACCAATTTCAAATAAAATTACATTTACAATTTTCAACTAGATCTTACATTAAATTAATTTGGTCATTAAAAAATCTAACATTATTTTCATCCCGTTTACTTTAATGATTTGCTTTTCAGGCAGTTATTCACCAATGTTTGCAACTTCATCTCCATGAATATCATCATAATGAGCATCACATTCATTCTTTGTTAGAAATTCCTTTGCGCATACCTTGCATCTAAAAGTACCACCCTCATATTCTGACATGTTAAAACATGAAATTACATCTACTAAAAAAATTTATCGCGTATTTAAGGGCTCCAATCTATTAGATTCCAATCTGTTCAATGAATTGAATGATTCTTCTACCGATAATCCCTCATGCACTATAGCTCTAACTGCTTGAATCATCCCAATAGGGTGATCTGATTGCCAAATATTTCTGCCCATGTCAACACCAGACGCCCCATCTCTTATTGCATTAAAAGTCAGATTTAGCGCATCTTTTTCTGGTAACTTTTTACCTCCTGCAATAATGACCGGTACTGGACATCCCTCGACTACCTCTTCAAATTTTTCACAGTAATAGGTCTTTACCAAATGCGCACCCAATTCTGCAGCAATTCTGCAGGACAGTCCAAGATATCTTGAATCTCTGGCCATTTCTTTTCCAACTGCGGTAACTGCCAAGACTGGAATCCCGTATTTTTCACCTTCGTCTACCAGTTTAGAAAGATTGCTCAGTGTTTGGTGTTCATATTTACCTCCTACAAATATAGACAAAGCCAGACATGCTGCATTGAGTCTTATTGCTTCTTCAATCGAAGTTGTTATGGTCTCCTTTGAAAGATCTTCACTTAGAATACTAGTACCTCCAGAAACACGTAGAACTATAGGAACATTGGATTCAGGAGCTACACACGTCCTTAAAACTCCTCTAGTGAGCATTAAAGAGTCAGCATATTTTAACAGTGGTTTAATTGTCTTTTCCGGATCTTCTAATTTTTCTGTAGGTCCTAGAAAATATCCATGATCAACTGCTAACATGACCCCTTTACCGTCTTGTTGGTTAATTATCCTTGATAAGCGATTTTTCAATCCCCAGTCCATGGTAGATAACCTGATTATACAAGTTATTTATGTTTTCATCAATAGAACTAAGATGTTACTATCAATACTTTCATGGCATCAAATGCTTCGTGAGCGCACTTGAAAGCACTGTCTGACTTTCTAAGTTGAAAACGATGAGTAACAAGAGGCAAAAGATCAATTGATTTGTCTGACATTAATGATAATGCCTGGTTGGTTTCTATCTCTGAAGCACCGTAGCTTGGTATGATTATCTGTTCATTGGAATAGAGGGAGTTTAGGTCTAGATCAAACTTTGAGCCAACGGAAGGAACACCAAAAAGCAGTATCTTTCCGCCTCTTCGTGTTATTCTGAGTGAACTTTCAAATGCCTTCATACTGCCAGTTGCCAATATTGTGACGTCAACCCCTAAACTTTCTGTATTATTATTAATGACATCATCCAGCTTTTCTAGATTCAAGTTCACTGCTGTAACACCATATTTTTGAACAAACTTCAATCTGAACTCGTTAACATCAGAAACCACTATGTTGTTTGCGCCCCACATCCTGGCCAGCAATGTATGCATTACACCGGTTGGTCCAGCTCCAAGAATTGCCACGTTATCTCCATGTTTTATTGAAATTTTATTCAGCCCCCTAATACAGCAAGCAAATGGTTCAATCAGCGCTGCTTCGTCGTATGATATTGATTCAGGAAGTTTCAATACACCTCCATGTTCAATATTCCATTTTGGAACAATAAATTCCTCCGATAATCCACATGGGTCAATGTTGCTGGATTGATAATTATTACACATTGTATAGTTGCCCTGTAAACAATATCTGCATGAATAGCAACTAACATGGTGATGTACAAAAACCCTGTCGCCTTCCTGGAATTTTTTCAGATTTTTACCAATTTTAATAACAACTCCAGCAGGCTCATGTCCTACCCGCAATGATCTCATTCCATAATTTCCATAGACCTTTTCTAAATCCGAACCACAAATCCCGCATGACTGCATCCTTACCAACATTTCGTCTTCATTTACTTTTGGTAATTCTGATTCAACCAAAGTTACCTTTTTATCAACTACTTTTACTGTTAACATCCTAAATCCACTTTCATGACATATGTAAATTAAAAATATTATATAATTTACTGTGACAGAGTTTGGTTTTCAATCTAGAATCGATAAGTTATTAATTCAGAGTCAATTATTTTGCAGTACTTTGACATTCAAAAGACTAGGTGCAGTAATCCTACTCGTTAGTGATATGGATAAATCGATGAAATTTTATCGTGATGTACTTGAATTACCGGTAAAAAATACTTCTGCTGAATGGGTAGAATTCTTTTCAAGTGGGACAGTACTTGCACTACATCCATCCAAAAATAAGACAAGAACAAAAAATTCTGGAGTCCTGGTTGGGTTTATGGTAAGCAATCTGGAATCAGTAGCCCAGAAGTTGAAAGACAAGAATGTAGAGTTTTTCAAGAAGCCCAAGGAGGAATCTTTCGGAAAGCATGCGATAATAGTGGATCCAGATGGTCATTTGATTTCAATCGCAGAAATAAGCTCCACAAGCTCTGAAGGGTTTGATTTAATTGGTTTGATAGGTGCAGAATGATCCAAAACTAGAATAATTGTTTAAAATTAGTATTCAAATTTTCGTTCCAAGATATTTCCATGTATTAAGAAATTATCGAAAAGATTCTCTTCGGTCTTGGATGCAAATAATACATAGATATTTTCGTTCTTGTAAAGAATTATCAATAATTGAACTCTGGTAGTTTGATCGTCAAGTATCATATCACCTGTTCCCTTTATTTTTAATATTTGATTTGATGCCTGATAGGTGATATTATTAGCAGTAGAGGTAACAAGTTTTATGGAATAATTTTTGGTAATATTATTCAAAGTATTATTCAACCGTATCATGCCTGTGAAATTTGAAAATTCATCACCTCTGATTACCAGATTCCACGAGCCTCCCAGATCATAATAGTTTTTTAGTCCTTGATCTTTACCATTTTGAGTATCTGCAATTGAAGTATTTTCCAATACATTTATTATCATTCTTGTAAGAGTGTCAACAGGATTACTGAGTGAAACAAGATCCTCTATAGGTAAGATAGTGCTGTTATTAGGACTTGCAACGGACGTATTACTTTGCCCTTCTGACATGTTACTTAATCCTAGAGATTTTGAAGTATTTCCAAGTTCAGACAAACTTGTTGCATTACTAAAAATACCTTGATAGATTAGATCCGAATTTTGAGGGAAGAAGTTAACCGTAACTGATTCATATCGATATAAAAAAAATGCTATCGAAATTATCGAGATAGCCACTATTGACAATAGAAAGAGATTTTTGAAATTTGTATTATGGCTAAAAATCATGACTACTTAATTTCTGCTGATATTAACACGCACAATTAAGCCTATTTGAATTGCGGTATAGTCACCGCACCTTCTGACGCAGATCTAGCAAGAAGCATATATTTTGCCAATACTCCATCCCTATATTTTGATTTTATAGGTTTCCAAGATTTTCTACGTTTGTTGAGCTCAATTCGACTAATATTCAAATTAATTTTTCCCTTGTCAAGATCAATACTGATCCTATCACCTTCTTTTACCAACGAAATTGGCCCTCCCACCATTGCTTCTGGAGAAACATGACCAATCATAAATCCTCTTGTTGCACCAGAAAATCTTCCATCTGTTATCATAGCAACATCTGATCCAAGACCTTGGCCAACTAATGCAGCTGTTACTGCCAACATTTCTCTCATTCCAGGACCGCCCTTAGGACCTTCATATCTAATAACAATAACATCTCCTTTCTGGATTTTCTGCTTTGATATCGCATCAAAAGCTTCCTCCTCTGAATTGAACACTTTTGCAATTCCTTCAAATTTTGTTCTTTTCAGACCGGCTATCTTTATTACCGCCCCTTCAGGCGCAAGCGTACCCTTTAGAATCTTCAGAGTTCCCTCATGATGTAGAGGTTTTTCACATGAGTAAACTACTGGCTCAGAATTATTTAGGGCTATTTTTTCGAGATTTTGTCTCATTGTTTTACCGGTTACACTCATGGTATCACCATTCAATAATCCTTTTTTTAGTAAACTTTTCAGTATAATGGGAACTCCACCCACATTGTCTAGATCTACCATTACATACATACCACCGGGTCTCATATCAGCCAAATGAGGAGTCGCTTTTCTAATCCTTTCAAAATCCTTTAGATCAAGATGTACACCTATCTCCTTAGATATCGCAAGTAAGTGAAGAATAGCATTGGTCGATCCTCCTATTGCGTTAGCTATGGCTATTGCATTTTCAAATGCTTCAAAAGTAAGAATATCTTTAGGCCTTACGTTATTTTCTAATAGGTTGAAAATTTGCTTCCCTGTTTCATAGCAGATTTCTTTCCTTTTTTCACTTAATGCAGGAGGAGAAGCACTTCCGGGCAATGCAATTCCCAGTGCTTCGCTAATACAAGCCATTGTATTTGCCGTGTACATGCCTCCGCATGAACCAGCTGAAGGGCATGCTACGTTTTCCAAGTCTTTTAAGTCTTCAAACTTTATCTTTCCGGCCTCAAATGAGCCTACTGCTTCATAAACATCTTGTATAGTAACTTGTTTTCCATTCCATGTCCCTGGTAAAATTGTTCCACCATACACGAATATGGACGGAAGGTTCAGCCTTGCCATTGCCATAATTGTACCTGGTAAACTCTTATCACATCCCGAAATACCAACCAGCGCATCATACCCGTGCGCTCGCATCATTATTTCAATTGAATCTGCAATAACTTCACGACTAACTAAAGATGCCTTCATGCCCTCATGGCCCATTGCAATACCGTCTGACACAGAAATCGCAGTAAATTCTCTCGGAGTACAACCAGAATCCTTTACTCCAGCCTTTGAATGCTGCGCTAAATCCCCCAAATGGATATTACAAGGTGTTGCCTCATTGCAGGTAGAGGAGACCCCTACAATAGGTTTCGATAAATCGTCATCGCTCAAGCCCATCGCCTTATACAAGGCCCTGTGTGGAGCTCTTGCTGGACCATTAACTACAGTTCTGCTGACAAGTTCCATTAATGAAATAAAGATTAAAGCGTATTTTAAGATAACATTGATACTAAGTTAAGTATCATCTGATAGGTAAAATTATTCCAAGAGTGCAAAAATCTTTACGTTGTCTATTCCCTCTATCTTAAATAGTGTTTCACACATTCCACATTCAGCATTGCCATTGGCGATATCTACAGAAGAGATATCTTCATTTTTGTAATCACATTTTGGACAGGTGAATGTGAATTTCATGTTAAACTCGTATACTTCGATCGTTTCAGTCATTTATGATTAGAAAAAAATTTGACCTATTTAAAAGTCACGTAGCTAGAGAAAATGACAAAAATATAAATCAGCAAGGGACATGGATTTTATTTATTGAAGTCGAGAACAAAATGCATCTTTTGCTCCATAATTGACAATGAATTGGGAGCAGTTAAAATATTCGAAGATTCCATGTTTGTGGCTTTTATGGACAAGTATCCAATCAATACTGGACATACTCTTGTACTGCCAAAGAAACACCACAAGGATATTTTTACTATGGGCAATGATGAGATAGGCAAATTATTCTCAACCGTTTCTTTCTTGGCAAAAGGGATTGTAAAGGCACTTGACGCAAAGGGCCTAAATATTGGACAAAATAACGGTAGAGCAGCCAACCAAATAGTGCCTCACGTCCATGTTCACATAATCCCGAGGTACAATTATGATTCTCCAAATGGAAGATGGCCTTCAAGAAATCTTATTTCAGATGAAGAACTTGACAAGATTGCCCAAAAAATAAAAGCATCTCTGACGTTAGACGGAATTAAGGCAAATTAGACTACAAGTAATGGGCTATTGATGTGATGGTTTGAAACGTAAAAGCGCGCCAATATTTCCTAGGCTTCCTAACTGTGCCCCTTCTTCTGTTTTTGATGAGATAACTTCCATTTTGCTTCCAATATTGGCCGATAATTCTTCGAGGAGATCCACGATATCTTTATCTGTGATCTCCCTATCCTGACTTCCACATTTTGGGCACGATTTTGATACTTCCTCCTGCTTTACATTGATCAAACTGATTCTATCAACATATTTTTCCTCAATATCTCCACATTTATTGCATTTTATTTCTAAATGCATGTATGGTATCTCATCTGTGATTATCAGTGTGTCTACAATGCCGCTTTTTAGCATATTCAGTACATCATGAATACCATACACAGATAGTCCCTCATCGGAATATACCTGACTCATGAATTTCTTCACTAATTTCTTCTCCTCTAGTAATCTATATTCGGAGATTATACCTTGTTCGTTTATTTTTTCCAATAATTCCCTAATTCCTTCGCTTCCAGAGTAAGAGATATCTATTGTAGTGAGTACGGTGTTTTGGAGTCGATAATCAAGATATTCTTCCTTCAAAAAGTTTTCTTTAGTTGGACCCGGTCCTCCTACAATCAAACCGCTAATTTTATGTTCGTCTATAAAGATTTTTTGTGCATGGTCTGCAATTCTATGAAAATACTCATTAATCTCATTCTCCCTGAGTCTTTCAAATCTCCTTGCAGATTGTCCTCCCTGTCGATGTTTTCCAGCGACTCCAGAAGTTAATGTATCTATAACCTCCCACCTGTCACCTGTAAGTATGCCTAATCCTGCTTCCTGACTATCTATTGCAAGCAATCCTATTACTTTTTCATCTCTGAGCATATCCTTCATATGATCTGTCCAAAAATGATCATCACACCTGTATAGGTTAATCTGGATTGGTTTTGGCGGTAGAACCGAATAGAGCTCTATTTTTTCATTACCTATTCCTTTACTGTTCGGAATGGCCCCACAAAAAATTGCAAGTCCATTTTCAGGTGTTTCCTTGAATAATTTAAGATGCTCGACTGTTTTACTCAGTGCATCCTGTACATGAGTCCTGGTTAAATCTGATTTGATATTAGATGCAGTGCCTGATTCATTTCTGAGTTGGCCAATTACCTCAAAAATTGGTCTTCTTGGAGGTACATAGACCGTAACTAATTCTGTCCCATGGCCTGTAATATTTGACAGCTGATTTAACATCTTGGTAAGTTTATATCTCTTCACAGAGTCCCACTTTTTCTTGTGGGTGTCTTGACTCATTTCTAATAGTATGACATCTCTAAGTCTATATAATATATGATTAAGGCATCATTTTGTCCTATTGGGGTTATTATGCCAGTACTATTACTATAAAAATACAATATCTAGATATACCATTTTTATTTAGATTCTCTAACTTTGACAATGTAGT
>JBHENS010000001.1:0-63298 GCA_046261955.1 Nitrososphaeraceae archaeon | reverse complement strand
GACTCAGATAGAGCTTGTCGCCAAAATTATTGAGATATTTTAATGCTTTATCTAAGTTCCTTGAGATTGAATCATTAAGCTGAGATCTATTATTCCATGTTCTTAATCTTTGAATCGTTTCTTTTTGGACAGGATCGAGCATTTTGCCTCGTCCATCAGTGTCATTTAGTCCGATTAGGGTAGAAAGTCCCTTGTGACTGATTGTCAACGATTCTGGCATCCCTATACGAGATTTATCCTTATATTCTCCTTTTTCAAAATATGGCAGATCGTTATTATAGATTTTTTCGTTAGAAACACAACCACAAGTATTACAAACATATTCACTTGAGAGTACGTCTAAAACAAGAGTATAGTTTTGACATTGAGTGCATCGCACTTTATTAACTGGGTTTGATTCTAAGGATTCATTATTTCTACCTTGTTTGATATTTTCTAAAGCCATCTTTACTCTACTCTAAGAATCTTTTATTATCATTAGTTTTTCTAGAAATTAGAAACTACTTATATTAGATAAAAAAGCATCGACATTATGGGATTTTACTACTAAAAATTCAGAATTACGAGGAAAAATCGTATTTTTGTTTCTTAAATAAGAATGTATAAATGTTTAGTTTAGTAAGAAGAATCAATTATGGATCCGTGTTTAGGCTATGCGTGTTAGATCGTAAACATTTACCACTAATCAAAAATGTGCTTAGCGATGATATAAAACGATAGTCAGCTATGTCGAAATCTGGTAAAAAGTCCTACTTGTCACTATCACGTTAGAATTGAAAATCTTGTTTGGGATCCTGGATAAAATAATGTTCCCTTGAATGCTATCTTCAGTATAGTATCTGATTATATCCGGACCTGCTAATGATGGATTTGATTTAATATTGTTTTAAGATTTTAAGTAGATTTATATTCTTGACTTATCGATATTATTCTATAACGTTCTTTACCTACAATATAAACGTATAATATAGTAGAACGTTATATTATTCATGATGGTAGAAATTTCTAAGTTACTTGAGGACTTTGTTCTTCCTGACAAACAATAAAGCAGAATGTATGGATATATGTATCTAGTAAAGTGTAACAATTATATAATTAGTTATACATAACTAATGCGCGATGAAAGACACAAGACTGTTAAAAATCCTTGTTGAAGAAAAGGCGTTAGTAAAATTACTAAAGACAATTGGATCCGGTAGAGAATATCCGACTAGAGAACTTTTAACAAAGTTGGGTGCCTATGGATATGGACATAAGCTTCTTCTTAAGGCAGAAAAGCGTGGATTAGTTGATCGAAAGACTGTCAAAAATAAAGTGTTCAATAAACTAACTAACGACGGCAAGAAAATAGTAAAGATAGCAAAGGACATAGGCGTATAAAGGAACAATTCCTCCTAATTTTTATTTCCTATATTTATTTTAGAACTGAAGATAACTCTAGTATTTTATTTCCTATATTTATTTTAGAACTGAAGATAACTCTAGTATTTTGTTATACCATGAAGGGGATTTTACTATTCCACTAGAGATCAATATGCCTTCTGCCCCAAGTTCGAGAGCCTTCTCTACATCAGTTTTATCAACGATACCAGCTCCACAAAGGACCTTAACCTTTGAAGAATTTTCCTTCACCACCTGTGCAGAATCCTTTATGATTGAAGGATTCGCCTTTGATACTGCAATCCCTTTTCCGATAAGCTCAGGAGGTTCAATGGCTAGGAAATCCGGAGAAAATTGCGAGAGTGCTTCCACTTCTTTTAAATCATCAGCACATACAATCGAAATCATATTCAAATCACGTAGGCGTCTTACTAAATTTCTAATTTGTGAATGCTCTATCTTATGTTCACTATGATTAATTATCGAACCTATCGCGCCATAAGATTTTACAATTTCAGGTATGATAAAACCCGTTGTAGCCCCGAGGGAGGCATCGTCCACATGTTGGCTTACTATTGGAACTTTAATTTTGGATAGGGTCAAAATACTAGAAGGCGGTGGAGCAATGATGATTTCTTTATGATTCAACAGTGATACGTTCTTTGCATCTTCAACAATCTTTATTGAATTATCTCCAGATATCTCATTGTAATTTTTGAGATTTATTACCAGTGGATTAGAAAAGGTGTTCATAATAAAATTTTAGGAGAGGTCTTCAAACTTGCTGTTTAGTTTTTCCATCCTAGCTTCGTAACCCTTGTTATATTCAAGCTCATCTGGAACGAGTGTAGCGGGATGAATAAATCCTTGATTTCTCATAATCATTGCTCTTTCTGAAGCCCATAGCCTTTGCAGGTCCCAATCTGACGTTCCAAAACCATCATGCGGTCCAGTAAAAATTCCATTATGCATGCTAAACACAAGACACGATACAATGGGAATGGCATAATTCAAACTGGCGGCAGAATTGAGCTTAACTGGCATTAATGGCATGTGATGGCTTCCTCTTGTATTTCCTGCAACATAATGCGGATTATTGAATGCGCTTCCTGCTTCTTCTGTTGCAGGAAAATTTTTCTGAGTTCTTACTATTGCGATCGGATCATCCTTACCAACATAAGTTCCTGCGATGTTATGCAATCTATCAGTTGATGCAGAAACTATCTGTTCTCCATCGGATGATAAAATCGAGTGCACCACATACCTACCAGGATACATCAAAGCCGTTTCTAATTCTGGCTTATCTTGCCATAATTTTAGGCCGGCAACTTTGCCTGCCATAACATCCATTATTCGAAACTTAACTCCCTCTGCCAATTTTTCGTTTATCAACAAACCTGTACTGCTTCTTGCATCTACAAACATTCTCCACAATGGAAAATTAAAAGCACCTGGTTCTGTCTTATCAGCAGCAAAAACACAAAAGACTTCACTAGGCCTTTCTTCTATGTCCATTTCAGCGACCCCGGGACCCATACCTCTCACATTTCCCGAAAAGGCGTCTTTCAACAAATCTTGTCCAGCTCCATACAAACCCTGATCCTTTGCAATTTTGGTTCCTTCTGTGAATGCATCCCATGCCATTTTATGAATTTCTTTGCTGTCTGTTCCTCTCGTATGTGTCATAATAATATGTATGTCATCTCCAGTATATCCAATGTAATAATCCAGTAACAATTTAGAGTTCTCTTTTACTACTCTGTTAACCGCTTCTACTAATTCATCACTCGGTTTAGTATGGCCACCAATGGCTCCAATATCCGCTTTTATTGCAGAAAGTGTAATTTTCATATTCCGTAGACTATTAAATAGATGGAGTTTAAAATTCTTATGATTTAGGTTTTAGCTCCCCTCTTCAGACCTATAGAAACAGTATGAAAGAAAAATAACTTGATTCAATAGGCAATACTTTACGTCTACTCATATAACCAACAGCGAATATACCCGTCTTTATGATTTATCACGGGCGGATCATTACGACATTTTTCTTTCGCATAAGGGCAACCATCATAGAATTTACATCCAGTCTCTCTTCTTATTGGTTCTTGTGATTTTTCGCCCAGGTCTTGCGGTCTATTTTCCTTATTTTTAATATTCGGAATCGATGTTACAAGTTTTTCTGTGTAAGGGTGCTTTGGGTTTTTATAAATTTCATAGGATTTTCCCAACTCAACTATTTGTCCACGATACATTATAGCTATGGTTTCTGATACTTCTGATATTACTCCTAAGTCATGGGAAATGAATACTATTGACATATTGCGTTCTCTTTTTAATTTTTTTAGGAGATTGATGATCTGAGATTGTACCATAACATCCAGGGAGGTAGTGGGTTCATCAGCAACCAATATCTTGGGGTTCAGTAACAATGCCATTGATATTGAAATTCGCTGCTTCATACCCCCACTCAATTCATGAGGATACTTTTTCGTAACGCTAGGCTCTAAGAGAACGCTTTTCAAAGAATCTGCAATTACTTCCAGGTCATCCTTAGAGTAACCATGTTGTTGCAAGATTTCCCTCATTTGTGATCCAACAGTGAATACTGGGTCTAAGGAATTAAGAGCTCCCTGAAAGATCATTGAAACTTTCTTCCATCTAATCTTTTTATCAAATTCATCATCTGATATCTTGGTAATGTCTTGACCATCGAGTATAATTTGACCATCAACGATTTTGCCAGGGTATGGAACTGATCGTAAAAGGGCTGCTCCTAATGTACTCTTTCCACATCCAGATTCACCCACAATTCCTATCGAGTGATTTTTTTCAAGACTAAAACTAACATCATCAACAGCCTTAACTGTACCAAAATGGGATAAGTAATAAACACTTAAGCTATTTACGGCAAGAGCAAAATTCAAACAAGTCTTTATCGATCTTAACCGTATAAGTATCTATTTTATAGAATTGTATTTGCTCTATCAACACCTATTCGACATATATATGGTAAAAATATTTAGACAACCTGATGATTAGTTGAAAGTACCCATTTGTATATTTGATGCCAAGACAGGTGTTTTATGTCCAAAATGTGAAAGCAGGCTAAAAAATGGGGAGCTGTCCGCTATTGATGTAGAATCTTCGATCAAACTTATCAAACTCTCCCATAAGAATCAAGATATAGATAAATTGAATTTAATAGGATCTCAAAAGATTGATGAAGATTATGTGCTTATTTTAAAGGATTCAAACGTAAGTCACATAAACTCGAATGATAAATTAATGAGTTCGGTTGAAAAGGAATTCAATGGAAAAGTATGGTTTGTTGAAGCGAATAGCTCTATTAGAAAGTTTCTTGAAAATCTTTTCTTTCCAATAAGAATTTTGAAAACTAACATGATTTGGTTGCCAGATGGGAACCAGGTAACACAGGTTACTATTGAGAGTAAAGATTACGAAAAATTCTTTAGTATAATTGAAAAAATAAAAAAAATTGTTAATGCACTTAGAAACGTAGAACTTGTTGTTGAGATCGCAGGAAAGTAATTGATAGCAACATGAGTATGCCATGAACAGAACATTTGCATCATCAATCGACAAAAACCACATTGGCCAAAATCTAACATTCGTTGGATGGCTCGAAGATTTCAGAGATATGGGAAAAATTGGATTCATAAGCGTTAGGGACATGACTGGAAACTTTCAAGGAGTACTTACTGGAAGGCTGCTATCTAGTCTTAGGGAAGTACCAAGGCAAAGTGTTATCGTGGTAAATGGAACTATTCAAGATACCAGAGCAGAGAATTTTCAGGTTGAGGTTAAGGTAGAAAAAGTGGAACTTTTATCAAGTGCAATAAACCCTCTTCCGATTGATCCTACCGGAAGGGTGAAATCATCATTGGATAAGAGACTAGATTCGAGAGCCCTCGATTTGAGGAACTTTAAGATTTCTAATATTTTTAGAACTAGATCTTATGTACTTCATTTAATTCGTAAATTCCTATATTCAAAGATGTTTGTGGAGGTTAATACTCCTAAAATAATTGGAAGTGC
Organism: Nitrososphaeraceae archaeon; assembly: GCA_046261955.1. Taxonomy (GTDB): domain Archaea; phylum Thermoproteota; class Nitrososphaeria; order Nitrososphaerales; family Nitrososphaeraceae; genus TA-21. The sequence continues at coordinate 57,862 of JBHENS010000001.1, read as the reverse complement.
CACTGAGGGTGGTGCAGATCTTTTTGGCTTTGAATATTTCTCAAAAAAGGCATTTTTGGCCCAGAGTCCGCAGTTATACAAGGAACAACTCACTCTGGGACTTGAAAGAGTATTTGAAATTTCTTCATATTATAGAGCTGAACCATCACATACTGTAAGACATCTTTCAGAATTTGTAAGTGTGGATTTGGAAGCCGCATTCCTAGAATATGGTGATATTATGGATATTGTTCAAGATTTGGTTATTTCGACAATAAATGATCTGTTTGTTCATTATGATAAACAGATGACATATTTCGAAAATAAACAGGACATTATGGTTGATAAGATTCCAAGAATTACGTACGAAAAGTGTCTGGAGGATTTGAAAAGTCTAGGAGAAAAAATAGAATTTGGAGATGATCTTTCTGATCCCGCATTAAAAAAACTAGGTGAGATACATCCAAAATTTTACTTCATAATTGATTGGCCAACCAAACTAAAACCATTTTACATAATTGAACATGAAAAAAAATCTGAGCTTTCAAAGTCGTTTGACCTGCAATATGGATATTTAGAAATTGTTTCTGGAGGAACCAGAGAGCACGATTCTGAAAGATTGCAAAATAAGTTACTCGAAAAAGGACTTAACCCAAAGAGTTTTTCTGATCATTTACAAACATTTGAATGGGGAATGCCTCCACATTCGGGATGTGGTATTGGTTTTGACAGGTTCATAATGATCCTCACCAACTCCACAAACATTAGAGAAGTTGTTCTCTATCCTAGAGACACTGAGAGGCTTAGTCCTTAGATATCTTAATTTTTATTTCTTCCAAGCAATCTTGTACTAACAAAAATGCCCTGTATGTCGACTTTGATACATCATATATGAGCCATATCACAGGATTAATCTTCATGAAAGTCAAGTCAGTTTCAGAGGGATTTGATCCCCGCAAATGTGAATGATACACACCAATAACATCTAGTCCATTATTTGTTGCCCATTTGTAGACTTTCATTAGTTCATCGGAGTCCATATGAAATGAGTATTCTGAGTGCGCCTTATTTTCCATTTTCTTTAGCACTTTTACATGATATTCATCATCAACTATGCTGCCTAAAAGTAGAGAACATGACTCATTAGGGAAATCCTCTTTAGTGGATCGTATTAAGGAGTCAATTTGGTTTTCAGTAACTAGTAATGTTATTTCAGACATATATCTAATTTTACCCACTAATGATTGGTAATGCCGATCTTATATTTGATTAATTAATATCCGAAACCTTGTACACATTATATTTGGTAACTTGATTTTGTTCACTTTTACTTTAGGTCCAGTTTACCCTACTATTATTTTTCCCTTCATATGAGGGTGCAAAGTACAGAAATAATCATATTGCGTTTCCTTGAGTGTCATGACATCAAGAATAAACGTCGCATTCGGCTTAATGGTCTTTGAATCGAACGTTTTACCATCATCTATTAAACTTGTTATCGTGTGGGGAACATTATCCTTGTTGATCCACTCTATTCCTCCATCTTTTGGAACTGTAACATTGACAGGTTCAAAACTGGGATTTCCAGGTGCTGACGAACCAGGAAGAATAGATGATTTCGCTGGATTTGTAATATTTCTAGCAGGATTGGTTTGATTTTGGCTTGTCTCGACGTTTTCAATTTTTTCTTGCTCAGCCTTTGGTGCAACTAAGCCAAATACATAAAACGTAGATGCGCCGACTATCGCCGATGTCACAAATATCACCGCTATAGCCTTAATGTATGGCGTCCTTTTGTATGATGCAACAGTAAGTACGGTAGCAGGTATTGCTATTATCAGGATCAATCCAATATAGGCAAAGATACTGGGTATTCTAGTACTAACAGTTATGGCGGCCGCTAGACCAAATGTAACGAGGAAACCCAAAGTAATGAATGTAGCAGATTTGGCTTTTCCTGAGGTAGGAAATCCATCTTTGAAAATTCCGGCAGCCAGAAATATCAATCCGATAAACATGGTGAGAATGCTAACTGCATGCATTCCTTCCAAAAATGTATGTGCAATCCCTGAAAGTGAAACACCTACCCCGACAATACCAATACTTGTAAGTCCTATCCCTGGAGTTATAAGATCCCAATCAGACATTCTTTACTACGTGAACTCAAGCTCACATAATTAATCTTTTCTTGTACCAGAGCCTAATGATTTGCGTCATTCCGAAATTCAATTTTTATAAATCTAAACCCTAATTCAAGGAAAACGGAAATGCTTCTGAAATAATAACTAAAAGTTGTTCAAATTTTTAATCAGTAAGACAAAGAGTACGAAATAGTTCTTTGCATTTCCAAACTGAAGGTAGGGAAAAAAATCATACCAAAATCTGTTGAAGATTATGTCAAAGCACTTATATTCAAGCAAGATAAGCTTACCTCGTATTTAAAAATAAGAGGGTTTGAAAATGCCTAATACTGGTATAGTAAAATATCATGTTAAACTTAAATTTGATGTCGATGGGATAGTCGAGAAGGCCGACATTATTGGCGCAATATTCGGCCAGACAGAGGGATTACTAGGCCCTGAGATGAATCTAAACGAGCTACAGAAAGTATCAAAAGTTGGTAGGATTGAGGTTAATGTTGATACCAAATCCAATACAACGAAGGGGGATGCTTTGCTTCCAATGAGTACCGACATATCCACCGCCGCATTGATATCTGCTGCTATTGAAAGCATAGATAAAGTTGGACCATTTCAGGGTAAGTTCCTGTTAGTGGGAATAGATGACATAAGAGCTATCAAGAAAAAAGTTATCGTGGATAGGGCCAAGAAAATAATCCAAGAATGGGCGACAAAGACAATAAGTGAGGGAGAAGAAATGTTGCGGGATGTGTACGACGCAAGTAAACCTGGAAAACTCACTTCGTTCGGAAAGGCTCAGCTTGCATGCGGTACTGGAGTTTTCGAATCACCGGTCATCATTCTTGTCGAAGGAAGGGCTGACGTCATTAATCTTTTGCGAGCAGGTTTTGATAACTCGATTGCTATTGAAGGAGCTAAAATTGACGAAACAATTACCAACTTGACATCTGGAAAGAAAGTTATAGCATTTCTAGATGGTGATAGAGCGGCTGACTTAATTTTAAAGGAATTACAAGGACTGGTTAAGATTGACAAGGTTCTAAGAGCTCCGACTGGTAAAGAGGTAGAAGAATGCACTCCATTGGAAATAACAGAGATACTTAAGGATGTAATTGAGCCTACCGTGGAACAATATGAAGTTCCTATTCAACATCAGAAGGGCGGCGTTAAGAAATCAAAAACTTATGAGAACAATAATTTGTCTTACCAAGAACCTTCAAATTTCAACAATGGTGAAAAATTAAAAGATGATCCTCAAATAACCACAGCAGTCAAGGAAGTGTATCCACAAATTAATGAGACGTTAGAGGCAATGATCTTGGACAATTCCATGCAAGTATTGCTGAAGGTACCAGTATCCGAAATAATCAAGAGATTGGATTCTTTAGAAGGTGCCAGATTTCTGGTGATGGACGGAATCATCACTCAACGACTTATAGATGCTGCATACCGAGCAGGAATTGAGTATGTAGTTGGGCATAGAATGGCCGAATTGAAAAAATCACCAGAAATTACAGTTAGGACTTTTGATCAGATTGGTATTGGCAACTAAAGAACGATGCAAGATATAAAGTCTGAATACGTAATAACTCTAGCTAAACTACTACTTAAGGGGGCAAAGGATAATTTTATTGAATTTACTAGTACTGATATAGGAATTGAAATAAACAAGTCACAACAAGCAGCTTCAAAAATAATTTTGGAACTACAAGAAATGAAATATGTAGAGCGTGTCAAGAAAGGACATGGATATATGATCAGAGTAACAGAAGTGGGCCTATCTGCTGTCAAAAAGATGTCAGAGTTCCTCCTCATGGCATTAGATTCATCACCCGGAAATGTTCATTTTAATGGTACATTAGTCTCTGGGATGGGCGAAGGTAAGTACTACATGAGCCTTGAAGGATATCGCAAGCAGTTTAAAAAAAAAATCGGGTATATCCCATTCCCGGGTACTTTGAATATTAGAATAATTGATCCACTATCGTTAGAAAACAGAGGAAAAATTGAAAGCTTTCGTTTTCATTTTATAGATGGATTCAGTGATTTCGAACGAACTTACGGGTGGGTTAAATGTTACCCTGTGATTATTAATGGGAACGAAAACATTCAATCAGATCTGTTAATACTCGAACGAACACATCATGCTAACAACATGTTAGAAATTATAGCTCCCGTTAATATCAAACAAGTACTTCGTCTAAAGAACGGTGATAATGTTAAAGTTACCTTGCAGACCTCAAAAAAATAAGACAGAATCATATGTCATAAATTGAGTGGCCCAATTCCTCTTTAATCCGAGTGCTTTTAGATCCGGGTACTGGTGTATTTAGGCGAATTATTCTTGTATCTATTCCCCTTCTTGAACAATTGACAGCTATCTCCTTTTCAGTATGTATTTGATCGTATCCTAAGGCAATAATATCCGGCTTTACAAATTCAACAGTATCATAAAGAGTACCTTCTCTTCCTATGATTGCATAATCAACAAACTTAATTGACGAAACCAATTCTCTTCTAAGAGTTTCATCATGATATATTTTTCTCTGTTTGTTTATCTTGAGTGCAGTTGAGCTTCTTGCGACAACCACAACCAATACGTCACCTTGGTTCTTTGCGTCTTTTAATGTATGAATATGACCCGGATGAACAATATCAAATACGCCTCCAATCAAGACAATTTTTAGTAACCCTCTACCAAGAAAAGTCAATCTGAGTGGTTCAGATTTTTCTATAAAGCCATTTTTTATCATTTCATCTATTTTGAGTTTAAACATTTCATTCGATATTGTAGTTCGATCCTTCAGATATTCTAATGGCAAAATTTCTGAATCAAGGGAAGAGACATAGATGGCTGTCAGAATAGCTTTGTCCGAAGGTTCTATCATAAATTTGACATTATTAAAGTAATAATGTCTATTTAGTTCTATTCTCAAATTATGGTGTTCTTTAATCAAGAAACTTTTGACCAAATTTATCGACAATTTAAGCTTAATCCCTAGAATATCATTGGGTCAGAGAATACGCTAAAATCCAGCATTGATGAGAGTGCAACGGCTAAATATTAGAGTCAAACCTAGGCTCGTCGCACGTGATTTTGTAGCAAGACTAATATCTAAATAATGTAAATTAAAAAAAACAGTAGATGACAATATCGCAAGTAGGTGCATATCCCTTATCAAAGGGGATCAAGATTTCCACAGTTGATAGGAAACAAATTGCAAGTGGGACTGCCTTGGTAAAGCGTGGCTTTGCCCACATGCAAAAACACGGTGTAATAATGGATGTAACTAATGTAGAGCAGGCTCAAATAGCTGAGGATGCCGGAGCAGTAGCAGTCATGGTTTTGGATAAACTCCCTTATGATGTAAGACATGCAGGCGGAGTAGCCAGAACTGCTAGCGTAAAAGTAATTCAAGCAATATTAGATTCTGTGAGCATACCCATAATGGCTAAATGCAGAATTGGGCATTCCTCGGAAGCCAGTATACTTGAGGAGACAGGCGTCGACATGATAGATGAAAGCGAAGTACTCAGTCCAGCTGATGAAAGCAGACATATTTGGAAATGGAATTACACAACACCTTTTGTGAACGGAGCCAAGAATTTAGGAGAAGCTCTACGAAGGATAGAAGAAGGTGCTGCAATGATAAGAACAAAAGGTGAACCCGGTACAGGAGATGTTTCACAGGCGGTAACTCACCTACGAATGGTAAACAATGAAATCAGAAAATTAAGGGGAATTTACGATAATAATGATGATCAAGAACTAATCAAGATTTCGAGGGAGATACAATCTTCCTTTGAGTTAGTTAAAGAAACAGGAAGACTTGGAAGACTTCCTGTAGTAAATTTTGCAGCTGGAGGAATATCTACACCAGCAGATGCTGCACTGCTAATGAAGCTTGGCTGTGATGGCATTTTTGTAGGTTCAGGAATATTCAAAGCAGAAGATCCGCTTGAAAGAGCTAAATCAGTAGTCATAGCCACTACCTATTTTGACGATCCAAAGACCGTCCTTGAGGCACAAAAAATGATTGATGAGAAAAAATCAATGCTTGGTCTTGACACAAAGAATTTGGATTTAAGGATGCAAGAAAGAGGGCCCACAATATGAATAGCGAATTGCTCATCGGAGTATTGGCTCTTCAAGGCGATATAGAAGAAAATATCAAGGCAACGACAGATGCATTAAGAGAAATGAACTTGAAAGGCAATGTAATTTCCGTTCGTTATCCTGACGAAATAATGAAAGTTGATGGATTGATTATTCCTGGAGGAGAGAGTACTGTGATGGGTCTATTACTCTCGTTAAAGAATGGGTTGCTAGACTCGATAACCAAAGTACTGCAGGATAGATTACCCATTATGGGAACATGTGCAGGTATGATAGTTTTGGCTAAACAGTCATATGATAAAGTTGTCGGAAACAAGAAACAATTATTGTTAGGAGCTTTGGATATTGAAATAGAGAGGAATTCATTTGGAAGGCAGTATGATTCATTTGAGTCAACCCTGGAGATCTCCGGGATAGGAAACGATTTTAAGGGAATTTTTATACGTGCACCAAGCGTAATTTCTACTGGCTCAGGTGTTCAAATTTTGAGCAAATTCGACGGAAAAATAGTAGCTGTTCAACAAGAAAACATTATTGGGACTTCATTTCATCCCGAATTATCTGGTGATACTAGAATGCATAGATTGTTTATTGAGTTGATAACAAAATGGAAGAAAGCAAATAACAGTCAGTAACAATTTTGGTAACAATAATTATTTGGTGCGCAATAAATTAAGTGCAGAACCAGCTTTGAACCATTCTATTTGAGATGAGTTGTATGAATGCCTTAACATAATTTCATCATTAGTACTGTTACTGTGGTGTATAATACCTCTAAGATATTTACCCTCCAGGAAACTTTTAAGGTCTAATATGCTTAGCCTGTCATCCTCTAGTACCTTGTCATAGTCTGCAGGGTCTACGAATGTAAGAGCTAGTATTCCTTGTTTTTTCAAGTTTGTCTCATGTATCCTTGCAAAGCTCTTTGCAATGACCGCACAACAGCCAAGGTAGCGTGGAGTCATTGCCGCGTGCTCTCTACTGCTCCCTTCTCCGTAGTTATTATCTCCAATTATTACCCATCTTATTCTTCTTGACTTGTATTCACGGGCTATCTTGGGCAACAATTCTATCTCTTGATTCAATGTGTTCTTACCTTTTCCCACCTGATCTTGATGAAAGGCATTAACGGCACCAAGCAGAAGATTATCACTTAACTTGTCTAGATGACCTCTGTACATTAACCACGGACCAGCTGGTGAGATATGATCAGTGGTGCACTTGCCGTTAATCTTAACCAGAATTGGTACCCTTTCAAAATCCTTTTTATCCCACTGAGAGAATGGTTCGAGTTTTTGGAGTCTGGAACTATTTGGGTCAATTAGTACTTGCACATTTTGATACTCTTGAGTAGGAGGAATGTATACGTCTTGATTATATACAAAACCATTAGATGGGATTTCTGGTGCAGCTTTGGGTGGATTCAGTTTGAATTTAGTTCCATCGTTGGCGGTGAGTTCATCAATTAAGGGATTGAATGAAAGCCTGCCACCTAAAGCTAATGCAATTACCAATTCTGGACTGCCAATAAAGTTCATCGTTTCTCTACTTCCATCATTACGACCCGGAAAATTCCTGTTGTATGATGTTACAATTGTGTTGGGTACTCCTTTCTTCAGCTCGGGTCTATTCCACTGTCCTATGCAGGGACCACATGCGTTTGCAAGTACATTTGCTCCAATCTCCTTTAGCGCTTTCATCTGTCCATCTCTATCTATTGTACCCCGAATCATCTCAGACCCTGGTGTAACCTGAAGAGGAACCTTTACTTTCACTCCCTTCAACTTGGCTTGAACAGCAATATCAGATGCCCTTGACATATCCTCATACGAAGAATTTGTACAACTTCCAATTAATGCGACAGAAATCATATCTAAATAACTATTCTTTTCAATATCGCTTGCCATTTTCGATATGGGTCTTGCTAAGTCAGGTGTATGGGGACCCACTATATATGGTTCAAGGTTTGAAAGGTCTATCTCAATCAATTGATCAAAATAGTCAAGAGCTTTTTCTCTATCTTTTGTAATTTCTTCTTCTATCTCTCTGTCTAGTGTAAAAAAATCTCTGTGCTTGTTTGCTAGATCAGTTATTCCCTCACGTCTTGTAGCGCGAAGATAGGTTTCCATCTTTTCATCATAAGAGAATATTGAGCATGTCGCACCAATTTCTGCTCCCATGTTAGTAATGGTCGCCTTTCCAGTACAGCTAATGGTCCTTGCTCCAGGACCAAAATATTCTATTATGGCATTCGTTCCTCCATAAACTGTAAGTTTGGAGGCAACATAAAGGATAATATCCTTTGATGACGTCCATCCATTTAGTTTTCCAGTCAGAAACACACCTATGCGCTTTGGGTATAAGAGCTCCCATGTCATTCCTGACATCACTTCCGCTGCATCGAGACCACCCACACCTATTGCAATCATCCCAAGCCCCCCTGCATTAGGTGTATGTGAATCAGTCCCTATGAGCAACCCTCCTGGAAATGCATAATTTTCAAGGACGACTTGATGAATTATACCGGAACCAGGCTTCCAGAATCCAATTCCATATTTTCTTGAAGCTGATTCGAGAAATTTGTATACCTCATTATTTTCGTAAAGAGCTAGATTAGTATCAGATTCGCCACCAGTCCTTGCTTGAATTAGGTGATCGCAATGAACAGTCGTTGGAACAACTACTCTTCTCAGCCCTGATTGCATGAATTGTAATAGTGTCATTTGACCGGTCACATCCTGTAGTGCGACTCTATCTGGATCGAGAAAGACGTAATCTAATCCTGATCTAATTTCTTTATTTATATCTGGACTATGAACATGGCCAACAAGAATCTTTTCTGACGCAGTGAGAGCCCTACCCAGGATCTTTTGATACTTGACAACATTGTCTCTTAGCCTTCCATAAGTTGTAGAAATAATGTCCAAAGAATCTCTTGTCTCCATAGGTTAGTGGTACTTTTTTTCATATTTAATTATTCATAATTTCCATCGGCATTTGTAGTGCTAGAAAGAAAAGGATATTCAAACTGTGTTCTGCGCGTTAGAATCAGAGTTCGAATATATTATGTAACTATCTTACTCTGCATTTGGTTATCAATAATTATCGTTAATAAAAACGAGGCATGTTCTTTTTATGGATATCAATAAGATTCTGGTTGTTCATTCAAATAACTATAGTCGATTTCCTGAAAATGAATTGGCAAATTCAATTTAATAGAAAAATAAATCAACTCTTCATGAATGCTAATGAAAACATCATTACATGAATGCGGGAGGTGGGATTCGAACCCACGAACCCCTAAAGGACAGGATCCCCAATTTATAAGATCTTAAGTCCTGCGTTTCCAAATTTTTTTATTATTTGGCCAGGCTCTACAACCCCCGCATGAACCAATCAGATTTGATAAATAGATGGTAATTAAACGTTATAGATAGTAATACTTGCGATTAGATATCTTAATGAAACCCTAGTTTTGTTGTATGTCTTGATTTCAAGGTGCCTTGGTAGCTCAGCCTGGTAGAGCGTTGCCTTGGTAAGGCAAAGGTCCCGGGTCCAAATCCCGGCCAAGGCTTCAATATAGCATTAATATCATGATTTCACAAGTAGGATTGTTCACTCATAATTCAATATTTGTGACGAGAAATTCTAACATAATTTCTTAACCAACTATACAGATGTACTTATGAACTTGACTCATTAGTAAACTACTAGTTTTCTTGCTTATGTGAATGCAGGCCCCTTAATTTTTCATGTAATTGATCAAGGGATAATGTGAGTCCAATTTCTTTTGCATATGGTTGTCCTTTTGTAAATGCCTTTGCAATATTCGTAACAAATTCCATACTTATTTTTGGAGGTAAGGGTGCCTCAAAGGGATCTACATGAGCATCTACTATAACAGGTACCTTGTTTTCCCTCATAGCTTCATGAATGACTGGTTCTACCTCTTTAATTTTTGATATTGAAAATCCCTTCCCACCACAGGCTTCGGCAATTTTGACAAAATCTATTTGTGAAAATTCTATCCCATATTCTGGGTTTCCAAGAAAAGCCATTTGCTCCCATCTTATCATTCCCAAGATTTTGTTATTCAATATTATCACTTTAATAGGAAGATTATATTGAACTGCTGTTGCGAATTCGCTCATTAGCATTGTGAATCCTCCATCTCCTACAAATGCAACACTCTGTCTGTCTGGATATGCAATCTTGGCTGCGATAGCATATGGTACTGCGCATCCCATAGTCGCGAGAGATCCAGATCCGGAAAATTTCATACCATTTTTTAGGTTTAAGAATCTAGCAGCCCAACACGTATTGATTCCGCTATCAACTGATATTATCGCTTTATCGTCTAATTCGTTTGATACTGCAGCAGCGACCACTTGTGGTTTTATGGGTTCATCTACTCGACTACTCTGTTCTTTTATTATATCATTCCATTTCTTCATGGCATATTGTTTTGACTTTAGAAATTTTGCACTTGTATCGTTGTCTTGCTTATCTGTCCTTTTATCATGGAGTAACGGAATAAGATCCGATAACACTTGTTTGGAATCGCCTATTAAGCCAATTTTGACTGGATATCTTAATCCAATCTTTTCGGGTTTAATGTCAATTTGAATACCCGTAGCCTGTCCTGGTCTTGGAAGATATTCTATATAAGGAAAAGATGTTCCTACCATGAATAACGTATCACTTTCAGCCATAGCATCGCTTGAAGGTTCTGTTCCCAAGAAACCAATTCCACCCAAGCTGTGAGGATGATCATCGGGAACAACGGCCTTCCCTAACATTGCCTTTATGATGGGGGCGTTCAGCTTCTGCGCTACATCTATTACTTCTTCTGAGGCATTCAATGCACCTTGACCAACTAGGATCACAATTTTTTTCCCATTGTTCAAAATTTCTGCAGTTTTTTCGATTAATCTTTTATCAGCTGATGTAGGTGTTACAAAGATGTCGGAAGTATGCCCTGGAACTTTGTGTCTTGAGTAATGACCCTCCAACTTTTGTTCCTGTACATCATTAGGGATGTTAAGATGACTGACCCCCTTACGAACATATGCAGTTCTACATGCTATGTCTACAGCCATTTCTGCTTGTCGGGGTGACCCTATCATAGAGTTATAAACTGAAACATCAGAAAAGAGATTCATCAAGTTTACATCCTGTTGAAAACTTGAATTCATCAAATCAGTAGATGTTCCTCCTGTAATTACAATTACCGGTGTGTTATCCGCCTTAGCATCATACAATCCGTTCAGAAGATGGATTGCACCAGGACCTGCTATTGACGTGCATACGCCAAGTTTTCCAGTATACTTTGCATATCCACAGGCCATCAAGGCAGCAGATTCCTCATGTCTTACTAGGACGAATTTTATTTTATCTTTCCTTACTCTTAGTGCTTCTATGAATCCGTTAATGCTGTCCCCCGGTATGCCAAAAACAACATCAACCCCCCAATCAATGAGTGCCTCCGCCACTATGTCTCCAGTTTTTAGATCCTCGTATTCACTCATATGTAATATTGGTTTTTATTTCTAATAAATCTAAGTGCCTCAAGTATTCCAAATTATTTAGCTATTATTTTCTTGAATTATCTTGATATTACCTTTTCTTAGTTGTGCATTTTGTCAGAAATTACATAATGAACTGCTGGGAGTTTCATCAAGTTGATGAGAATGAGTTTAAAAATCTCAAAGTCATAATTCCATATGTTTTTATCGTACATTCTGATTAAAACATATATCCAATGATGGTGGTCTTTGGTTCTATTTGGGGTATCTAAATGGCTCTGAAAATGAGATATCTTGAGCTCAATCGCAAAGTACGAGATGTGAGGAAGCTGGCTACTCAAGGTATAGCAGAAGCAGGCTCAGGCCATCCAGGAGCATCTTTCTCAGCGGCTGAGATCATGGGTGTTCTATATTTTCATAAAATGAAACATAAACCAAGTGATCCTCTGTGGGAAGGAAGGGATTATTTTGTCAATTCTAAAGCACACTCTGCACCAGGATTTTATGCGGTTTTAGCTGCTGCCGGATATATAGATACAAAGGAGATAAAAACACTCAGAAAGCTTGGTTCACGACTCCAAGGACATCCAGTAAGGTATTCAGAACGCCAGAAAAATCACAGTTTCCCTGGGATAGAATATTCAGGTGGATCTGAGGGAATAGGCTTGTCCGTCTCAATTGGAATTGCACTTGCAAAAAAGAGAGATGGACAAAAAAATAGGGTTTATACTTTGATTGGAGATGGAGAATCAAATGAAGGACAAATATGGGAAGCAGCCATGGCAGCCTCAAAATTCAAATTAGACAACTTGGTAGCTATCCTAGATAGGAACAAGATCCAGCAAGATGGATTTACGGAAGAGATTATGCCTCTGGATCCTGTTAGAGACAAATGGGCTGCATTCAATTGGAATGTAGTAGAGATAAATGGTCATAAGATTGAGCAGATAATAGACGCCCTGAGCAGAGTTGAAAAGGTAGAAAATAAACCATCAATAATTATTGCAAATACTACCAAGGGGAAAGGGATTAAGCATATGGCTAATAATCCACAATGGCACGGCAAAGCTCCTCCAAAAAAACACGTTCCAATTTTGCTAGAAGAGCTTCAAAGCGAGATTTTGATTGCACCTTCAATTATTGCAGGTGAACCCGAGAATTATGAAGAAAAGGTAAGAAGAGCAGAGCGAGCAGGTGCAGATCTTATTCATTTGGATATAATGGACGGCAAGTTTGTACCGACAACTTCATTTTTTGCCGACACTATTAAACATCTTAGAAAAATCTCAAGTATTCCTTTTGATGCTCATTTGATGATTGAAAAGCCGATAAATCATGTAAAAGAATACATAGATGCAGGATGTGATATTATTACAGTTCATGTTGAAGCTTGCAATGAATCAGAGTTCGTCGAAATTAACAAAATGCTACTAAAAGCTGGAATCAGTCCTGGTATGGCTATTAATCCGGGGACTAAGTTTCCGTCCTGGATAATTGATCACCTTGATAACATAGATGTTATGATAATAATGTCAGTGAATCCTGGTTTTGCTGGCCAGAAATTTATTCCCGAAGCATTGGATAAAATGGCCGAAGTAGTCAAGACTCTGAAAAGTAACAACTATAAGGGATTTATTGAAGCTGATGGAGGTATTGATGCAACAACCCTTCAGCAAGTTTTTGACGCAGGGGCGAGAATTATGGTAGCTGGTAATGCAGTATACGGTTCACCAGATATCAATTCGAATATTATCCAGCTGAGGCATAAAGCCAATGTTGCAATTGAAACAAAATTATTGGAATTGGCAACAATAAATGACATGAGATCTGATTGGATTAAATCTCGTAAAAATATGCTTATACCTTTGGCAAGAGAACTTGGCATTGAGGAGGACCTCCATGCAATTAAGTGATAAAAACATTATTTCTGATATGAGAACCGCATACGGAAATACATTAGTCGAACTAGGATCAAAGGATTCTAACATTGTTTGTGTCGGAGCAGATACCACTGATTCACTCAAAACAAAGCTCTTTGGTGACAAATTCCCCAATAGGTTATACAATGTTGGGATTGCAGAAGCAAATCTTGTTTCAATCGCTGCTGGATTGGCAATTGCAGGTAAAGTGGTTTTTGCTAGTACCTATGCTGCATTCTTACCCGGCAGATGTCTTGATCAAATTAGAAATACTATTTGTTATCCGTTTCTGAACGTAAAGTTAGTAGTATCACACGCTGGGCTTACCGTTGGTCCTGATGGTGCTTCTCATCAACAGATTGAGGATATCTCTACAATGAGAACAATTCCAAATATGCGAGTGCTTGTTCCATCAGATTCTATAGCGGTAAAAAATTTAATTCCACTTCTAAGTTACACCCCAGGACCCTTTTTTATGCGCCTAGCACGTCCTTCAAATTCCAATACTTATGAGGATAATTTTGAACAATTTGATATTGGTAAGAGTAACGTTATTAGAGATGGTTCCGACATAACATTGATTGCATGCGGTCTTATGGTATCAAAAGCTATCGATGCAGCACAAACACTTGAAAAAGAATATACAGTCTCGTGCAGAGTGATAGATATGTACTCTATAAAACCAATCGATGTTGATGCTGTATATCATGCGGCAGTAGATACTGGTGCAATTGTTACTATTGAAGAACATAGTATTATAGGAGGACTAGGAAGCGCTGTTTGCGAAGTGACCGCTGAAAATCATCCTGTTCCTGTAAACAGAATGGGTGTAGGAGATATTTTTGGAGAGTCAGCTAGAGAAACGGAAATAGAATCACTCCTAAGCAAATATGGCTTGAGTTCGGATCATATTATAGAATCTGTTCTTAAATCTAGGAAACGAATAAAAAAATGAAAATTTTTCTTGATACTGCAAGTATTGAATCCATAAAGAAATTTGTCGATATGGGTGTAGTAGATGGGATTACAACTAACCCTACACTCATTTCTAGAGAAAAAGGACATCCTGAAGACATAATGCGAGAGATAGTAAAAATTGTAAAGGGTCCTGTAAATTTGGAAGTTGTCGGAACAAAAACTCAGGATATGGTTGAGGAGGGATTGCGATTAAAAAAATTTGGTGAAAACGTTATTGTGAAGGTTCCCATGACCATGGATGGATTAAAGGCAGTAAGAAAACTTGGTGAGAATAAGATCAAGACAAATGTAACTTTGATCTTTTCATCAAATCAAGCATTGCTGGCTGCAAAGGCTGGAGCATCATATGTTAGTCCTTTTATCGGAAGACTGGATGATGCTGGTCAAGAAGGAATGACAGTAATTAAGGAAATAGTTCAGATCTTTGGCAATTATGGCTATCAATCGGAAGTTTTGGTTGCTAGTGTGAGACATCCCATTCACGTCATTGAGGCTGGCAAGTTGGGCGCACACATTGTAACTCTCCCACCGGATATATTGGGTAAAATGCTAACACATCCTCTAACTGATAAGGGCTTATCACTTTTTCTTTCAGATTGGGAAAAAGTTAAGAAAGAACACAAATATACGATATAAACTTAGTTCTCGGAATTAGAATTAATAGGAAAATCGTGACACGAGCTTCTTAAACCTGTAAAAGTGACAGGACTCTCTTTGGTATTTCATCAAGTTGACTAACAACCAAAGTCCTTTCATATTCTAGGTATTTCAAATTCAAACCAATATTGATGGCATTGTTTACAGTTTTTCCCATACCAACAGCAACCATGTGAATTCCATTCAACTTGTAGGTTTTAATTGTAGAGCGTACAGCATTATAGTCAGCAGGTTCACCATCGGTTAAAGTTATCATTATATCTGGTTTGTATGTTTTCATCAACGGTAACAACAAATTGTAAATTTCTGCTAGTGGTGTCCCTCCGCTTGCTTTAATTTGAACCAAATTACGTGCGTTTATAGAAGTCCATTTCACATCTGGATGCTTTATAACCCAACATGTTACTTTTTTGTTTTTAGTACTAAACGCGTAAGCAGAAAATTTCACATTCAAAAATTTTAAAGCTTCACAAAGGGCAACCGTGGCCTTCTTGTACTCCAGTTCGTATTCATCTATGCTACTAGAATGATCTAACAATAGTACAATTTTGGTATTTATCGTATTTTTGAAATCCGTGAGAAATGGCTTTGGCTGGGATTCGATTATGGATTCTATATCTATCTCATCTCCCGTCATATCATGTATTTCTCTCCATCCTCTTTTCCAAGATCTAATGACTGATTTTAGCTTTGTAATCAAATCGTTATCATAAATTATGCTCTCATCTATACCAACGCTATCGGGAACCTCCAATCCAAATTGTTCCATTGCTGAGTAACCCTTATTGTCTGTTTTTTTACTCTCCTTTACAAGACTTTCATACTCTCTTAATATTTGGGCGCCATCTATAATGTCATTTAAGGATTTTTCCATTTCTTTGTTTCGAATTTTTATCATCTTTTCTATTTCTTTTAGCAGATTTCTTTCTGTCATTGATAATCCAATTTTACTTCTAAGGGTAACAATTGGTATAGTAAAAAGAGAATCGATTTGAAGGGTCTTGATTATTTTGGGAATTTGTCGTTCTATCCATTCGGTTCTGTGGTTTTTTTCTATTGATTCATCAATTAATTCCCTGGCAATGTTAACTGCACTCTGTACCCTGTCTGTTTCTGATCCGAACAATTCACCCTTGACATAACCAGTAATAAGGTATTGAGAAAATGCCTCCACAACCTTATGTTTACCATATAACGAATTCAATAAAGGACGCGATAGCCATGAAATTCCTTCGTTAAAGATTACTTCGTTTTCCATACCTCTCCATTCTCTTAATCCTAATACCTCTACCCTCTTCAATTCTATTGAGTTTAGAATAAATCCAAAAGCATGGTCATTACTTAGTGCTTTTGTTGAGTGTGTCAATCGCATCGATTCGTACCACAAGGAAACACGCCACTGACGATATTTTTGGAATTCTGTTCCGTTATAATATCTTAATGATGGCATAGAGATGGTATTTTTTTCTAGATTCGTAGCGGGAGGCTTGTCTTCTACTACTAAAATAATTGCCTTATTATTTCCAGACCATCTTCTGGAAAGAAACGTTCCTAGATTTATTAGTACATCATTTCGCAAGGAAAAGTTTTGAACATGAGAGAAGGACATTTTCTTACGCAAAAATTGAAGTTATCATGTCCATTACCTTTCTATATTCTACTTCTCCCCACTGATCATAAACATTAGCATATACTACTTCAGCAGCTTTCTTGGGAGATACCTGATTTGTCAAAAGTCTTGCAAATGCTATAGACTCTCTTATGCTGGGACTGTAGTATAGCTCCTCCAATGATGCTGCTTCTCTCAGACTATTGGCCAGTTTAAGTGCATTGTCAATGTCACTCTCTTGTGAAGAATCAAAGTTTACGTGGTATTTTATAATCTGCTTCTCAATTTCTTTGGGTGGATATTCGAGTCTTAGTCTGACTGGAAATCTGCTTAGTATTTGTGGTGGTAATTCCTTTGTTCCTTCATGAGATAGTGGGTTGATCGTAGCAAAAACAAACCAATTATTCAATGCATTGATTACTTGACCATCAGCTTCTTTCAATACAATCTGTCGTCTGTCATCAAGTGCTTCATCAAGTCGCAGAAGTACATCAGCTTCTGCTGCATTAAGTTCATCAAGATATAGAATTCCGCCGTCTCTCATGGATTTGATCAAGATGCCTTCTACAAATGTAACTTCTCCTTGATTCATGGTTTTAGTTCCAACCAAATGCGATTCGCGGGTTCTTAAGCTGAAATTAATTGAATAAAGCGGCTTTCCAATATCCGAAGCAAATTTTCTAACCAAACTAGTTTTACCAGTGCCTTTTGGTCCTATTATAAGTACAAAAAGTGACGAATCATATGCTTTCTTAATTATATTAAACGAATCATTCCAATCAAAATAATTGGAACTGGATGAGTCTTTTGTCATTCATTATCTATTTTTAGAAGATGTAAATAAAAACTAATTGTCGATTTTCAATTAGACCTTAAAATAGATTTTTTGTCATTTAGGTAATCCGTAATTAGAATCTTATCTATTTCAGCTGGATTGATATAATATGATCTCCCTTTGACATACTTTTCCAACTCATTTACGTAGCTCAACAAAGAATCTTCCTCACTAACCATGATTGTATCTATATCAATGCCTAATTTATGACATTTTCGTGCTTCCAGAATTGTCTTTTCACCGATATATTGGTCAACCTGTCTATATCTATAGCAAAGGTAAACTAATTTCCCTGATTTAGTATCAAGGGATAAGTCCTGTTTTTGCTTTGCTGAATTTAGTGCTTCCTTATCAAGAGCGTAAAATTGGGAATAGGGTCTTTCACATAATATTTTATTTCGTTCTTGTTCCGTATCAATGAAGCAGGCACTAGGATGGCCATCTGTCACAAGGACAATTTTCTTGTTAACAGTAGTTTCATTTTGTAGAATTTTCTTTGCCAGTCTAAAAGCGGCCTGATAATTAGTATAGTGCATAAATCCTACGCCTGAATCAAAAGTCTTGAGATATGGTATATCGTATGGTGATACCTTTGAGGCCAAAGCCCCAAAACCTACTATACGAATTGAATCTGACGGGAAAAATTTTTGATTTAATAAAAACAAACTCCATAATGCTTTTTTTGCTGCCTCTATTCTACTCATATCCCCAAACATTGTTGAATATCTCATAGTAGAACTCAAGTCAATACAGTAAACAACTGAAACACTAACTTCTCTCTTTGTTTCATAAACTTCCAAATCATCTGGCTGTAGATCAATTGGTAATTGAATAGATGATCTGGAACCAGATCTTCTTTGAATAGCATTTAATAATGATCTTGGAACATTAATTAATCTCAGGTCGTCAGACGGTTCGTATTTTTTTGTCGAATCTAAATTTAATGAACCACTACCACTAAATGTAGTCTCATGCAGTCCTATAGTTCCTTTATTAAGAGCTCTAATTACATCCTCTAGCAATTTTCCTCCTACTGCAAAAAATCCTTTTTTACTTAGCCATTTTCTTGAATCTTTGATATACCCCAACTGCTGGAGTTGGGTTATTATCGACGGCTCCGTCATACTGGATTTAGATTTATTTGATTCACTTTGACTGTTTTCTCGCTCCTTCTTCAGGTTTTGTAGTTCCTGCTCAATTTCTTCCAGTTTTGGCTGATCTTCTTTCATTATTTCCCTGCCCAAGACTTTAAGAAAATCTTGGAGTAAACTCTTTGGAATTGATTTTGTTGGAGCCTTGTCTTCCTTTTCTTCTGGAAAGTCAATGATATTATGATAAGTAAATTTCTTGATGTTATTACTATATGTGGACATAGATACCTTCCTTCCTATCGAGTATTGGTGGATCTGTAAATCTAAGGCCTTCTAGTATTAATTCAGTTACTGATGCGAGATACTCAGGATCTTTCGTGTCTTTAAGAGTGTCAAAATTTATTGCATTTTCTCTTAAAGCCACTTCAAAATGCTTTTGATCTTGTGCTATATTGTTTGCCACAATATCCATTATTTCCCTTAATGAATCAAACTTACTTACCTGTGCCTGATAGCTTTTAGGACCCTTGCTGTTACCGGTGATGTCTTGAGAGACATGAAAAGTCTTATTGATTTTGAATTCATTCTTTAGACTTATTAGTTTTTCAGGAGGAAGGTCTGCGACATAATGAGCACATATTTTTTTAATCGCATCAGATATTATAGTATCCAAAATATTCATTCTGTTTTCATAACTATCATCTATCTCTGAAAGTTCAAATTTTGAAGTTTGGTGAATTGAATAAATGTCACTAAAACGAGGAACAGCTTTGATGTTATTAATGATGCCTCTTACTCGTTCAGCTTCTGATATCAAGATCTCTAATGAATGAATAGACATTCTTACACTTACTCCCTTTTCCTGATTTATTTCGGGATGTCCACGAGCAATCCTAGTAATTTCAGCTAGAGTTCTTAAGATAAATATCGGCAACACTATGTTCCTTATATTGGAAATGTTTGCCTCTTGAACCATTATCATCATTTCGTCGTAAACCTTTTTTGGATATCTAGTAATGATATGACTCTTCAATCTATCATAAAGCGGTTCGATTATTTTGCCCGAATGGGTATAATCTATTGGGTTTGCAGTAGATATTATTCTTGTATCTGGTTTGAATATTACAGGATAGGAACCAGTAGTGTAGATACCTTCTTGCAAGACACTCAGTAAGGCTACCTGTTTTCTGGGGTCAAGCACAGGTAATTCGTCAATACAAAATACACCGTGTCTGGCTAGGAGTAGCTGACCAGGTGAATATGACTCCATATTGTACACCTCTACACCTCTTTTAGCTATTTTTATTGCGTCAATCTGCCCTACCAGATCCTTTACAGAAATATCTGGTGTAGCTAGAAGGTATTTGAAGCGACTGGGTCCATCAATCCAGATTATTTTGGTATCGAGCCTGTTATTTCTTATCCTGTCCTCGGTTTCAATAGAGACATAAAATTCTGGCCTAGATCGTGTGATCTCCTTGCCGTTTAATAATGATACAAGTTCACTTTCTGGAATTAGAGTTGGAATATCATTTGTAATAGATCCTTCCACAATCGGAATTGGGGAAAGTAAATTTTTTGCTACGGTCTCTGCAATCTTGGTCTTTGCCTGCCCAATTTGACCCACTAGTAGTATGTCATGCGAAGATAGTATTGCCCTATTAAGAGACGGAACTATGTCCTCATCATAACCAATGATTCCCGAATATGGAAACTGTTGCCTTTTCAGTTTTATGATTAAATTTCCTCTAAGTTGATCATTTGCAGATACATGTTTGTAATTGATTGATAGTAAACCTTCGAGTGTTTTTATATCCTTATAGTTTTCAGGTAAACCTGGAACTGTTTCGAGATAATCAGGATTTGAATTATAACTTTTATGAACAATATCCTTAAAATTTTCAGAAATCAATTATTCATCAGCTCGATCTACTAACAAATTTAAAGCTTTCAAAGCATATTTTGGTTTTGTCATAATACGTTGACTCTTGTATTATTCATTCGTATAAGTGTCAGCATGGTTTTTATTTCGGAAAATGATGGACGTAAATATTGTCGATATCCGAATATAGGCATATCCTAAGAATAGCAGGGAAAGACATTGAGGGCAGCAAGAAAATCATTATTGCCCTAAGTCAAGTGAAGGGTTTAGGTTATAATTTGTCTCAGGTAATTCTACAATCGTTGAATATCAGTTCTAATATGAGAATAGGATCTTTAACGGAAAAAGAGGTGAGCGACATTGAAGCTGCAATAAAAAATCCCTCTTTGATAGGAATTCCAAATTGGTATTTGAACAGAAGAAAAGATAGTGATACAGGAACAGACAAGCATTTGTTAACATCAGATCTTGATTTTACTATATCAGCTGATATTGAAAGAGAAAAAACCGTCTATAGTTGGAGAGGCTATAGGCATATGTTTGGACTTAGAGTCAGAGGCCAATGTACTCGAACAACTGGTAGAAAAGGCGGTGCGGTTGGAGTAAAGAAGGTTACAATGAGGCCTACAGCCGGTGGCCCCGGTACTCCGGGCGAAGCAAAGGAAGCCGGTGCTGCACCTTCAACTGAATCTGCAGCTCCAGAGGGGTCAACTCCAAAAGGCAGTGCACCTAAATCTCCAGAAACTAAAGAATAGTGAGGCAGAATGGGAGATCCAAGAAAACCAAGAAAAAGTTACAGAAGGCCAAGGCGAATATGGAATTCTGACCAATTAAGTTCGGAATTGTATATTATCGGTTCTTATGGACTCAGAAATAAAAGAGAATTGTGGAAGGCACAAACAAAAGTTGCAAATTTTAGGAATCAAGCGAGAATACTGCTTGCGCTAACCCTTGAAGGTAGACAGGAAAAGGAATCGCTTCTATTATCATTCCTAAATAGGCTAGGTTTGACCAGTACTGCTTCTTTAGATGATATTTTGAACTTGAAAATTGAGGACATACTCGAGAGAAGGTTGCAGACAATCGTGATGAGAAAAATGGGTTTGAAATCTCCGTTCCAAGCAAGGCAAGTTGTGATCCATGGTCATGTATCAATCGGAAATAGGAAAGTAAACTTACCTGGATATCTAGTAAAGAAAGAAGACGAACCAAAAATACTAGTTCATGTAGTAGCGCCAAACAAGACAACAGAAGCCGCAGCCAGTTAGCATCTAAAAATTACTCAACGACTGTTGGTAGATATTTCGTCTACAATGTCTATGGTATCTATTTTTCCATCTGAATCCATGTCAAAGCCCTGAACTACAACCGCCCAATTGTCGTCCTGATTGAATTTTTTTAGTATTTCGTTCCCATGATTTGTTAAGGCAATTATAGCTGATTTAGTTCCCGCAGATCTCACTCCTGCTATGATTACGATGTTTACCTTTTCAGAGAAAGGATTTCTAATTTTTGCAATTAAACCATGATTATCAAGCGTATGAGTTCTTCCTTGCGGAGCTATCAAACCAGACCAATAATTGGATTCATCAAATCGTATTGGTAAATACCTGTTAAATTCTGAAGTGATAATATTTGTTCCGGGACCGCCAATAGATATGATATTTTCTGTTCTTGCTATTTTTTCCGACTTTGCATCGACATCTAATTTTACAACAAAATTTTGTGGTAGACTACAAAAACTACCCAAGAAAAAAGCGAGTTGTGCCGCGTAGTGGCCATCCCTTGCAGATGACCGGTAAGGACCATGTGGGTCTGGAGCACCTACCACTATCACACCATTGAATAACCCATCAACAATAAAGTCTTCAAAAAATGTCCGGACATTTCTATTAATTTTTCCATTTTTTACATTTTCAAATTTCCTCTCTCCCCAATTCATTTCTATTCCGAACGCTGCATACTCTGTTTTGTAAAGTTTAGCAGTGCCACCACGTACGAATGATGTTTCAACTTGACCAATAGCTCTAATGGTTAGTAATTTCCTTATGTAATAATATGCACTTTGTTCATAAATCTTGAGTTCCTTTGCGATTTGAGCTGGATACATTGGACGACTTGCCAATAAATTTACAATTTTCCACGCTATGGGATTTGACAAAATACGCATATCACTTGGTTTTTCGAGAATTAGAATCTCCTTCGTAAATGCATTTTCATCCAAAGAATACACAAGGCTTTTCCTATTCATCAATTAATGGTTGGGGTAACTATTATATATTAATCTTGTCCAGTATGTAAAGTAGCATAATATGATAAAATTGTTTTGTATTAAAGAAGCCCGTGATTCTTCAAAAGCGTTATACTTTTTTTTATAGTGGTAACTTGTGATGTTAGTAATTATTTTAAACCGAATTAAATTGTAAAATAGTGTTATGTGTTCAATAATTGGATACAAGGGCAATGAACACGCTTCTTCCGTATTGATTGAAGGCCTCAAAAAGATGGAATATAGAGGATACGATAGCGTGGGTATTGCGACCATTAATTCTGGAAAACTCTTGACACGTAAAGGAGTAGGTAAAGTTGCAGAAGTTAACAAGTCCTTAAGACTTGATGAATTACCTGGTAAATTAGGAATTGGACATACGCGTTGGGCAACGCATGGAGGTATAGTTGACTCTAACGCACATCCTCATCTTTCTTGTAACTCAACCATCGCTGTTGTGCACAATGGCATAATTGAAAATTATGATGAATTGAAGGATGAACTGCACAGGTCGGGTCATGAATTCAGTAGTGAGACTGATAGTGAAGTTATTGCTCACCTTTTGGAGGAGTATTTTGAGGTTACTAGAGATATTCGGTTATCCATGATCTTTACATGCAAGCGATTAGTAGGTTCTTTCGCATTTGTCGCAGCATTTAACTCATCAACCATGTGTGGGGCTAGATATGATGAACCACTCATAGTGGGTGTGGGTAACGATGACTATT
Source organism: Nitrososphaeraceae archaeon (assembly GCA_046261955.1). Classification (GTDB taxonomy): domain Archaea; phylum Thermoproteota; class Nitrososphaeria; order Nitrososphaerales; family Nitrososphaeraceae; genus TA-21. The sequence goes on along the minus strand of JBHENS010000001.1, from coordinate 34,132 downwards.
TTCTGTCCAGTGATATTCTAGGATTTTTGAATTACACAGACCGTGCAATTTTTCTGGATAATCGTGATATTGTCGTAATCAACGATAGTGATATCTCTTTTTTTAATTTTGATGGAGATAGAATTTCAAGAAAAATAACACAAGTTGCTTGGGAGTTTGGCGATGCTGATAAAGGAAAGTATTCACACTATACATTAAAGGAAATTCATGAGCAGCATCAAACAATAGTAAAGAGCATGGAACAAGACAAGAAGAACTTAGAGAAATTCTGTGATATCATTACAGGTGCCAAAAATATCTATATCACTGGAAGTGGAACAAGTTATCATTCTGCATTACTCGCAAAACAAATTTTCTCAAAATCAAAGATTCACGTTGAAACCATAATGTCAAGTGAATTTCAATATTCATCTGATTTGTTGGATGAAAATTCAGTTCTACTGGCGATATCTCAAAGTGGGGAAACTGCTGATGTATTACAATCTGTAAAATCTGCAAAGAATATGGGAGCTAAAGTACTCTCGATAGTCAATATTCCGACTTCCTCCCTCGCTAGATTGAGTGATTCTTATCTGGAAGTTAACTGCGGCCCTGAAATAGGTGTTGCGGCCACCAAGAGTTTCACAAGTCAAATTGCGCTGTTGTACTATGTTTCGGACATAATCGGTAAAAAATCAAATGGGATATCCACAAGTAAGGAGCTTTTGACTACTACAATAAATCAGGTACTAAAACTGGATTCGCAGATTGAAAGTGTTGCAAATCAGATAAAAGATTCAAAGGATATCTACATACTTGGTCGATCTCTACATTTTCCTATATGTCTAGAAGGAGCTCTAAAGATTAAGGAATTGTCGTACATTCATGCCGAGGGAATGGCTGCTGGTGAATTAAAACATGGTCCCTTAGCACTAATAGATAACAAGAGCATAGTAATTGTCATTAATCCAAATGACTCTACTTATGTTGATACATTATCAAACATTCATACCATAAAATCAAGAGGTGCAAAAATAGTTGGCATTTCAAACAAGAAGCATGAAATATACGATTACCACATAATCATTCCTACGATAAGTGATTTCCTCTATCCACTGATCGAAGTAATCCCACTGCAGCTTTTGGCCTATTATCTTTCTATTTATAACAATGCAAATCCTGATTATCCGCGTAACCTTGCAAAATCTGTCACAGTAAAATAATTTAGACTACAGTTGAATTCAATGCGAGCTTTAAGGCAACCACTATTCTATCAAACCATAATATTTTCAATATTTCTTTCATATTCTTCTTCAATATTTCTTAAAAAAGAATCTCTATCAAGAGATCTATTTAATTTTAGTAGCATTGCAATTAAGGCACCGCCAGATCCTACCCCTTCCTTTACGACACCCTTGTCATACATTATTAGTCCATTTTTAGTTGATTTGCCCAAGCCCGGATTTACGGATAAAATGGGAATATCTGGAGAAATTGTCCTTACTAGAAATTCTAGGTCTGAATTTTCATCTTTGGTAACATAGGAAGTTGTCCCTATGCAAATTTTATCAAAAGAGACATTCAGAGAAGACATGAATGCAAGAACTGCAGCCATTTGTGTACCCCCAGCAAGCATTACCTTAGATTCTGATTGAATAACACCCGTTGCAATTCCGGCTACGGCCGGTATCATTGGATCCCCCAGGAATGATATTATTTTGAAGGGATCTATCAAATCTGATATTTTTTGATTCTTAATGGCTTCTCGCACAACGCGGATTTTTAGATCATGTGGATTATTTGGCATACTACTGCTGATTTTGTAATTTGCATCAATTCCAAATCCTGTCAATACTCCAAGAGCTGTAGTTGTTCCACCAGGAATGCTTTCTCCTAGAACAACCAAGTCATTTGACTTGGATAGTTGCTTGCCCAAAATCTTGCCATACTCAAATGCCTGATGTGTCTCAAAGAGTTCTAGGGCTGCTTGATGCTGGATGTTTTTGCCGTGGTTAATTCCAAATGAAATAAATGGAATTTTAGGATCGATTTTAGAACCAGAATTTACCACCAAGCATGGTATTTTTCCAAGTAACAGTGCCGTTCTGGTCAGTAATGCAGGTGTCGGTATCCCATCAGGGGTAGCAGGTACTCCAGAAATTGAAAAACATTTTCCATGATACAGGAATTCAGAATCTGCTGCCGGTGTATACTTAATTAGATCAGGGTTTGCTCCTGCAAAAGTTATACCTGGAATCTGACTAGTTTCTGTATATGAAATAACACATACAAAAATGGGGTTTGTGGTAAGAAACTTTTCAATTACGTTACTCTTATGGGAACATGCTATATCGAATTCTTTAGACATGTCCTATTACTCATTGACCATGTATTTCAAGAATGCCTCTTTGGTTTTGAAATTAAGCATTGGATTATTTGTTCTTTCATTTAGTATTGTTGATGTTGGCGTGAGACCGTAATTGTGACCAGGGTATACTACCAATGAATCGTCTAAATTTGCAACTTTAGCTAGACTATCGTACATTTTTTCGGGACTACTCCCGGGAAGATCAACCCTGCCAATGTTTCCAACGAATAGAGTATCTCCTGTTATAATAACTTCTTTATTTACAATTAGGCAAATGCTATCTTCCGAATGACCTGGAGTATGCAAAACCTCTAGTTCGACATGTCCAATATTAATAATCTCCTGGTCGCGTACTGATCTGTCTTTTTTGTGAGTAGATTTTTCATGTTGGATTATCTCAGCTTTTGTAATTTCAACAACGTGATCGTTTCCTAATACATGATCAAAATGTGTATGGGTATTTATGATATATCTTGCAGAAATCCTATTTATCTCTAAAAATTGAAAGAGTTTTTCAAGATCCCATGAAGGATCTATGATACCTCCCATGTTATTTTGCTCATCATAAACAACATACGAGAAATTTTGCATATTGCCTACCAGAATCTGAGCAATTCTCATAATCAGACTACCCCTTGTTCCGCCTCAATTGGAATCCCAATTTTCTCAAGATGAACCTTGCCTGTATAATCTTTCTTTGCTGTTAGGCCTTTTTTGATTCTATGAAAGGTAACTGTAGCATTAGCTTTGACGCATTTTTCGTGAAATGTTCCATCATTTGGATCAAGTCCAGAAGGAATATCAACTGCGACTACATACGCGTTAGAAGCATTTATTAGATCGATTGCTGACGAAAAAGGTTCCCTTATTTCTCCTTTTATCCCAGTACCAAAAATACCATCAATAATTATGTCAGAGTCAGATATCTTGTTCTTTGCCAATTCAAGAACACGCGGTCCTGTGAGAATTTCTATTGATTTCATCTTTTGAATAATCGACCAGTTGACCGTTGTTTCTTCAGTCTTTATATTCTTCGTATCACCTAAAAGTATCACCGTAACCTCGATTCCATTTTGGGCTGATAAGTGTCTAGAAGCGACCATGGCGTCTCCTCCGTTATTTCCAGTCCCGCAAAGAGAAATTATTTTCTTACCAGCAAGGTTAGGTCCTTTTTCAGACAGGACATAGTCCGCCAGTCCATGCCCTGCGTTTTCCATCATCAGTAATTTTTTCATGCCAAAAATAACATATCCATTATCTTCAATACTATACATTTGTTCAGAAGTAATAAGTTGTTCTTCTGTGGTCATGAATTGTTAGATGAATAAACGAGAAATAAAAATTGTGAGTTACAGAATTGAATTTACGCTAAAAGGCATGAGGTAGTCTTTTAGGAAACATTTCCTCGCTTGGCTATTTCTTATTTCATAGGTACTACCATCGTAAGCACATTTTATGACTGGTAGGTCTTTCATCTTAGAATATCGATCTGCTATTTTGTAGTATTCTTGTAACTTTCTGTGGGTATAAACTGTTTTTCCCTCTTCTCTTATTCTTTTTTTTTGCATAAATTTAAAGGCCAAAATAACATGGGCCGTTTTGTATACCTGAAACATGTCTCTTATTTGAAAACATCTTTGGATTTGATCAGATGGAACGTAAAGACTATCTGCAGTACCCGATTTAGCTTCTATCGACAAGAATATCGATTCTTTGTTATTTACGGCGATAATATCTGGTAAGTTTGCACTAGAACCTCCTAAACGTCTTGCACTCCAGACCCTGCCATTTAGTTTTTGTACAAGCACATGCTCAAAACTATAACCCCTATTTCTTCTAATCCTATTCAGTCTGGTGTAAACTTGTTCTAAGCCATATTCCATTTTTCTTTTATTAGCAGGTACGAGTGTCTGGTAGGTCTGTGTCTGATACACCAAGATATTTTGCATTCCACGTACTAGTATTTAATTCAGAAAGAATGAAACTTTTGAACAAACATGTTTCGAAATATTACACAAGAGTTATTCTAAAATTATGTTTTGGTGAGCATTTCAAAAATTATTAAATATATTGGCAATAACCATTATTCTTGATGTTATCGAATGTTCAAACTGATATAGAGGAAATCAATAAAAAATTTAAGGATATAGAGGAGAGAAGGAATGCCATTATTAAGGGAACTCGTGATGCTACAATACTCTGCAGTAAAGCAATAGTCTCTATGCACTCTCATAAGAAAAATGAATCAACTGAGTATATCGAAAAGGCCAAAAAATTATTGAAACAATTTAAGGAGCTGGGAAAAGATGATCTTCAAAAATATTTGTACATTGCAGAGCAAGAATTTGTTGAGGCATACTGTCTTTTTTCAATTGGAGAAAACTCTGTTATTCCAGGCAAAAGATCACTTGAAGTATCCGATGTTTCATACGTTATGGGACTCTTGGACTGTATTGGGGAAATAAAGCGAATGATCATCGACAAAATTAGATCTGAAGGTACCTCAAATGTAAATGCATTATTTGAGTTAATGGATAAAATTTATGGCACAATATATCCTCTGGCGGTATATGATAACTTAATGCCAGGATTAAGGAAGAAATTGGATGTATCGAGAATTCTTATTGAAAATGTTAGGGCAATAATCACGGAGGAAAAGCGGAGAAGTATAATGATAGAAAAAATAGAACAATTTGAAAAAAATATTATGGGTTCAGAAAATACTAAACGCGAGTAACGATTACGCGCATCCCATCTTAATGAATGCATCGGACATGAATTTGGTTAATCCCTTCTGCCATTCAGGAAAGTCTCTTGGATTTGTAGGATAATTATGGTAATGATTGACTAATTTCTTGTTTACTTCCGCTGTGTGTTTTAGATCTTCTGCTAGACTCTTATTCAGAGCCCCATGAATAAACATATTGAGCTTGGACACCATGCCAAATTCTGGATGCTCCCCATTTGTTATATTTTCAACATCTAACTTTGAGAGAAAGTGTTTCATTCCATAATTAATTTGATCATTTGATAATTTCTGAAGCAGTCTCCTAAACACTTCGAGACCTGCTGTTTTGTAACCATAAGCATCAACAAAATCCAAATTATACTGCCAGAGCGATTCTTCGGAATAATCATTAGCTTGGATCGATTGCACTGCATCTTTTCCCGCAATAGTTGCCGCTATAATCGCAGGTCCAATTCCTCCGGCATCTAGTGGCTTTGGCATCCATGCCGAATCACCAACGAGGATATATCCATTAGCTACAAGACAATCATTTTGACGTCTCACTGAAACTTGCCATGTTCCCCAGCTGTTACCATCATCTGTTTCACCGTCTGCTATCTTTGGATTACTTATTACTGGATTCAATTTAACGTAATCATCAATCTTTGTCTTCAAATCCTTACGTTGAGCCTGTTTTCTGTTATGCTCTTCCATTGCTTTTTGTTGAACTCCAAGACCTATGTTCACTTTATTTTTCCCCTTGGGGAATACCCACGCATATCCGCCAGGAGCAATATTTTGATCTAGATGAATAAGGCAGTAATCAGGATCAAAGTACGAATTATCTTCACCTTCTCTATCAAAATTGTAAATGTATCTGCCAGTTGCTTCGAGATCATCTCTGTTGATTTTCCTCTGAATGTGGGTTGTAATTGGAAGATTTGTTCGTAGGACCGAAGTCACTCCTGTGCAGTCGACTACCACTTTGCATGTTTTTTTGAAAACAGATTTTGTCTTTAGATCCTCTCCCTCTACGCCTATAACCCTGTTGTCTTCTGCTATCACATTTCTTAATGCCAAATTGTACTTGATTTCTATACCAACATTTAGTGCATCATTTAGCTGTTTTTGTGGCAAGACTTTCCGATTTAGAATATATCCTTCTCCATCAAATGAAATTGATGTTTCATGATCTGGTGAGAACGCAATTACTCCTTTAACCGGATGTTCAATTTCTGGACTTTGCCACTTTATTCCTATCCTTGATGTCATGTAGTCTACGCTGTTCTTTCCAACAGCATCTCCACACACCCATCCTGAGATTGTCTTCTTCCCCAGTTGCGGTGATGGATTTCTATCACCAACTAAGATTTTAAGAGATTGTTTGGAATAATAAGCGGCAGAAGTTGCAACTATCATCCCGGCCAGTCCTCCGCCAGCTACAATAATGTCATAATCTCTTAACACCGATGCCATTTACCAAAAATGAAAAGATATTCAATTGTTAATTAAAGTTCCGAATATTGGCGCCAGTTAAAATGGAGGGAGTGGGATTTGAACCCACGAACCCCTAAGGGACGGGATCCCCCATGGTTGCAAATAAATCTTGAGTCCTGCGCGTTTGACCATGCTTCGCTATCCCTCCAACAACACTGTCACTCTATACTCCTTATTTCACCTTTACTGGTAAAAATGTCATGATTGGCAAGTCTGGACTGCTTTGAAATACAGAAACTTTATTATTGGAATAAGCGTGTGTAATTGACAAATGGCGATGGAAACTAAAATAAATGAATTGCACGCTGGAATGCGAGGTATAAACGTAAAAGGTAAAATTGAATCAGTAAATGAACCTAGAACTGTGAATTTGAGAAATGGGGAGACAGCACAAGTAGCAGATGCGACCCTGTCAGATGAAAGCGGCAGCATTAAACTATCATTGTGGAATGACCAAATAAATATAGTAACTGAGGGCGATCAAGTGTCTATTGAAAATGGTTATACCCAATCATTTAGAGGTGAAAATAGTCTAAATATTGGTCGTTATGGAAAACTTGTAAAACTATAATTTTTAGGCGCATTCTAAAATTTAGTATCACTAACTTTTATCTAAAATTAACTTTCCAACATTATCAGCTAATGTATCCAATTTCTGGCTGCTTCTTTTGAACCATCTGCTGAACATCGTCGCTTGACGCATTCTTATCGCCAATTCTCTGCTCTATACTTTTTATCAACATTATTGTGTCCTTTGCTTTCTTATCCAAATCTTCCATATTGATATCCAGATTGACAATTGTAAGTAATTTTTTAAGAATATACTTTGATGCATTCGCATCAATAACATATCCTGACGTTTCTCCCAGCAAACTAATTCCATTTAGGTTGTTTATCTTACCAATACCCAATAGAATACCGTTCATTCCTGAGATACTACCATTATCTATTTTTGATATACTGAATGAATTCAAGAGTTTCAATCCATCATCATCTGTAGCAACACCAAATATTCTGGGAGTTTCGACGAACATTCCTGTTATATAGGCCCCAAGAGTTATGATTTGTGTAACCCCAAAATTTTTGGCGATTTTTACTATTTCTTCTCCCAACAAATATTCTACTTTAGAACTTACCGGTTGGGCATCTCCTGTAAGAAATAAAAAATCATGCTTGCTTCCACTGTCCTTAACATAATACAAGATATTTTTCATAAGTTCCACAGTTCCTGTATTCTTAATTACAACCTGCGGGGGAAAGGAACTTGAATAAATATCTGCTAAATGTGTGCACTCCAATTCACTGATTACATGATCTATTGCAAGTTTGCCGACATACCCACTTCCGGGAAATCCACAAATCAAAATAGGCGACCGTAAGATAGGAAATTTCTTACTAGAAAAAACGGCCTTTATATCACTTTCAAAAAACGACATTACCATAATTGCGCAGTGTTATCTTAAATTCTTTTGCCGCAATTGATAATCCAGAAATGATCGAGCTGCGCATTACAAAAAAGTATGGAATAGAAAATAGTTATCCTGTTGAGTTTGTCGAGGTCAATGTTCCTCGTAGCTCTCCTTCAGGAAAGTCTGAGGTGTGGATATTGATATAGGTCATATTTTGATTCATCAAGTCGATCAATGCTTCCAACTTGCTAGGTGTCGCAACAGCTGATGTTGCGTTTGTCAAATTGGCAGTTGAAACAACTGATGTTGCGTTTGTCAAATTGCTAGGAGTTGGTATAGCTAAAGTGACATTAGTTGTCAGATTTGCTAAGGGCGCCAATATGCTTGAAGAATTTATTGTCCCTTCAACCAATTTACCATCAATAACGCCTGATGGTTCAGTTGAGTTTAAGAATGAAACAAGCACTTGACCATTCTCTGACGGAACACCTTTGTACAAGAACGCACCTGTAACCTTGTCTAGAGATGTAGCATTTATCTGGTACGTGAAACTACTATCGTTACCAACTATAAGAGCACTACCATAGGATTCACTGAAGAGGGGAGGTACTTCAGATTCTCCTGCCAAATCTGTCCTAAAACTAATTTGTGCGAAAGCAAAATTACCCATCAAAACAAAAATCCAAATAGCTACACCGACTGCCAGTGAATATCTTAAATTACTCATGGTTATTGTTTACTTAGCCCTTATAAAAAAATTATGAAATCTAACAATATGTTAGGATAAATAGCAGACATAATACTCGCAATTTCGATAAATAGATAAACCAAAAGTTAGTAGATTTGTGTCAAGTTTATCTCCAGTTTTAGTAAATTACTTGCTAACTAGGCATCAGTAATCATGAACGGATATGTGCAATATCCAATAATGAAACCTGATTTACACTTTACTCAATTTCTAACATTTGTTTAATTGAATCAACCAATCCATCTGCATATCCAATTGACAAAATCGCAAGCTCCTTTTTTCCTTGTCTAAAGAATTGAACTGCATCATCGAGATAAAATTCTGCATTCTCCAGCAATTCTATTTGGGCCTTAATACTATTTCGGGAAGCTATTGATTCTCTAATTTGCTTTATTTCATTTCGAATCATTGGCTCATATTTATTGAGCATGTGATCTGACACGCTCTTTATCATTACAGTATTGTCTGTAGGTGCATCAATATTTTCAGTCAGACTTAATACCGCATCTTCTTCTGTAAAATGAAATTTGGAAGGAAATATGATAGCATGTGGACCGTTCCCGTATTCTAATTCCAACAGTGATCTAATTTTACCACTGAAAATCTTTTGCTCATCAGTGCCAATTCTTGAAAGAACAATCAAAAATGAATCTTCAGAAACGAAACCATACATAATATCTTTCTCTACATCGAGTAACCTTGACATTACATTATTTGGTTTCAAGAAAAATACACTTCCATCATCGCCTTGTCTGTACTCCGTTAATATGATGGTATGACAGTTCACGTTCAGATTGCTAAAGACAGTCGAATATACGCTTATTGCAGATTGCTTTTCTTCCATCATCGTAACCATTTTGCCTATCTTGTAGATTTGTAAACCACATTCGCCTACGAGAGATGTAATTCCTGAAGCAGCATGTACGACCTTAACATCTATGTTATTTTTTATAGCTCTTATTCTTAATTCTGTAAAGGTTGTTGCAATAGTCGGATCTCCATAACTTATCAATCCAACATCTAATGTCTTTGACTCATCCAATATTTGTCTGCCATCTTCTACAAACCATCTTTTAACAAATTCGATGTTTTTTTCTGGTCCTAAAGTTGTTTTGAGAATGTCGATAAATTTGTCGGATATAGGCGATGTGAAGCTCTCAAGGTATATTCTATCACAACTTTTCAATATTCTGTTTGAATTGCACATTTCAAAAGTATCATAAATTCCAGCTCCAACCAAATACAACATATCAGTAATTCATTTGGTACCGCTGACCCTCTTATTATGGTGTAGCCTTGAGGTGTGAAAAAGGGCCCTATTGTAAATTTCAATACTTGTTAGATAAGACTGTATTTCGACTTTTTCATCCTTAGAATGTGATACATGAGGTTCACCAGGTCCGTACGTTACTACGGGGATTTTTAGGGAGTTTCCTAATACGTTCATATCTCCAGTGCCTGTCTTCCTAAGCAATAATGGGTGAATTTTGCAAACATCTAATATTGAAAGCGAAAGCGCCCTAACTAAGGGAGACGAATGGTCTGCTTCAAACGGTTCCGTGATATCCTCGACTCGATAAGTAATTTTCACCTTTCTTGTTTCTGAAATATTCTTTATTGAATTATCCAAGGAATCCAGTACTTTTATGCACTTTACTCCATTTGGTACTCTGATGTCAATCGTAATCTTGCATTTTTGAGGTGTAACATTATGACTCGAACCTCCCGAAATTTCTGTTAGACTAAGGCTCACAGATTCACTCTTTTTATCAGTCTTATTGTATTTTGATGAAATTTCATTGCTAAGCATTTTCCAAACTTCATATACCTCCTCGATAGAATTTTTCGATAGCCACGGCGCACTAGCATGCGCACTATCTAGGACATCGCATGTAAGTCTTAATGCAAGTCTTCCCTTATACGAAACAGTAATTTTGTCAATTCCACTTGGTTCTCCAAATATTGCGTAGTCAACAGACAATTTATTTTTGACCAACTCTTTAATCCCTGTAGCGTTCCCTTCTTCATCAACAACTCCTGCAAATATGATCGTTCCTATCTGCTTGAATTCCGAGCATGCAAGCAGCATGGATATAAGAGGGGCCTTGGCATCAGATGCTCCTCGGCCAAAGAGAAAACCAGAATCAATTCTAACCGGTATTTGCCCTGGAACGGTGTCCATATGTCCACATAAAAGAATCCTCGGACTACCGCTACCCTTGGTCGCAATTACATTTCCAACGCTATCAATACTTACTTTTTCAAATCCTAGATCATCCAAACATTTTTCCTTTATCAAGTTAGCTAACTGTGCTTCTGATCTAGAAGGTGTGTATATTTCAAGAGCCTTTTTCAGTAATTCAATCGCATATGCTGAAGAAATCAATTTTGCTAATTATTTATTGGATTTTATTAGATGATCAATAATAAGCGATGGAATATCTACTTCAGTTACCCTTACCGTATTCTTAAACTCTGTAGTATTGTTTACTTCATGCACAAGTAGGCCATTTTCACTTTCCATTAAATCCACCCCCAAAATCTCCCCCTTCATTGTCTTTGCTGCTCTTAAACAAAGATCTTCCATTTCGTTTGTTACTTTGCAAGCTTCTGCTCTTCCTCCACGAGCCATGTTAGTCTTCCATTCATTGTCTCCTGAGTATCTATAGATCGCGGCAACTACCCTCTCTCCTACTACAATACATCTAATATCTCTGGGAGGTCTTTTTACAAATTCTTCAAAATAAAATACATGATATAATGGATACATATGTTCTCTGTCCTCCATCACAGCTTCAGCTGCCTCTTTATCCTTTAGTAACGCTATCATTCTTCCCCAGCTACCAACCACAGGTTTGATAACCTTTGGGTATCCGTTCTTATTTAGGATATTCATGGCAGATTGATTGGAAAAGGCACAAAATGCCTTCGGTATAGCTATGCCAGATTTTGACAACTCCATATGAGTAAACAGTTTATTTCCACACATAACAGCAGTATGAAGAGAATTTATCATCTTTGCTCCAAGTCCCTCAAAGGCCGCAGTTGAATGCAAACTATTATAATAACTTACACATCTCTGCAGGATGATGTCATTACCATAAATTGATTTGTCTTTGTCCAGCTCGATTGAATTTTCTCTACAATTAATGACTTCTAGTTTGATATCTTTTTTCTTCGCAGTTTCAATTAACGATTTTTCTTCCCATCTTAGTTGGTCATAAAGGATGAAAAAAGAAGTTTCATTGTTATTTCCTTTCACTCTCCCCAATCCTCTCCGACAGATTGTGCAGGTCTTATGGTAAACCCATCGCTTGATTTTATTAACTCATAACTGGCACCACAATCAGGACATGTCACAATTTCGTTTTCCATTGCATCATCGGGAATTTTGATTTCTGCATCACATTCAGTGCATTTTATCATTACTATCTCCTCTACTTTGATAATGCATCGTTAAGTATTTTTCTTTCTAATCTTTCATCAAGGTATAATTCCAAGATATCGCCCATACGAAGTTCTTTCAGACCTTTTGCCATTTTTGCTGCTTCAACCTTCGTAGATTCAAGTCCAAGCAAAGAGAGCAGATAAGCTGCGCCGTTTTTACCAGACAATTCCCCAAAGACAATTTTTCTTCTATTTCCAACTAGTCGAGGTTCGAGAATCTCATATGCCGATGGATTTTGCAGAATCGCAGCCAAATGCGTGCCTGCTTTATGCTTATACGCACTTTCACCGACTATTGGTTTGGATTCAGGAGTTTCAATATGTGTATACGATACAATTGTTCTTGAAAGGTCCTTTAGCATATGCAGTCTAAACTCATTAGGAATTCCATAAATGACGCTTAAAGCAACCGCTGTCTCCGCTAGGGATGGAATTCCAGTTCTTTCGCCAAATCCATCAATAGTCGTGTGAATCTGATTGGCTCCTGCTTCACATCCTGAAAGTGCATTTGCCAGCGCTAATCCGACATCGTTATGGCAATGCACATCTAGCGATGAAATTTTCGTATCAATACTATCATATACCATCTTAACCAGATTGTACATTCCTTGCGGACGCATTATTCCAACAGTATCGGGAATGCTTATTCTTTCAATTCCTCGCGAATTCATTTCTTTACACATTTCTACTAAGAACAAAGGATCCGTCCTACTTGCATCCTCCATCGTAAAACGTGACTTTAATCCATGAGATTTTATAAAATCCGCAACTTCAAGTGCCCTGATTTTCGCTTCCTCTCTTGATATCTTTAGTTTTGTAGAAAGGTGTATGTCTGAAATTCCCATATATGTCGCAACCCACGTTGCATTACAATCTATAGCGACTTCTACATCAGATTTCAACGCCCTTACGTGGGCCAAAATATCTGCTTTGAGACCCTGCTTGATTATTGTTTTAGTTGCTTCAAAATGATCATGCGAAACAACTGGACTGATTTCAATTTGATTTACGCCAAATGAGTCCAATAACCAGGCAATTTGGATTCTTTGTTTATTTGTAAATGAGACTCCTGGATGTTGCTCACCCTCGCGGAGTGTTGAATCTAATATACTTATCTCTTTATTAGAAATAGTTCGATTGTATATGTTCGCGAAATGGTTGGGATCATCTGAATTTAGTGACATTTATGCTTAAATAAAGCTTATTTCGAATACAATATAAATCTTTTCGGCTATTAAATAAATGTGTATCTTACGTAAGTGTTCTTAGAATAATCACAGTATCTGTGTCCGATATACCTTCAATTCTTCTTATGTCATCAATGCTGCTGTTAATTTCGTTTATTGAATTGGCTGATATTATTACCGCTATATCATATTGTCCAGTTATTTCATAGATGACCTTGACTCCAGTGATGCTTTGGAGTTTTGATGCAACTGAGTTTGTGTCGGTGGTTGACCCTACGGAGAGTAATGTTATGGCGCTAGTTTTTTTCTCTGCATTTTCCTCAATTGTGAACCTAGATATTGATCCATCGTCAATTAAATTCTTAATCCTTCTTCTTATCGCAGATTCAGACAAACCTAGCTCTTTTCCTATATCCACAAAAGATTTTCTAGAATCCATACGGAGGATCTCAAGGATCCGTTGATCAAATTCATTATCCTTTGACATTGCGCCTCTTCTCCTCGACACTTAGAATCTCATCCATTATATGAATAGCTCTACTTACCTGATCTTTCTTTATAACTAAAGGCGGGAGGAGCCGTACTATTGTTCTTCCAGAATATAACATCAATAAGCCGTTTTTTATGCCATCCATTAATATGTCTCGGACATCAAAACGCGATTCTAAGGCAAGCATCATCCCCATACCTCTTACGTCCCTTATAATAGGATGTTTTTGCTTCAATTCAATGAGTTTGTTCTTGAAATAAGTACCTGTATCGGAGGCTTTGGTTACCAGATCTTTCTTTATTATTGTGTCTATCGTGGCATTGCCTGCAGAACATGCAATTGGATTTCCTGCAAAAGTCGAAGAATGTTCTCCTAGGTTCATACAGTTGGCTATTTCTTCCTTGACAAATGTTACACCAGCGGGAACACCTGAAGCAATACCCTTTGCTATACACATGATGTCAGGAACAGCATTCCAATTTTGACCTGCCCACATTTTACCAGTTCGTCCAAGCCCAGTTTGTATTTCATCAAAGATCAATACCAGTTTTTTCTCAGTACATAAGTCTCGGACCGCTTTAACATAGCCTTCTGGAGGCATAATTATTCCAGATTCTCCTTGGATTGGTTCGAGAATTACAGTACCAATACTTTCATCTATCGCATCAGTAAGTGACGATATATCTCCAAAAGGAACAAATTTTACTCCCTCTAGTAGGGGATTAAATGATTTACGATATTTAGAATTGTGTGTGACAGATAATGCACCAAAGGTTTTTCCATGGTAACCACCGTACATGGAAATTACTCCACTTTTTTGTGAATATTTTCGTGAGAATTTTAAGGCAGCTTCAATAGACTCAGCCCCGCTATTGCTGAAGAATATTTTTCCAAGGTTCTCAGGCGCTATAGATTTTAATTTTGACAGAAATTGAAGTCTGCTATCATTATATGTAGACATGTGACATACCATCACTTTATTCATTTGAAGAGTTATTGCGTTTATGACATTCTTATTACAATGCCCTATTATGGCAACACCATAGCCACCCATACAGTCGATGTATTCCTTCCCATCGGTATCCCATATAGTAGCATCTTGTGCCCTATCGATAGTAACGGGAAATCTTTGGTATAGATTTATCAAAAATGAGTCTTCATTGACTGTCAATTTGAAATCACCGTACAATCTTCATGATTTATTGCACTAGTAACTGGATTGGATACTTTACCTGATGATATAATCACTTCTTTGGCCCCCAACATTAAGGCTTCTGTACTAGCCAATATCTTTTTTTCCATTCCAAAACCTATCTTTGGTAGGTATTCTTTGGCCTGACTAGCGGTCAGATTCTTTACCAATTTGTCACCCAAATGTAAACCATTTACATTAGTTAGAAAAATTACTTTTCCCGCCTTCAAGTTTCCAGCTATATATGCTGCAGCTCTATCCCCATCAACATTCAAAAATTCGTGATTTTCACTTAATGCTATTGGAGATACTACTGGCAAATATCCTCCCTCAGTGAGTGTGTTCAAGAGAGAAGTTTCAACAGAATGAATCTTGCCAGTATACCCTCCTTCAATAATCATCTTACGACCTTTTTCATTTAACACGGTCAGTTTGGTTTTTCTTATAGCCCTCAGTATGTTGTCATCTATACCGGAGATTCCTACAGCCCTTATTCCTGCTCGTACCAGCATCCTGACTATTATCTTGTTAATCTTACCAGACATTACCATTGTATAAATTTCAGCTGTTTCCTCATCTGTGTATCTACTTCTAATCCCACTGGGAGAAACGATAAATTTTTGTTCTTTTCCAAGTTTTGTGGCTATGTTAGTTACTTCGTTACCACCCCCATGTACAAGAACCATTTTCTCATTTAGTGAAATTTGACGTATATCTTCGACTATTGATGGATGCAAGTCATTGAGTACACTTCCACCAAACTTTATGACTATCATACCGGTGTTAATGGAGTGTATCTTAGTCCATTGGTCTCATTATATCCGCACATAAGGTTCATATTCTGTATGGCAGAGCCTGCTGCGCCTTTCATCAAATTATCAGAGGCCGAAAGCGCAACAATACGGCTAGTGTTTTCATCCATGTCAAAACCCACATCGCAGAAATTGGAGCCGACTACAAATTTTGGATCTGGGAATTTATAGAGACCCTTCTTGTCTCTTATTAATCTAATAAAAGGTTCTTCTTTGTACGAGTTTCTGTAGGCTTTCCATAGCTCAATTTCTGACGTTGGCGAGTTAAGAAATACGTGATTTGTAGTCAATATTCCCCTTACGAGATTAACAGCATGAGGACTCATACTTACCTTAATTTTTTCCCCTGATAGAATACTTAATTCCTGTTCTATTTCTCCAGTGTGTCTGTGCTTGGAAGGTTTGTAAGGTCTTATTACTCCGTATCTCATTGCGTGATGAGTACCAGCACTATCCGTGGCACCTGCACCAGAGGAGCCTATTTTACTATCAACTATTATGTGATTAGTATCGATTAACTTATTCTCCATTAAGGGCTTTAATGCCAAAATTGAAGTTACTGCCATACAACCAGGACAGGAAACTAATTGTGCATCCTTGATTTCATTTCTGTGAAGCTCTGGTATACCATACACAGATTTAGAAAGTAAATCAGGAAATGGATGTTCCCATCCATACCATTTAACATAGTCTTCTGCATTCTTTAAGCGGAAGTCAGCCGATAAATCAATTAACTTTATTCCAGTATCATATAGGTCCTTGACGATGTTCAACGCGTTACCATGAGGAACTGATACAAATATCAAATCACATTGATTTACCAATTTGTCCAATTCCATGGGTGAGAATTTTAGATCAATGAAACTCTTGAGACTAGGATGTATTCTGTGAACATATTCTCCTGCATTCTGTCTAGAAGTTAAAACACTCAATTCTACATCCGGATGCATTACTAGCAACCGCAAGAGTTCTCCACCTACATATCCTGAAGCACCAATTACTCCAACTTTCATTTCACTCTCTTCCCTTACCGAAATTTCTACTATGACATCTTATGAATTTTGTTATCCATGACATGACACTTAACGGTACAATTAAGACTGACATGCCATGTCTAAAATGCAAATCTATTTCGATGACATCTTTACCAAATAGTCTGTCATTGCTCCTGCAATATCAGATTTGCACACAGCTGATGCCCCTCTAAATTCGACAGTATTGTTTACCTCATGTACCATATAGCCTCTCTCTTTGTCTTCCATGAGATCAACTCCTAAAATACCACCGCCAACCGCATTTGATGCTTTTAACACTATTTCCTGTAATTCTGAAGTCAAAGGTGCTTCTTCAGTCCGACCACCTACCGCTACATTCGTTCTCCACTCGTTATCTGATGAATATCTATAGACAGATGCTACTATTTGATCTCCTATCACAATGCATCTAATGTCGCGAGAAGGACGGTCTATTAATTCTTGGAAATAATAAATTCTGGAAAATGAATTATCATTATCTTGTCTTGAATCCAACAACATTTCAGCCATATATTGGTCTTTTATTTGGTAAACTCCGCGTCCCCAGGAACCAATAATTGGTTTAACTACCAATGGGTATCCCAATTTTTTCATACACTCTCTTGCTGATTCCGTGCTAAAAGCAAAAGTAGTTTTGGGTGTCGGCACATTATTCTTCTTTAAGACCAAGGATGTGATTAGTTTATTTCCACAGATTTCGCCAACATTAAATGAATTTACAACAGGCAATCCTATATTTTCTAGACAATAAGTTAAGTGTAAACCCCTGTTATAACTTATCAGACGCTGTAATACTACGTCTCCAAATCTAGAATCGCCTTTACTTGATTCAGTATCGAAAGTTAGAGATTTTCCATCTACTAAAGTTGCGTCAAAACCTTTCTCCCGGATATTACTAAATATTTTTTTTTCTTCAAATCTTAATTTGTCATAAATTACGCATATTCTAATCAACTATTGTCCCCAGTCTTCTCCGACTGACTCGGCTTCTTTCATCTCAACATTGTCCTCATTCTTTGATACAATTTCAAAATCGGTGCCGCAATCCGGACATGTTATAATTTCTCCAACCATTGAATCCTGTGGTATAGTCAGCTCAGCACCACAGTCTTTACATTCTTTTTTCATTTCTAGTCTTCCCCTTTTCCCTTCGTAGATAAGTTCCTTGATAGTTTATTAGCAATAACTGTTTCCATCCCCCATAACTCTATAAAACCTTTTGCAAGGTTTTGATCGAAAATGGAATCTGATGCATATGTGGCAAGGGTCTGCCTGTAGAGTGAATTCTTAGATTTTCTTCCAACTACCTTAGCGGATCCATTTTGTAATTTCATTTTAACTTTTCCTGTAACTCTATTTTGGGTTGCATCTATAAACTTATCCAAGTCTTCTCTAAGGGGATCGAACCATAATCCAGAATAGACCATCCAACTCCATTGATCATCCACGACTTGTTTAAATCTTAACTCATGTTTAGTCAGTACCAATTGCTCCAAATCTTTATGAGCTGTTAGAATCGTCAGGGCAGCTGGGGCCTCGTATATCTCCCTGGTCTTTATACCAACAACTCTATCTTCTATATGATCTATCACACCAATTCCATGTTTACCCGCCTTGATATTCAAATATGTAATTACGTTCATTAGGCTCATCTTTTTATTGTCAACTCCAACAGGTATTCCTCTGTCAAATTCTATCTCAAGATATTCCGCAGGAATATTCTCATTTTTAACTAAACTAAAAATTTCTTCGGGAGGCTCTACCCAAGGATCTTCTAATTTTCCTGCTTCTATTGCTCTTCCCCATATGTTCATGTCAGTACTATATTTTTTGATTTCCTCACTAAGCGGAACATTATTTTTTTTTGCGTATTTTATTTCAAGATCACGTGTAAGATTCATTTCCCTGATTGGCGCAATAATCTTGATACTTGGATCTATCGACGACATTGCAATATCAAACCTGACCTGATCGTTTCCTTTACCTGTGCATCCATGAGCAACTGCCATTGCATCCTCCTCCGCAGCGACTTTCATTATTTTATCTGCAATTAAGGGACGGGCTAGCGCCGTAGCAAGTGGATATTTTCCCTGGTAAAGACCATTTGCCTTTATTGATCTATTGACATATCTTTCAACGAATTCCTTTTTGGCATCAATATTAACATGCTTAATCGCCCCAAGAATCTTTGATTTTTTTCTAATTTCTTCAAAGTCATCTTCTTGTCCGCAGTCAACGGTAGCGGTAATTACCTTCATATTATGATTATTTTGAAGATATTTTACACATACTGAAGTATCCAACCCCCCAGAGAAAGCTAATACCGCTTTTTTATTGGACATTCCTATTGCAACCGATATAAGTATAGACTTATATTTTTTTGATTAATCTTGAAAATGTCATTCAAAAAATGAAAACTATTAAAACATACATGATCAATATCCCATATGCATTACGGCTATAATTTTGAAGAAGTAAAGAAAAAGGTATTTTCTGCTTTGTCTCAAAACTACGCTGGTCTGTCTGGAATTGAACTTTCCACAAAAACCAAAATAAATCGAATGACCCTTACAAAATACCTGAGTCTGATGCTTGCACAAGGATTGATTAGAAAAAAAAAATTGGAACCGTTAATGTTTGGTACTTGGACAAAGACGCTCCTCCGATTGAATTCCCTCTAAACACCCACAACCTACAACAAAAATTTTTAGATTCCTTAATTCAAGGAAATGAGTCACAAGCCATACTTATTATTTCGAATTTATTATTTTCAACGATATCAAAAGAGAGAATACTATTTGATATTATTTTACCAACTTTGAATATATTAAATGACATGTACAACAGAGGGAAAATTAGCGAAACCGAAAAATTACTAATTTCTACTACTGCCCTGGATCTCGTACTGATGATAAAATTTGTTTCTACAATAGATACTCCCAAATTAAAAGCCTATTCGATAGTTGTTTCTGGATCAGAAGAGGCAACTTACCATGCAAGAATTGCTTCGGTAATTTTACATTTGATGGGGTGGCATTCATTGTATTTAGGAAATGTTGAAAACAAAATAGATCCATTTTTTGATATTGACATTCAGAGGCTCATTACTAAGAAGTTAAAAAATATGAATGGACTTTCTGCAGTCATGATATTTTCTTTTAATGCAAATACGTTGAAATTCCTGTCCAATACTATTAGGGCACTAAGGAAGAAGGCTGAGAACGATTTAAGGATAGCCATTTTTACTAGTAATGATTTGTTGCAGGTATCTCAGGAGATGGATGTTGATTACAGTACCACCGAACTAAAGTCACTTATTGATTGGGCAAAAGATGAATATCGTAACACGTCATCTTAATTCCATGATAGTTATTATTTACAAGTGGGCCGAAAGGGATTTGAACCCTCGGCCTTTCGATTATCAGTCGAACGCTCCGCCAAGCTGAGCTATCGGCCCATAAATCGAATTAATTAGAGGATATTTATTCGTGTGGATATCAAAATATTCGACAAAAATGCATTTATGTCATGCAAGAAACTAACTTGTTAATTGGTTCTTCAGATCAACCAGGCTGCTATAATCACAAAAATAAGGAATGAGTTAGCAAAGGATGCCGCACGATTTATTGCAAAATCTTTAGACGAAAAAAAGATCAAAGTATTTTCAATAGAACCTCTAGATCTCGATAATGTTCACCTCGTTGATCCTACAGAACTTATGAATAATGATCTGGATGTGGTATTTGCCATAGGGGGAGACGGAACAACCCTTCGTGCGTTTAGAATGATAAAAAAAAGTACACCTGTTTTCAGTTTAAACATAGGGGGTACCAGAGGTATCCTGGCAGAAGCAAATACAAAGCCCATTGAACAGCAGCTACATGATATTTTTAATGGAAATTATTTTTATGATAGTAGACTGAGATTACAGGCACATATTGATGGTAAAATGATTGGACCGGCCCTCAATGATATAGTTATGACGAGAACAAATTTGACCAAGACTCCTACAATTACTATCAACGTTTTTGACTATCCTGTATCCCAAAAAATGGATGGCGTAATAATTTCAACACCAACAGGGTCTACCGGACATGCTCTTTCATTAGGTGGGCCCATAGTTCATGAGAATATGTATTGTGTCATGATATTACCTATCGCTCCTGTTAACAAAACACCTGCATTGATTGTCGAATTGAAGGATATTACTATTAGCTCTACTGATAATTCCAAAGTAATTATTGACGGTCAACAAGTCTTTGATGCCAAGGAAAAAGATAACATCACCATTTCTAAATATCCGTATGATGGAGTATTCCTCCGTATTGGTAAAAGAGGAATAAGACAACTTGAAAAACTTGGTTTCTAAAACAGAATCAAAATTTGCACTAGATGCAACTGCATTTTATCAAGGATTTCATTTGCGTTCTAATAGTACGTGCATTACGACAGGGTTGGTTTTTGCAGAGATTTCCCACATTCAAAGTAACCTTTCAATTTTGGATAGTTTGATATCAAACAGGAGAATAATGATATTTCAACCCAGCGATAGTACATTAGGACTCGTTAGATCTGTCGTCAAACAAATAGGCGAAACCCGACTTTCTGACGCTGATATTTCAATTGTTGCTTTGGCCAAGGAGTTCCATGCAACACTGGTAACCGATGACTTTGCAGTATGTAATTTGGCAAAAACTTTGTCAATTGATTTACTAAATCTAGGAACAAAAGGCATTAGGGATAGAAGAAAATGGGTTAGGTTTTGTAAAAGCTGTGGGAAGGGATATCCACCAACTCAAACAATTTGTTTGCTTTGTGGTAACAAATTGCGCGTACGATATAAAAAATTGATAGATTCAAAAATTGCTCAAAATCAAGAATAATACTAAAACATCACATCTAGCAGTATTTAGTTTGCGTGAATCACTGCTGGATGTAGGAGCTTTATGTATATTGTGTTTGCTTTCATTTGACTATCGTCATATATGATCTGTGCATCATTTCCAAATTTCTTGATATATGCCACAATAATTATGGCCCAAGGTACAATTGATCTTTCTTTTGAGTCAAAATGCAGCTTTAACATGTTGTCTTGGCTTTCATATTTTAGAAATCCAGAGTAGCTTATTCTCAATGCATAATCTACAATACTTATTATTTCCTCAATACTTTGGTAGTTTGATACACTGCTAAATTTTTCAATTTCATTGATTAGCGAGGTATAATTGTTATCCTGCATTATTGACATATCCAATAATATTTGTGATAGATCATGTTCTACTATTTTTGATAGAATTAATGCTTCTTTTGGAACTTTATTGCCAAGCATAACGCTATTGAGTCTCAATGCTTTTTTCCATTTTTCATCAAATAATTTGACATACGATGAACCATATGGGTCTGCTGTCAGTATTAGTGAAGCCTTTCCATTTGTACTGTCGATAAAAAAAATTTTTTTGTAGTCGAAAATCAATATATTTCCGGAAACAGTATCAGACCTAATTTCTACGCCGTCTGGGAACGTACCAATTCCATCACTGATGATAGATTCGTTTCCAAGTAACATTTTGATTTTCACTCCCTTCTTAGTGGCGCTTGTTATGGAAGGCTTACATTGAAAAACTACATTTTGTCCCCACGAATCGAGAATCAAATCTATATTTGATTTGCTTGATGAGATCAATTCTTTAATTTTTTGTACCACTATATTGGGTTCCAATGTTAAATACTTTCTTTCTTCACAGGACTTTTTACCCTCTTCTCTCATCTTCTTCAGTCTATCCAAAATATTATGCATTGATGACAATCTTCTTTCTTGCAAAGTAATTATCTCTCCGAATGCTTCGTTAGGCGCGGTAGCTGTAGCTATCATTGGTTTCTGACTCGAAATGGTTGACAGTTTTTTTCTTTCTAATTTTTTCAGGGTTGTGTAAATTTTTGTTCTAGGAAGATTAGAATAGTAAGCTATCTCACTTGCACCCAAAGTTCCTCTTGAAACCAAAGTAATGTATGCCATAGACTCATACTTTGATAGTCCAAACTCTTCTAGATTTGTTACAAGTTCAAGATAATTAGGTATATCATTAGCACGTTTCATCATGTACACTTTTTTTACATTTTGGACGTAAAGCAAGATGTCAATTTGATTGGACAAAACAAAAAAAAATGTAAAGCTGAAATATCATCATAGTACCAGATAGATGATTTAATCTAGGATTTTCTTAAAATTCAATAACATTACGTAACTCCAAGATGAAATTTATTGATTAAAGGATGGTTACTCCAAATCAAAATATTACTTTGAGGTAGATGCTGTATGTTTTTTCATACTTTTGGACAAAACTATGCCAGTTTTTTTTAGTCTTTGTTCAATTTATTTTGTCCCTTGACCAATATAGATTCACAATGCAGTAATTCAAAGGAATACTCTGAATTTGTATGAACATATGAGTTTAGCTCCACAGGAACTAGAGAATAGTGCTAGTAAATATGCTGCTGAGGCAATTAGATTGGATTCGGAAGGTTCCAATGGGCACGCAATTAACGCTTATCAGAGGGCTGTTGAAGCATTAGTCAAGTTAGTACAAATCTACCCTGATTACAAGTTGAATAAAATTTACATGGAACGAGCAAGCTCTTATCAAAATAGAATCAAGGCACTGCAAATGTCTAATCCACTTTATGATTCTGATATTAATAAAGTGGGACATATTGATCAAAAAGCTGCAAATTCGCCAAATTCAATACTTAACAACATGCAATCAGCAAAGAAAAGGAACGAACCGAGCGGAGGATGCAGCTTGTACTTCGAAGAGATGCTGATGACTGACAAACCGAAGGTATCATGGAATGAAGTGGTTGGTTTGGAGGATGCGAAGAGGGCAATGAGAGAATCTATAGTTTATCCCACTATAAGACCTGATCTACTTCCTTTAGGATGGGCACGGGGGATTCTACTTTTTGGACCTCCTGGTTGTGGAAAGACGCTACTCGCAGCAGCTGCCGCGGCTGAAATCGAAGGCTATTTCATTAATGTTGATGCAGCTTCGATGATGAGTAAATGGTTGGGAGAGGCGGAAAAAAATGTTTCAAAATTATTTTCAATGGCACGTAAGTTACACGACAGTGAAGGTGTTCCTGTTCTGATTTTTGTTGATGAAATAGATTCTCTTTTAGGTAATAGAAATGGTGAGGTCGGGGGTGAAGTTAGAGTAAAAAATCAATTCCTTACAGAAATGGATGGCATAAATGGAAAATCAAAGGAATCAAAATTGTATGTCATTGGTGCAACTAACAAACCATGGAGTTTAGAAGCAGGTTTTCTTAGAAGATTTCAAAAAAGGATTTATGTTTCTCTACCAAACAGGGAATCTAGAATTCACCTATTTGACCAATATACAAGAAGGCTGCAAATGGAATCTTCCTTAAAGATAGAAGATTTGGCAAAGCTATCTGATGGTTACAGCGGGAGCGATGTCAAGGACATATGTCAATCTGCTCAATTGCGCGTAGTGGATGAACTATTCCAAAGTGGAAAGGGATTAGATAGCGATGCAAATACTCGATCCATTACGGAACTAGATTTTAAGGAAATTCTAAAAATGAGAAAACCCAGTGTAAGCATGGACATGATTCGAGCATATCTTAGATGGAGTGAGCAGTTTAAAGCTCTTTAACTCGTGCTTTCTTCTTGATAGCTGCTAATTCCCTCAGTTATTTTTCTTACTGCAGACTCTTTTCCTTCCCATCCTGATATTTTCACAAATTTTCCTTTTTCCAGTTCTTTGTAGTGTTCAAAAAAATGTTTTATCTGGTCCTTCAGATGTTGTGGCACATCTTCGATATCTTGAACAGTTGAGAAACTAGGATCAATTTTGGATGTCGGTATGGCTACTATTTTTGAATCTTGACCTTCTTCATCCTCAGTCTGTAGTACGCCTACGGGTATTACTTTTATTAGAGATAATGGCGCTAACGGAGTTTCTCCTAGTACTAGAACATCTACGGGATCTCCATCTTTCTCAAGTGTGTTTGGTATGAATCCATAATTACATGGATAATACATTGCAGTAAACAATTTCCTGTCAACTAAGATAAAACCACTCTCTGTATCATATTCATATTTAATATTACTGCCCTTTGGGATTTCAATCATTACTGTGCACTGATCGGGTGACTGCTTAATAGAACCAATTCCTTGATTTGTTGTCATGCTATCTTCTAAATAGGCGCTACTTATATTCGAAAAGGTTCTAGATAGATTAATTGAATTTACCATTTAGAATAACTAATGATTTTCAAAAAAGAACAAATTAAGACAGATATTTGATAAAATTATAAAAGAGAAAATAGAACTGACGTTCGCACTAATGAAATTAGAAGCAAAATATGATCCAAAGGAAATTGAAATTCAGATTAATTCATACCTTGATAAGATTGATATACAATCAGTAATTGACAAGGAGTTAACATCTTACAAAAAAACACTTGGGTTTGTTGAGGGGCCACCTACCCTAAATGGGGAACCACATGTGGGCCATCTTAGAGGACGTATCATCAAAGATCTATGGTTCAGATATAAAACTCTGCAAAAACATAAAGTTGTATTCCGAGCAGGCTGGGACACCCAAGGTTTACCAGTAGAACTACAAGCAGAAAAAAATTTGGGATTAACTGGCAGTAAAGCTGAAAACCTCAAAAAGGTTGGTATCCCAAGAATTGTAGAGGCATGTAAGGATCTAATCAAAACTAATGCTGAAAAATGGATCAAAGTTGACGCCCTTCTTGGCATGTCGTTTGATTACGAAAAGGCGTATTGGACTTTTAAAGATGCATACATCGAAAGGGAATGGCAAGTACTCAAAAAAGCTTGGGAACTGGGAATTCTTAAAGAATGGTTTAGAGTAGTCGCATACTGCCCTTCCTGTCAAACTTCATTGAGCAACGCAGAGGTTAACCAGGGCTACAAAATTCTAGAGGATCCATCTTTTTATTACAAAATGAAGCTAAAGGAAGAGAACACTTTTCTAGTTGTGTGGACAACTATGCCGTTCACTTTAGTAACTGATGAGTTGATTGGCGTTAATCCTGAGGCCGATTATGTCTTTGTTTCAATTGAAAATGAAAAGTGGATAGTTGGATATGACAGGTTAAATGATTTGATGAATGAACTTAAAATTCAAAATTTTGCTGTTGAAAAGGTCATTAAAGGCGCAGAATTGGATGGCAAAAGTTACCTCCATCCACTATTAGCGATGATACCTGGACTAAAGGAACTAAGTGACGACAAGAAAGTACATTTTGTAGTTGCAGAAAATTTCGTCGATGCAAGTACTGGTAGCGGAATAGTTCATTTGTCACCTGCAAACGGTCAAGAGGATTTTGATATAGCTGTTAAACGGGACGTTCCAATATTTGTGCCAATTAATGATAAAGTGGAATTTACTGAAAAGGCAGGCATATTTAACGGAATATTTGTACGCGACGCGGATCTTTTGGTTGTCGAAAAAATGAAGGTAGCAGGAGCTTATTTGAAGTTGGGTAGAATCAAACATCAGTATCCAACCTGTTGGCGTTCGAATCACAAACTTGTCTGGCTTGCAAGGCGTGAATATTTTTACATGATTGATAAACTTGATGATAAACCAATGAATGCTGTTTCAAATGTTAATTTCTTTTTTGAATCTCCAAAAAATAGATTTGTGGAAATCATAAAGGAACAGGTACCTTGGTGTATATCGAGGGAAAGGGTTTGGGGTACTCCTCTTCCAATATGGAACTGCACCAAATGTGGTTTAAAAGAGCCTTTGTTTTCCCGAGATGAAATTATCAAGAGAGCATCAAAGTTGCCTGACGGAGAACAATTTGAATTGCATCGACCGTGGATAGATAATATCGAGATTAATTGCTCAAAATGCAACATCCCTATGATTCGAGAACCCTTCGTTCTGGATACTTGGCATAACAGCGGTGCATCGCCTTATGCTGCATTTTCGGATGATGAATACAATGATTTGATACCGGCTGAATTTCTGACCGAAGGAATAGATCAGACAAGGGGGTGGGCATATACTTTACTCATGGAAAATGTAATAATGCAAAACAAGGACCAATCACCGTTTGAATCGTTTCTATTTCAGGGACATATATTAGATGAAAAGGGAAATAAAATGAGTAAGAGTCAGGGCAATGTATTGGACGCTAACAAACTTCTAATCGACAATTCGGTTGATGCAATAAGATTCTATTTCATGTGGAAGTCTTCACCCATTGAATCTCTAAGCTTTAGCCTAAATGAAATGGGGGCTAGACCATATCAGGTGCTAAGTACTCTTTATTACCTACATGTATACTTGATTCAGAATAGTACATATGACAAATTTGATACCAAGAATATTGACCTAGACTCCATCATAAAAAGTAACAATTTTACTATGACTGAAGCGTGGATTTTATCCAAATTACAATCGTTGATTAAAACAGTAACTTTATCGTTAGATTCCTGTAAGTTAAACGAAGGAGCAAAGGAATTGGAAGAATTCATAATTAATAACCTCAGCCAAACTTATGTTCCTATGACGAGGGATGACATATGGGATGACAATATGGAAACAATAGAGAGAAGGAATATGATATATGCGGTACTTGGATATACACTATCAATAATTGACATACTGCTTCATTCGTATTGTCCTTACATCACAAATTATTTGTATTTGTTATGTTTCAAACATAAAGATTTAGTTCTGCTCGAATCATGGCCAAAAATTAATACCAACTTGGTAAATAATGAAATTGAAAATACTATTGACAAATCGAAACAAGTTATTTCTTTGGTTAATGCAGCCAGAATGAAGGCGAAATTTAAAAGAAGATGGCCCATTAATAAAGTTGTAATTTGTACTCACGATAGAAATCTTCTTGAATCAAGCGGATTATCAGAAATATTGAAGAAACAACTCAATACCATGTCTATAGATATTAAAGTAGTAAATTTTAGTAATTTGTTTGAAAAAATTAATTTTCTGCATAGGGAGAATCTTGTTAGCCTGAGTGCCAAGCTGAAAGTAAATAAGATTGCTCCTAGATTAAAGAACGGTTTAAAAAATGCCCTACAATCATTTAACCAAGTTAATTATGATGATCTGTTTGACCAATTAAATTCAAAAAGTAATTTCAATCTAAAGTACATGTCTGGTGAAATAGAGTTGTCACGAGACGATGTGGAGTTTTCATATACTGGAAAAACACCATATATAATGATGGAATCTGAGCAGGAAAATATCGCAGTATTTATTGATACCACTAGAAGTAGCGAATTGATTTCAATGGGCCTTATGAAGGATATTGCAAGAAATATACAACAACTGAGAAAGGAAAGGGGTTTTGTTCCTACAGAAATACTATCATCTGCAAATATTTCAAATCTAGATTCAGATGATTTATTGTCACTTGAAAACCATAAAAATGAATTGGCGTACTATGTAAGAGTAAAACAGGTAATCATAACTTCTAACAAATTAGAGGACATTGAATACAAGGAAATTGATATAGATGGCAGAAAAATCCTTATTTCTGTACAGTAGGAAATATTGTTCCCAAAACTAGGAATAATGGCAAGGTACTAATTACCGATGTTTCCTACACCAGTTATTTATTGATTCATCTTCTTGGATAGATATGTATTTCTGATTTGAAAATAATCCTGCGATTCTGTAGATTTATGAACTGCTATCATGACAATTACGGGAACAGAAATTTTTCAATACTTCCTCCTCCATTATCAATCCTTTTCAATCGCCATGATTATTACAAATACTCCTTGACGATTTAGGCAATATTTATAAATCAAAGCAATTGTTGGATATTTTTTACTATAAATAATATAACAATAATTAAATTATACTTTTCCATTGTTTTTTTTGTGGAAGTTTACTCGGAAAAACGGCCATGGGGATCATTTGAAAAATTCAACGAGAATGAACAATGCACCGTAAAATTACTTTACATAAAACCTGGGTCACGGTTGAGTCTCCAATATCATAATAATCGAAAGGAGTTTTGGAAAATAGTTAAGGGTTCGGGTACGGTTGAAGTTCAGAACAAGAAATCATCCATCAGTGAAGGGGACAATATTATAATTCCATCTGGTGCAAAGCACAGAATTCAGGCAAGTAGTTCTGGTTGTACTGTTTTAGAAATTTCTTATGGCAGCTTCGATGAAAACGATATTGTCAGAATCGAAGACGACTATGACAGGGTATAGATATTCAAAAAAGCAAATGAAGGCAATATCTAGTATCTCGACTAGTAACCAACAGCCTTTGATTGGTAGGATTTGTTACTTCGTATTTAACGAAATACAAATAAAGCCCTATTATCGCTTTTAATCTAATGAGCGCAAGTAAAAAACCCCACATGAATCTTGTCGTTGTGGGACACGTTGATAATGGTAAATCGACTATTGTGGGTCATTTATTAGTGGATATGGGAATCATTGATCAAAGAACTATTGATTCATTTGCCAAGGAATCTGAAGAAACAGGAAAAGGTGATACTTTCAAGTACGCTTGGGTGTTAGATAGCATAAAGGATGAGCGAGAAAGAGGTATTACAATAGATCTGGCATTCCAAAAATTTGAAACTTCTAAATACTTTTACACCTTGATCGACGCTCCTGGTCACAGAGATTTTATCAAGAATATGATAACAGGAGCATCCGAAGCGGACGTTGCAGTTCTAGTGGTATCGGTAAAGCCAGGTGAGACTGAGGCGGCTACTGATCCAGGCGGACAAGCTAGAGAACATGCATTCTTGTCAAGGACACTTGGAGTAGGACAAATTGTAGTTGCATTGAACAAAATGGACGATTCAGGATATTCGGAAGCACGCTATAATGAAGTTAAGGAAATAGTGGAAAAAATGTTAAAATTGGTAGGTTATAATGTTTCAAAAATAAGCTTTATACCTGTTTCAGGCTGGAAAGGCGATAACCTGGTCAAGAAATCAGAAAATATGCCCTGGTACAAGGGACCTACTTTAGCCGAAACACTCGATCTATTCGAACCTCCAGAAAAACCATTAGGAAAACCACTCAGGATACCGATTCAAGATGTTTATTCCATCACGGGGGTTGGTACAGTACCAGTTGGCAGAGTTGAGACAGGAGTTCTAAAGGCTAATCAAAAGGTTATTGTAATGCCTTCAGGCGTGACTGGAGAAGTAAAGTCAATAGAAACTCATCATACCCAGATGGAATCTGCAGAATCTGGTGATAATATTGGGTTCAACCTCAGAGGTGTGGATAAAAAATCAATCAAGCGCGGAGATGTGATTGGACCTGTAGACAATCCACCCAATGCTGCAAGAGAATTTGAAGCACAAATAATAATTATTCACCATCCTACAGCAATGGCTCCTGGATATACACCTGTACTTCATGCCCATACTGCACAAGTTGCAGCCACCCTGTCTGAATTTGTAGCCAAAATCGATCCAAAAACTGGTGGAGCTGTCGAAGAAAAACCAAAGTTTCTAAAGACTGGTGATGCAGCAATTGTGAGAATAAAACCAGTTAGACCTCTTGCTATAGAAACATTCAAAGAATTTCCGGAAATTGGTAGATTTGCGTTAAGAGATATGGGAACAACAATAGCTGCTGGTGTCGTAAAGTCTATTATAGAAAAATACGACCCAAGTGCCAAAAAGTGAGCCTGTTAATGACTCAGGAAGCCCGTATTAAATTAACAAGTACCAATCTCGTTATGCTAGAAAATGTATGCCATGAGATAAAAGGAATAGGCGAAAAAAATGGAATTAAATTTAGAGGGCCACATCCACTTCCAACTAAGAAGATGAAAGTCGTTACGAGAAAATCGCCTTGCGGGCAAGGTACCAATACCTGGGATAAGTATGAACTAAGGATTCACAGACGTGTGATAGATCTAGGCGCAGACGATAGATCAATCAGACAATTAATGCGATTGAAAATTCCCGACGATGTTTATATCGAAGTTTCCTTAACGTAACGATAGTCTTGTTTTCTTTTGATTATTTAATGAGATTCCTTATTCAATCTACAGTACGAGTTTATTGGAACAACCAAATTTGCAAATGAATGTGGATTGATAATTTTGGCGAGAATCTCAATACCAGTAATGATTCTTGGGCTGGGTCTGCTAAAATACGACAGGGCATCTGCCGCAAATACCATGTCATTTTGAACCGCTCTTAAAGAATTCCAATCTGGATTTCTTTGTAGAGACCCGTATTCTTGCAATATCCTATCAAGGTTAAATCCACAAGGTAGAAGAATCATTATGTCAGGATCGAACTGAGATATTTGGGATAACTCTATTTTATGAGAACGCTCTCCAGTCTTACTGATTCCATTGATGCCTCCAGAGATTTCTACCATTTGAGGAACCCAGTGTCCACATATGTAAAATGGATCAAACCATTCCAGACAAATTACTCTTGGTTTTTTATCTTTACTCGCTGTAGCAATATTTTCAAATCTTTTTATCAGAGAAGTTTTAATTTCTAAACCTTCAGTCTCCTTCCCAACCTTCTTAGCAATATCTATAATATTTTGCAATATATCATAGACTGTATGCGGATCAAGCACTAGGGTATCCGTTTTATCATCCAAGAATTGAATTACTTTATCCAATTCTTTATTGTGAGGTGAACATACATCACATAATCCCTGAGATATGATAAGGTCCGGCTGTATTTTTTTCAACATGTCATAGTTTATTATAAAAAAATCATTTTGTAACTTTGCAAGTTCCTGGATTTTTTCTTCTATTTGTAAACTTGTCATTGATTCGGAATCAAAAACTGACTTTATGACCTGAGGCTTGTTTCTTGCTTCAGAAGGAAAATTACATTGGTGGGTAACACCATATAATGAATCCTGACATTCCAACAAATAAAGAACCTCTGTTGCACTTGGAAGAAATGAAACAATTCGAGTAAACATTACAAATTGTGAAATTACTAATTATATTAAATTGCTGTTTTCAATAATCGAGATTGATGCCAACCCAAATACGATACTTAATTACAAATTAAGAAATTTCATGTATGAATATTTTAATAATTGAATGTCAAGGTAACTGTGTTGGATTATGAGTAAATTCACATTGACTAATAGAATGGATCAAAATGAGATAGATAGACGCACTAAGACCCTTTTGGATCTTTTTAAGAGGAATTTTCTAGAGAGTAAGAGCGATGACTTTGTTTCTGATGCATTGGCAAACATGATGGTATGTAATACTATATATGCGAAGATCTTTGAAGGTTATCTAGTACTCGCTGAAAAAAGAAAAATACCCCAGGAAATGACTGATGGTTTTGTTAAGTGGGCATCTGATCAGTTAGACGAACTAAAAATAAAGTTGACTGAAAATTACCAAAAGACCGATATGAGATAATGGGATATCCTTATCAATCCAATCGTTTTATTATCCAATTGAACCAAATGAACTACTCGTAGGCAGGAAACCAACTTAGATGACCAACTCATTTTTAAAGATTGTTCGTATTTGATTTCAAATACCTTCTGGAAATAAGTCGATAGAAAAGTCTATATGATTTCATTAATGGGTTTTTCTTATGAACAAACCTGTATTTATGCTCATATTAGCAATTGCCTTCATAATCCCAGGTATATTTTTCCAATTAGAAAAATTGGAAATTTTCGCTCAGACAGAAAATGAGAAAAATTCCAGCTTAGTTTCGATTAGCAAAATCTTCAAAGATGTACAAGGATCAGTTGTCCAAATAACACGAGAAAATAAACCATCTTCTCCTGATTCCCCGGGAGACGAAAATGTTACCAGTCTAGGATCCGGATTTGTGTTCGATAAGGAGGGGCGAATAATTACTAATCATCACGTAGTAAGGGATTCTGAGAAGGTAGATGTTACTTTCATTGATGGAAATAGGTACGTGGCAACTGTCATAGGTGGCGATCCTTTCAATGATATCGCTGTGATTAAGATTTCACAAAATATATCAGGACAGCTTAGTCCATTGACACTTGGAAATTCTTCTGCAGTAGAAGTAGGCGATCAAGTCATCGCTATAGGAAATCCTTATGGACTTGCAGGTTCGATGTCTGTTGGCTTCGTAAGTCAGAAAGGACGATTGATTTCAACGGAAGGTTCACCATTTAGTATTCCTAGTGTGATACAAACAGATGCATTGATTAACCCCGGTAATTCCGGAGGACCTCTTCTTAATATCAGGGAAGAAGTAATTGGAATGAACACCGCAGGTGTTCTGTCAGATTCGGGAGGGTTTTCTGGAATTGGTTTGGCAGTTCCTTCAGACACTATATCTAAAATCGCACCTGTACTTATTAGCAAGGGAAATTACACACATCCCTGGCTGGGAGTTTCTGCCAGCACTTTAACATCAATATTGACAGAAAATTTTGAAAATTTGAGTAGAGACTTCAAGGGAGTTTATGTTGATTCAATAATTAAGGATGGACCTGCTGATAATGCTGGACTTCGTGGTAGTACTACCGATCAATATGGTGATAAACATGGCAATGACATAATTACAGCGGTTGACAGTCATAACGTTACTTATATGGAGGATCTGGTATCATATATAGATGAAAATAAACGGCCCGGAGAGAAGCTAAATCTGACTGTTATTAGAAACCAGACTTATTTGGATCTTACTGTTCTGCTGGGAGATCGTAGTAATAGTACCAAATCCGAAGATGCAAAAGATCCATATAGTTAACCCTTCTGCGGAATCATCGAACAAATGAGATTTACTTTATGGGAATCAGGACAAGCTAGAGTCAGCTTTGACTAGGTTATGAATTCATAAAGAATTGCGATCCAATACTTACAATATACATTACCAAAAGTACAAACCCTGTCCTTATGCCGATTTCTCTTCTAAATAATAAACCAACTGCAATAAACGTAACTACTGTAGCTAATATCATTTGATGTGATAAAATCTCACTTCGATCTATAGAAGCGCTGAGGCCACTGTGATAGATGGCTCCAAATACCGCAAATGCAAGTAATAATGTATTGTTTAAGATCTTTGATCCAAGTACGTTGGCAATTGCAATCGATACCCCCTGCGCACCCTTTCTGGCAAGTAGCATCAATGATATTTTTTCTGGCATTTCACCGGCAATTGGACTTATTACTACCGAGAGAATTATTGCCGAAACGCCTATTTCAACTGATACATGTTCCAATG